>JAUXWC010000277.1 GCA_030685025.1 Rhodoferax sp.
CAACCGTATCAGCCAGTACGACGGCGCCATCAGTGACTACCTCTCCGCCGTGCAGGTCCATGACGAAGTGCCTGCCGGCAACGCCGCGCCCAAGCTGGACCTGTTCCCTGGCCAGAGCAATGGCCGCTTTGTGAAGGTGCAAGACCTGCGTTACGGCGAAAACTCGCACCAACAAGCCGCCTTGTACCGTGACCTGTATCCCGCACCGGGCTCACTGGTCACCGCCAAGCAGTTGCAGGGCAAGGAGCTCTCGTACAACAACATCGCCGACGCCGATGCCGCGTGGGAATGTGTCAAGAGCTTCGATGCGGGAGCCGCGGGCGACCCCGCGCGGGCGGCGGCCTGCGTGATCGTCAAGCACGCCAACCCCTGCGGCGTGGCAGTAGGCGCGAACGCGCTGGAAGCCTACAGCAAGGCTTTCCAGACCGACCCCACCTCGGCGTTTGGCGGCATCATCGCGCTGAACACGGTGTTGGACGAAGCTGCGGCCCAGCAGATCTCCAAACAGTTCGTGGAGGTGCTGATGGCCCCCGGCTTCACACCCGCCGCGCTGGAAGTGTTCAAGAGCAAGGTCAACGTGCGCATTTTGCAAATCGATCTGCCAAAGGGCGGTGCGAGCGACCGGGACAATGGCCGCAATGCCATGGACATGAAACGGATCGGTTCCGGCATTCTGCTGCAGACGGCGGACAATCACGAGTTGGCCCTGGCCGACCTGAAGGTGGCCACCGCCAAGCAGCCGACACCCGAACAATTGCAAGACCTGTTGTTCGCCTGGAAGGTGGCCAAGTACGTCAAGTCCAACGCCATCGTGTTCTGCAAGGGCGGCATGACCATGGGCGTAGGCGCCGGCCAGATGAGCCGCCTGGACTCCGCCCGCATCGCCAGCATCAAGGCCGAGCACGCCAAGCTGTCATTGGTGGGCACGGCGGTGGCCAGCGACGCCTTCTTCCCCTTCCGCGACGGCCTGGACGTGGTGGTGGACGCGGGTGCTACGTGCATCATTCAGCCCGGCGGCTCGATGCGCGACGACGAGGTGATCGCGGCGGCCAACGAGCGCGGCGTGGCGATGGTGTTTTCTGGCGTGCGGCACTTCAGGCATTGAGGTGGGTGGGTCGATTGGCGATTGCTTCGCGCCTGATCGGCCGGATCGAGACCCGACCTTTGTGGCGTTCGCCTTTGGTAGCGGCAGAGTTTGAGGCAGTAGCCCCCGCCTCATGCTGTCAAAGGCCCAGAAATCGGCGGGGGCAACTACCCCAAACTCTGCGGGGGCGGATATTTGGCTCGCCAAAGGAGCGTTGAGTTGTCGCGAGTGGCTTCAATGCAGCGTTTACGGCTGATCGTCGGTGTCGGCCTATTGGCAACTCAATTGACTTACAGTCCACCGTTGTTCATGGCCAGTCCTTAACATCCGAAGCCGGTGTATGAGCAGAACCAAAGCGGCCAATGCGCATATGAGTCTGAGTCTTTGGACAGGTTATCCTCTGTCGAGTACCGCAATCCGCTGCGAATCGTGGCGAGAAGCGCACAAACGAGGGTTTGCCGATGACTTCCCAAATCAATCTTGCATTCTTGCGCATTGCCAAGCGCGCCGAGCGCCAGAATGACGCCACGCTTGCGCGCACGTTTGTGGACTTCGGGGCCGTGCTAGCGGCGCTGTCATCCGTCGACCACAACTTAATCTTTGGTCGACGCGGCACCGGTAAGACGCACCTGCTGACTGTTCTTCGTACCGCACGCGAGAGGGAAGGCACGGTCGCGGTGCAGCTCGATATGCGGAATCTGGGATCAACAGGTGGTATATACGCCGACCCTCAGATACCTATCTCGCAGCGCGCGACACGCCTGCTCATCGACGTGTTGGCTGCGATTCACGGGCACCTTCTCGAACAGGCGCTCGCTGATGACTCAAAGGTTGACTTGGGTGCTGCCGGTACCGCACTCGATGAGCTCTTCGACTCGCACCGGGATGTGAAGGTTGTTGGCACGACAACCGTCGAAACGGCCACTACAGCTGAGAACTCATATAACGCCGAATCTAAAATAGGCGTCACAGCGACGCCAACATCTGCCTCTCTTACTGCGGAAGGCAAGGCCACTGACGGCGGTAAGGAGGCGGTCACCGCCAAGAAGACTGTCGTCGGACATGAGATTCATCGGGTCAATTTTGGCAGCGTTTCCAACGCCCTGCGGAAGGTCGTTGGGACCTTCCCGGGGGCTAAATTGTGGCTGCTGATTGACGAATGGAGTGAGGTGCCACTCGATCTTCAGCCGATGCTGGCCGATTTGCTTCGGCGCGCTGTTCTTCCGATCAGAGGAGTTACGGTCAAGATCGCTGCTATTGAGCAGCGCAGCCGGTTCATGATCCCGGACACAGCGGTTGGGAACGTCGGCATCGAGGTCGGGGCGGACGTGTCAGCGGCTGTGAACTTGGACGACTTCATGGTCTTCGACAACGACGGAGACAAGGCCGTCGAGTTCTTCCGCGCGCTCATCTACGCACACGCGCGTGCGGAAATGGAAGAGGCAGGGGCAGTCGCCCCCGCAGACCAGGTCGCGCTAATCTCGGCCGCATTTACCCAGGCGAACGCCTTCGAAGAAGTTGTGAGGGCGTGCGAGGGAGTTCCACGCGATGCGATCAACATTCTGAGCGCGGCCGCGCAGCGTGCGAACGATTCATCCATTTCCGTGGGAGACGTGCGCACAGCTGCACAAAATTGGTATTTGGGCACCAAAGATGCCGCTGTGTCGGCGCACCACGAAGCGAAACGACTACTCACATGGCTAATCGAAAAGATCATCAAAGAGCGTCGGACGAAGGGCTTCTTGCTGGAGGCGGGTCTGCGCGATCCTTTGATCGATTTTCTATACGACGAACGGGTGCTGCATGTCCTGCGCAAGGGGATGTCGGCAAAAGATCAGCCGGGCAAGCGATTCATTGTCTACGGCATAGACTACGGCTGCTACGTCGACCTGATTTCCACCGTCCGAGCGCCGCAAGGTGTGCTTGACCTTGGTGATGCCGCTGGCTCCAACTACAGCCATAGTGTTCCGCACACCGACCTTCGGTCGATCCGCCGGTGTATCCTCGACTTGCCGGACTTCTATGGTGCGACCGTATCGGCACCTACTGCCAGAGCCGATACGGCAGCGGGGTAGACGTCCCGAGATGCTAAAGGGTGTAAAGACGACCCGCGACGGCGATCTGATTGGCAGCTTTCGGCGACGCAGCCGAGCGCCAGCTCTTGATCAGAAGCACCCATCATCCAAATCGACGCCTCATTGCCAACTGTCGGGGTGCAAGCGCCAATGACAGCTATGGAGCGACCAATTCGGAAAGCGGTACATCCGCAATCAGTCTGAACCGGGCATCGATATTGGCGCGCCCGAACCGCCAGTGAAGGTGGGTGGTGGGGCTTGCGGGCGTAGGCTCCATTCGCGGTGAGTGCAGAGCTCGCGCGCCAAGTGCGGTGTTGATGGAGTGGCGCGGGCACGTCAGAGCAGTTGGCCCGCGAGCGTGAGCCGGAGAACGCGAGCCACGCCGCCCGCCTTGCGCGAGGTCTGCGCGCGCAACGCATAGCGCACGACATCATGAGGGCATCACCTTGAACCGACACCGACGCGCGACAATTCAAGGAAAAACGGGGGCGTCAAGCAGCGCCCATAAACAACAAGTAGCTACAAAACTTATAGCAACCGAAACACCTCAGCCGCCGCCGCCACGGTCTCGGCAATGTCCGCCTCGGTATGCGCAGCGCTCACAAAGCCCGCTTCGTACAAGGCGGGCGCGATGTACACGCCGCGGTCCAGCAGGCCGTGGAACAGCGTGTTGAAACGTTTGCTGTCGGTGGTCATCACCGTGGCGTAGTTTTGTGGCAAATCCTTGAACAGGAAGAAGCCGAACATGCCGCCTTCGCTGTCGCCGCAAAACGGGACACCCGCCTGGTCGGCGGCACCCTGCAGGCCCTTCACCAGCAATTGTGTCTTGCGACTCAAGTCTTCGTAGAAACCGGGCTTGCCGATTTCGCGCAGCGTGGCCAGGCCACAGGCGGTGGCCACCGGGTTGCCCGACAGGGTACCGGCCTGGTACACGGTGCCAATGGGCGCCAGGTGCTCCATGACGGCGCGTTTGCCGCCGAACGCCGCCAGGGGCATGCCGCCACCAATCACTTTGCCCATCACCGTGATGTCGGGCTCAAAACCCGGGATGCTGCGCGCATACACGCTCTGCGCACTGCCCAGCGCAACGCGAAAACCCGTCATCACCTCGTCGAAGATGAACAGTGCGCCGTACTGGGAACATAGTTCGCGACAGCGCGTCATGAACGGTACCGACGCACGCACGAAGTTCATGTTGCCGGCGATCGGTTCGATGATCAGGCAAGCCAACTCCTTGCCGTGCAGCGCAAACGCTGCTTCCAACTGCTGCAAGTTGTTGTACTCCAGCACCAGCGTGTGCTGCACCACTTCGGGCGGCACGCCGGCACTGGTGGGGTTGCCAAAGGTGGCCAGGCCCGAACCGGCCTTGACCAGTAGCGCATCGGCGTGCCCGTGGTAGCAGCCCTCGAACTTGATAAGTTTGCTGCGTCCGGTGGCGCCGCGTGCCAGGCGAATCGCGCTCATGCCGGCTTCGGTGCCGGAGCTGACCAGGCGCACCATGTCCATGCTGGGCACGCGCTCCAGAATGGCTTCGGCCAGTTCGACCTCGCGCTCGGTGGGTGCGCCAAACGAGAAACCGTCAAGGGCCGCCTTCTGCACCGCTTCGAGTACTGCGGGGTGGCCGTGGCCCAGAATCATGGGACCCCAGGAGCCGATGTAGTCAATATGGCGCTGGCCGTTGGCGTCCCAGAAGTACGCACCCTGCGCGCGTGTCACGAAGCGGGGCGTGCCGCCGACGGCCTTGAAGGCGCGCACGGGCGAATTGACGCCACCGGGGATGACTCGGCGGGCGCGGTCGAACAGGACTTGGTTGAGGTCAGTGCTGTGTGTCATGGGGGGTAGTGCGAGGGTCCAACTGGGTGGGTGTTACGTCGGCGGCGCCATCAGCGTCGTCATCGGGCTGTGCCCAGAACAGGCGGTCAGGCAGCACATGTCCCATCCCGGGGCGAAAGCCGCCGTCAAGACAGCGGTCCAGGTAGCTCATCGCTTCTGTGAACGCTTCTTCCAGGCTGGTTCCGCTCGCCAACAGGGCAGCCAATGCGGCGCTGAGAGTGTCCCCGGCACCTGTGAACACTGCCTCGAAACGTTCGAAACTCTCATTGCGCAATGTGGTCTGCGGCGAGCTCAGTACATTGTCAATGAACTGGTCGGGTCTTGGGACGCCTGTCACCAGCGTGTAGGGCACACCGAATTCGCCCGCCGCCTTGGCGATGTCCCGGGGGCTGGGAGGGCGCTCGCTGCCCCAGTCCGGAAGGAGCCAGCGCCACAAGGTGCTGTGGTTTCCCACCAACACTGTCGCTTGCGGCAGCAGCAGTTCCTTGAAGGCATCCAGATAGAGGTCAATCTGGACCTCGTCCCACCACGACAGGTCGGGCATGTAGGCGATCAGTGGCGTGTCGGCATAGTCCGAGGCGATTTCGGCAATCGTGCTCAGGTTTTCGGGTGACCCCACAAAGCCGACCTTGAAGACCTGAACCGGCACGTCCTCCAGAATCATCTTCGCCTGCTCAGCGACCGCATCGTCATCCATGGCGAAGTGGTCTGTGATCTCGGCGGTGTCGCGCGCATAGGCGCCGGTGACTACCGGCAGCGCGTGCGCGCCGACCGAACCGATCGCCATCACATCGCTGGAGAGCCCTCCCGCGCCGCTGGGGTCGTTGGCATTGAAGACCAGCACACAAGCGGGTTGGCTCGATTCCTGAGGGTCGTCTTGTATAGGGGAAAGCGTGGGGGGGGTCATGGTCCGATCTGCGGTGGCCATCAGGCAGAATAACGCACGGAGTGTCGTGTCAAGCGCAAATCTCGAGGGCCGTCTCTATACAATGATTGCATTCTATTCGAAGGCACCTTAAGCTGTGAGCCAAACCAATACTTGGATGTGTCTGATTTGCGGATGGATCTACGATGAGGCCTTAGGCGCGCCAGAGCATGGGGTTCCGATGGGAACACGATGGAGCGAGGTTCCGATGAACTGGACTTGCCCTGAGTGCGGCGCCCGCAAGGAAGACTTCGAAATGGTGCAGATATGAGATCAAGGCATTGAAGTCACGCATGATCACTTATATAGAACGACAGCCCAGGAGCAGTGTCTAGTGAATACGCCCGCAGCGGTTTTTAGGGTCCTGGTGATCGACGACAGCAATACGATTCGACGTAGTGCTGAGATCTTTCTCAAACAGGGTGGGCATGAGGTCCTGTTGGCGGAGGACGGTTTTGACGCACTGGCCAAGGTTAATGATTACCAGCCCCACCTCATCTTCTGCGACATCCTGATGCCTCGTCTGGATGGCTACCAAACCTGTGCCATCATCAAGCGCAATGCGAAGTTCTCGGGCGTGCCGGTGGTGATGCTGTCGTCCAAGGACGGCGTGTTCGACAAAGCGCGCGGGCGCATGGTGGGGGCGCAGGATTACCTGACCAAACCGTTTACCAAGGACCAACTGTTGCAGGCCGTCCAGCAATTCGGCGCGGTCCTGCAAGGAGAAAACTAATGCCTATACAAAAAGTACTAATCGTTGACGATTCAAAGACTGAACTCATGTTCATGACAGACCTCCTGCAAAGGAATGGCATGACCGTGCGCACGGCGGAGGGCGCCGATGAGGCATTCCGCCGCTTGGCCGAAGAAAAGCCGGACCTCATCCTGATGGATGTGGTGATGCCTGGGCAGAACGGTTTTCAGTTGACACGCGCGATCAATCGCACGCCCGAGTATGCGGATATCCCGATCATCATGTGCACCAGCAAGAGCCTGGAGACGGATCGCGTGTGGGGCATGCGCCAGGGCGCACGGGACTACATCACCAAGCCGGTTGACGCGGCCGAGCTGTTTGCCAAGATCAAGGCTTTGGGCTGAAATCCTCAGGAATCCATGGCAAACCGCGAAGCGCTCCGAGAACTACAAACCCGTCTTGCCAGTCGATTGCAGGCGGCACGCACCGAGGGTGTGTCCATCTCCTGGCTCGCCGTCAAGGCTGGCGAGTCGAACTATCTGTTTCCACTGGCCCTGTCGGGCGAAATTTTTCCGTTGGCCACAGTCCAGGTCGTGCCTTACTCAAGGCCCTGGTTTCTAGGCGTGGTGAACCTGCGCGGCGGGCTGTACGGCGTGGTGGATCTGGCGAGTTTTGTGGGTGAAGGACTGGCCAGGCATCGCTCCGAGCAGGCTTTGTCCGAGTCCAGCCTGGTGACCTTCAACGCCGCGCTGGAAGTCAATTGTGCTCTGATGGTGGACAGCCTGTCGGGGTTGCGCAATCGCGAGGCGTTTTCGAGTGTCGAGCCCGCGCCGGATGGCTCCCCCGTCTATTTCGGCAACCGATACCGCGACCTTGGCGGTACCGATTGGCAGGAAATCAACCTGCGGTCTTTGTCCCAGTTTTCACAATTTTTGAGCATCAGCGCTTAAGTTTCTACTAAGGTTTCACCATGTCCGTCGTTGATCAAATCAAAAAACTGTTTGCCAAGAACGATGCGCGCTCCGAGCATGACTCCAGGTTGAGCCTGGCCATGCCGGATGCCGTGCCGGATGGCGCCATGGGCATGTTGGTCACCGAGCAGGTGCAGGCCCATCTCGATACCGATGAGATCAAACCGATGATGGCCATGAAGGCCGACAGCGAGCAGGTGGCCGATGCGCATGGTGAAGACGCTGACTTGATCGAGTTGCCGATACTAGGCAAGAAGACGGTTGCGCAACACCAGCGACAGTTGATGATTCTGCTGGGTCTTAGTTTGCTGCTGTTGGGGGTGCTGACTTTCTTCGCGCTCAATCGGGCTGACAAGACCGCGCAGCAGTTGGGTGCAACCGGTCAGGCGCTGATGCAGTCGCAACGGCTTGCCAAGTCGGTGTCGCAGGCCCTGGTCGGTGGCGCGCAGGCGTTCCCGGACGTGAAGGAGAGCGCGGACGTGCTGGCCAAGACCGTGCGCGGTTTGAAAGCCGGCGACAGCCAGTTGAACATTGACTCGCTGGATGAGTCGTTCCAGGGCGAGTTGACCAAGGTGACGCCATTGATGGAGCGGGCCGAGAAGAACGCCGGCACCGTGATGGGGCAACAGAAGATATTGACCCAGGTTGGCGCCGCGTTGCGCTTGATCAACCGCCAGTCATCGGACTTGCTTGAGATTGCCGAAACCGTTTCGTCGTTGAAGCTGCAGCAAAACGCACCCTCGACCGAGATCTCCGCGGCGGGTCAGTTGGTGATGTTGACGCAGCGCATTGGCAAGTCCTCCAACGAGTTCTTGACGGTGGAAGGTGTGAGCCCCGAGGCGGTGTTCCTGCTAGGAAAGGACTTGAACTCTTTTAAGGAAATCGCCCAGGGCCTGCTTGAAGGCAGTCCGGAGCTGCGATTGAATGCCTCCAAGGATTCGCAGACCAAGGAGCAATTGGTGGCTTTGATCAAGCTCTACGAGGAAACCCGGACCCAGGCCGGTGCGATTCTGGGCAACTTGCAGGGGCTGGTCTCGGCACGTGAAGCGCAGGCGGCAATCATTGCGGACAGCGAGCCGCTGCGACGTAACCTTGAGGAGTTGCAGAGCAAGTTGTCTGCCCGGACCGGTCTGGGCGGTGGTACTTTCGCGGGCATGGCGTTGTTGGTCGTGCTGGCTGCGGCGTTTGCTTTTGGTTTGTCGCGGGTGCAGCTCTTGGCTAGCCGGGCCACCCAGGTCGCTGCTGAGGCGCGGCGGCTGAACGCTGAGCGTCAGGAGCAGGAAGCCAAGCGCGTCAACGACGCGAATCAGGCCGCCATTTTGCGATTGATGAACGAGCTGCAGACCGTGGCCGAGGGGGATTTGACCCAGGAAGCGACAGTGACCGAGGACATTACCGGCGCCATCGCTGACTCGGTGAATTACACGGTGGAGGAACTGCGCTCACTGGTGGGTAACGTGCAGAGCACGGCGACGCGCGTTGCGCAAACGACGGCGGACGTCGACACAACCTCCACTGAGCTGTTGGCGGCTTCTAACGAGCAGTTGCATGAGATCCGGGAAACCGGCAAGTCGGTGGTGGACATGGCAATTCGAATCAACGAGGTGTCGGTTCAGGCACAGGAATCCGCGTCGGTGGCGCGGCAATCGCTGCAAGCCGCCGAAGTTGGGCTGCAGGCGGTGCAGAACGCCATCGGCGGCATGAACTCCATTCGTGACCAGATTCAAGAGACCTCCAAACGCATCAAACGACTGGGCGAGTCATCCCAGGAAATTGGCGAAATCACCGAGCTGATCTCGGACATTACCGAACAGACCAACGTGCTGGCGCTGAACGCCGCCATCCAGGCGGCTTCAGCCGGCGAGGCAGGTCGAGGCTTCTCGGTGGTGGCGGAAGAAGTGCAGCGACTCGCTGAGCGCTCCGCTGACGCTACGCGGCAGATTTCGGCACTGGTGAAGGCGATTCAGACGGATACACAGGACGCGGTGGGCGCCATGGAGCGTTCGACCCAGGGCGTGGTCGAAGGCGCCAAACTGTCGGACAACGCCGGTACTGCCTTGACCGAGATCGACCAGGTGTCGCGCCGACTGGCGGAGTTGATTGAGCAGATCTCCAGCTCCACATCACGCGAGGCCACACTGGCTAACGTCGTGGCCGACAATATTCAGCACATTTTCGCCGTCACCGAGCAAACCGGCGAGGGCACGCGCTCCACGGCAGCGCAGGTGCGGGAGCTGTCACGCATGGCGGACGAACTGCGTGAATCGGTATCGCGATTCAAGATTGCCTGAGTTTGGTCAAGCTGATTTCGTCTTCCGCAGGAGTGCACGACCCCATGCAAGCAAACGCTGCCCCAACGGGCGACACTGACATTGCCGTGAACGACCTCGGGCCCTTGGCCTGGGTTCTCGACGAGCTTCGTAAGTCGCTGGAAGGCGCAACCAAGGCGCTGCGTCGGTTTGTCCGGGACGCCGAACTCGCGCGCGGTTCTGACCTCGCTGCACTCGATTCGAGCCAACTTCGGATTGCCCGCCAGCAATTGCATCAGGCGGTGGGCGCCCTCGAGATGGTGGGCTTAAGCGAGCCGGCCAAGCTGCTCAAGGCGATGGAAGCGCTGGCACAAAAATTCGTGCAGCGGCCCGAATTGTGCAGTGACGATGCAGCCAACAAGGTCGAGCGAGCCAGTTTTGCGCTGTCAGAGTACCTGGAGGGTGTCCTAAAGGGCAAGGTTGCGTCTTCCGTGGCGCTGTTTCCGCAGTACCGTGATGTGCTGGAACTGATTGGCGCGGAGCGGGTCCATCCGGCTGATCTGTGGCCGATTTCCTGGCGCTGGATTGACGTTGTCTTGCTCGTCAGCAGTCAGCCACTTGACTATGGTCAGGCATCCCGGGCCAGTCTGGATCGCTCGATCCTCAAGGTGGTGCAGACTGGCGACGCCGCGGCGGCTGCCACCATGCGCGACATCAGCCTGGGGTTTGCCGCAGCTCAGACCGAACTCGAACCGTCGGCTTTCTGGAAGATCTGCGCGGCCTATTTCGAGGCGCTTGCCTTGGGCCTTGGGCCGCTCGACGTGCATGGCAAACGGGCCGCATCACGGGTGTTGTTTCAGTACCGGACACTGGCCAAGGGTGAGCAGGCCGTGTCTGACCGACTGGCGCAGGATTTACTGTTCTTTTGTGCGCAGGCACGCCCGACCGATGTCAAGAAGGCCCCAGTGCTTGGGGCGGTGCGGGCAGCTTACGGCCTGAGTCAATCCAGCCCGGTCAACTACGAGTCACCCCAATTCGGCCGCTACGACCCGGCGGTGCTGGTACAGGCGCGCAAACGAATCGCCGCCGCCACGGAGACTTGGTCGGCCTTGGCGGGGGGCGACACCAACCGATTCAAGGTTGCCACCGACCAGTTCAGTCTCGTTGCCGACTCGATTCTGAAGCTTCACCCCGAGAGCGGTGATTTGGCGCGCGCCATGGTGCGTGCCATTGAGGCGACCGTGCGGTCGGCCGAAGCGCCGACGCCGGCCTTGGCGATGGAAGTCGCCACCTCGGTGCTCTATCTCGATGCGGCTTACGATGATATTGATCCAACGGATTCGCACATGCTGGAGCGCAGTGTGCGACTCGCGCAGCGGCTCGATCACGTCATTGCAGGCGGGCAGCCGGAACCCCTGGAAGGTTGGATGGAGGAGCTGTATCGTCGGGTCAGTGATCGGCAGACCATGGGCAGCGTGGTTGCCGAGTTGCGGACCACTTTGGGCGAGGTCGAGAAGGCCTTGGACCAATTCTTCCGCAATCCGCAGGATAAGTTGCCCCTGCATGAGGTCCCAAGCCAGTTGGCCCAGATGCGGGGCGTGTTCTCCGTGCTGGGTCTTGATCAGGCTTCGCTTGCGGCGTTGCGCATGCGTACCAGTGTCGAGAAGTTCCTGGTTGACGATATTGACCAGCAGTCGGCCCGCGTGGGTATTTTCGAAAAGTTGGGCAATAGCCTGGGCGCAATCGGTTTCCTGATTGACATGTTGAGCTACCAGCGCGCGCTGGCGAAGAAGCTCTTCGTCTATGACGAGGACTTGGGCGAATTCAAGCCCCTGATGGGTCGCGAGAAGACGCCTGAACGTGAAGCAGCGGCAGCGGCAGCGGCGCAGCCAGTAGACCCGCCAGTTGTCGGACTACCGGCGCAAAAGGGGCCAGCGGTCCAGGAAGTGCCGGCCATGACGGCGTCCGCAGCGACGTCGGTGGCGCCAGCCAGCGCCGCCCCGACCGCGGTGATGCCCAGCGCTGGCGCCGAGGAGGATGACGAGGCCGAGCTCAAGGATATTTTCCTGGAAGAGGCACGTGAAGTCGTCGGAACCGGGCTGGAGGCGATCTCCGAGTTGTTTGAAGAGCCGTCCGATCTTGGGCAGCAAACGACGCTTCGCCGCGCGTTTCACACGCTCAAGGGCAGCTCGCGCATGGTGGGGCTCAATGAGTTCGGCGAGGCTGCCTGGTCGATGGAGCAGTTGCTCAACACGTGGCTTGCTGATCAGAAGCCAGTCAGTCCAGAGCTGCTCGCCCTGTCTGGCGAAGCGATGCGAGGGTTCGGCCGGTGGGTTGGAGATATTGCAGCCGGCACGGACGTGCAATGGAGCGCGGCGTCATTCCGCGAAGCCGCCGATGGCCTGCGCTTGCATCGTCAAGTACTACCGCTATTGATTCCTGGCGCGGTGGCGGCACAGGGCGGGCTGGCCGAGACGCTCGTTACGGAGGGGGCGACAGCGCCAGACCTGCATGATGCCACCCTGACGCTGGAGGTGGCAGTGGCCCAGCCGCCCGTGGAGCGAATCGAACACCCGGAGTTTGCGTCCACGCAGACAGTCACGCTTGCGGCTGTCAGCGAATTTGGTCCGCTGGAGTCGGCCCATCTTGGCCTGGACGACATCGATTTCGCGAATGTCACCCCGCCAACGAGCGGGACCGAGCCGATTGCGCCATCGCCCGAGATGTTGGCCGAAATTGATCTCACCCACATGGATGAAGCCGATGCCTGGCGCGCCCCGGTATCCGTGCCTGATCAAACCTCCGGCACCAGCGCGGTTGAGCCTGAGCCCGCGAGTGTTGTCGAAACAGCAACTCCAGTCGCCCTGGAGTCCGCCGAGGTCGACGATCAGGTCAAGGTGATTGGCACCCTGCGTATCAACATTCCGCTTTACAACGTTTACCTGAACGAGGCCGACGAATGGTCGCGCCGTTTATTGGCTGAGTTGGGCGAATGGGAGATGGAGCTCCATCGCCCGGTGCCGGACTCGGCCATCGGCCTAGCGCATTCGCTGTCTGGTAGTTCCGCAACCGTAGGTTTCTCGGCATTGTCGGACATCGCCCGCGCGCTCGAACAGGCCCTGCAGCACTTGCAACTGCACGGGCAAGGAAGTCCCGAGCATGCACGGGTTGCCGTCCAATCCGCGGAGGAAATCCGCAGGTTGTTGCACCAGTTTGCCGCAGGTTTCCTGAAAGAGCCGGACCGCGGATTGCTTGAAGCACTGAAAACCGTACTTGAGACCGAATTCGTCGCTGCTTCGGGCGACCTCCAGGATTCAGAAATGGATTCCGAGTTGCCGAGTGCGGCGGTGGTCGAGCCTGATTCCGAGATCACGTGGCCTGGGCATCTCGAACCTGCTGCGATGGACGAGGCGATTGCCGCGGCGGCGCTGGCGTCGGTGGATACCGAAGAGCCCGTTGCGTTCGCGCCAGAGCCAGCGGTCGACCTTGGGGAACTGCCCATCCCCGAGGCTGAATCAGCGCCCCTCGCGCCGGCCGCTCAGGTGGCGCCCGCACGGGCGCAAGTTGTCGAGGCGGCGAGCCAGGTCTTGCTAGACGAGCAGGAAGACGAGTACGACGCCGTCGATGCGCTGGACGCTGATCTGTTCCCGATCTTCGAGGAAGAAGCGTTAGAGCTCATGCCCAAACTCGGCGGCGCGCTGCGCCAGTGGGCCGCTCGTCCGGACAACCTTGGCGCGCGCAGCGAGGCCCTGCGTGTGTTGCACACGCTCAAGGGCAGTGCGCGCCTGGCCGGTGCCAACCGGCTCGGCGAGATGACCCACCGCATGGAGTCGGTGATCGAGCAACTTGGTATCGAGTTCTTGCAGGGGGCGCAGATCGACCCCCTGCTGGTGCGATTCGACGCTATTGGGTCCAACTTCGACGCGTTGCGCGCCGTTCCCGAGCAGGCGCTGAGTCGGCCCGAAGACATGCCATCGGAGCGGCTCGAGGTGATAGAGGCGCTGGTTGAAGAGTCGTTGCCTATAACAGTTGGGCAGGCTCCGGTCGCACCCGAGCCGGTGGCAACGCCGGCGGCTCGTCCGTTGACGACCACGGTGGCGGCGATGACGGCGCCCTTGGCGCCCATGCGGGCTGCCAGCAACCAGTCGGTCCGCGTGCGCTCGCTGTTGCTGGACCGACTTGTGAATCAGGCCGGCGAGGTGATGATCACCCGGTCGCGCCTGGAGGCTCGACTTGGCCAGTTACGCGGTTCCCTGGGTGAGTTGTCGGGCAATCTGGACCGGCTGCGGCATCAACTTCGCGATATCGAGCTTCAGTCCGAGTCGCAGATGCAGTCCCGCTTGGCGCAGGCCAAGGATTCCGCGCAGGGCTTTGACCCGCTTGAGTTTGACCGATTCACCCGCGTGCAGGAACTGACCCGCATGATGGCGGAGTCTGTGCACGACGTGGCGACAGTTCAGCGCAACCTGCAACGCACGATCGAAGGCACCGAGGACGATTTGATCGCCCAAGGCCGTCAGGCGCGAGAGCTGCAGCGTGACCTGTTGCGCACGCGCATGGTTGAGTTCGAGGGTATTTCCGAGCGGCTCTACGGCGTGGTGCGCCAGGCATCCAAGGATTCGGGCAAGCAGGTCAAGCTCGATATCGTGGGTGGCTCACTCGATATGGACCGTGGCGTGCTGGACCGCATGGCACCTGCTTTTGAGCATCTGCTGCGCAATGCCGTGGCGCATGGTATCGAAGACGCGGCAGTGCGCGAGCGGCTTGGCAAACCTGCCGCCGGCACGATCACGATCAATCTGAATCAGCAGAGCAACGATGTCACGGTCGAGTTCTCGGACGATGGCGCTGGGCTGGACCTGCCGCGCATCCGCGAAAAGGCCTTCGCCTCCGGGCAGATCAAGGACGGAGAGGTCCTGAGCGACGCCGAACTCGCCAGCCTGATCTTCACGCCGGGCTTCTCCACCGCATCGCAGGTCACCGAACTGTCTGGTCGTGGCATCGGCATGGACGTGGTCCGGGCCGAAGTCAACGCACTGGGTGGCCGGATCGAAACCAGCTCCGAAACGGGCAAGGGCTCCAGGTTCAAGCTCATACTGCCCCTGACCACTGCCGTGACGCAGGTCGTGATGTTGCGGGTGGGCGATCTGGTGATTGGCGTTCCCGCCAATCTGATCGAGATTGTGCGCCGGGTCCCGGTGGCCGAGCTTGAACGTGCTTACCAGGCCGATGCCTTCGAGTACGGCGGTGAGCAGGTGCCTTTCTTTTGGGCTGGCGCGCTGCTGCAGTCCTCGGTTCAAAGTAACGAGGCTCGGACCAAGACGCTGCCGGTGGCAATCTTCCGAAGCGCCGGGCAGCGCCTTGCCGCGCACATGGACGAAGTGTTGGGCAACCAGGAGGTGGTGGTCAAGAACCTGGGCCCCCAGTTGTCGCGTCTGCCGGGTCTGTCGGGCATGTCGGTGCTGGCATCCGGTGCCGTGGTGCTGATCTACAACCCGGTGGCGCTGGCCGCCGTGTATGGCGAGCAAGCGCGCCAACTGCGCGCGCAAGCCATGCGAGCAGCCGCGATCAGCGCCGCAGCCTCTGGCGCACGCGGTGGCGATGTAACGCCTTCCATGGCGCTGTCCGCGGTGAACCAGGTGCCACTCGTGTTGGTGGTCGACGACTCGATCACGGTGCGTCGCGTGACCCAGCGCCTGCTCAAACGAGAGGGTTTCCGCGTGGCGATGGCTGCGGACGGCTTGCAGGCGCTTGAGCGTCTGCAGGAAGAAAAACCATCGGTGGTGCTGTCAGACATCGAAATGCCACGAATGGACGGTTTCGACCTGGCACGCAACATACGTGGTGACGCCAAGCTGCGTGACCTGCCCATCATCATGATTACCTCACGCATCGCCGAGAAGCACCGTGAGCACGCCCGGGAGTTGGGCGTCAACCATTACCTGGGCAAGCCTTACTCCGAAGATGAACTGATCGGTTTGGTTCGCCAGTATTGCGTGAGCGCCATTGACGCCTGAGGCGTCTTTCCAGTCGGTGCGGGCCGGCTGCTTGGCGGCAGGCTTGTTCGCCAGAGCGGCGGTGAACCAAGTTTGACCGACTTGCTGGTGCATGATCACCGCTAAAATTGGCCCATGTCCGCTGATTCTGCTCCCATCAATCTGACGAATCATTTCCTGATCGCGATGCCCGGACTGGAAGATGCGGCATTCTCGCGCAGCGTGGTTTACCTGTGCGAGCACAGCGAGCGCGGTGCGCTCGGACTGGTTATCAACAAGCCCAGTGACATTGACCTGCAGCGCCTGTTCGATAAGGTCGAGCTGCCTCTGCGCCGGGTAGATTTGGCGCACGCGCCGGTTTTTCAGGGGGGCCCGGTTCAGACCGAGCGTGGATTCGTGTTGCACGAGTCGGTTGGCGCCGAAGGCGATGTCACCGGCGAGTCGGTCTACGCGTCGACCCTCAGCATTCCCGGTGGACTGGAGATGACCACCTCCAAGGATGTGCTCGAAGCCCTCTCAACCGGTGCCGGTCCTCGCAAGGTATTGGTCTCGCTGGGTTATTCGGCCTGGGGCGAGGGGCAACTGGAGTCCGAATTGTGCGAGAACAGTTGGCTTACCGTGGCGGCCGACCGTGAGGTGATTTTCAACACGCCGGTGGCCCAACGATACGACAAGGCCTTGTCGCTACTCGGTTTCGAGGCCTGGATGCTGTCCCCGGGGGCCGGGCGGGCATGAGTGATTCGACCGGCGCTGCGCCGCGCGTCGTTTCCGACGGTCTGCAAACCTTTTTGGCACTCGATTTTGGTCTCAAGCGCACCGGTTTCGCGGTGGGCAACCGACTGCTGCGCACGGCGCAGCCACAAGGCACGATTGCTGCCGAAGGCGACACCCGCTTTGTCAAGATTGCGCAGCAATTGCGCACCTGGCAGCCCGACGCCTTGGTGGTCGGTGTGCCGTTTCACCCCGACGGCGCCGAACACGAGAACACGCTGCGGGCGCGCCGCTTTGCGCGCCAACTGCAGGGGCGCTTCAAGTTGCCGGTGTTCGAGGTTGACGAGCGCTTCAGCACCACCGAAGCGCATGAGCGCGGTGCCAAGGATGCAGATGCCATGGCAGCCTGCATCATTTTGGAACAATTCCTGAGGAGTCTTTCATGAGCACACTCGCGCTGGATGCGCAGGCGCTGTACCTTGATTTGCTGGCCGGCGTGCGCGCCATGTGGCAGTCGGACTTGCACCTGGCGGGTGTGACCTCGGGCGGCGTCTGGCTGGCGCAGCGCCTGAGTCAGGACTTGGGGCTGAACACAGCGCCGGGCATCCTGTCATCGGCGCTGCACCGCGACGACTACGCCCACCGCGGCATGACTGCGGCGGCGCAGACGCAATTGCCTTTTGACGTCAATGGCGCGCACATCCTGATTCTGGATGACGTTTTGTACACCGGCCGAACCATCCGTGCCGTGATCAACGAATTGTTCGATTTTGGCCGCCCGGCCAGCGTCAAACTGGCGGTGCTGGTCGACCGAGGCGGACGCGAGCTACCGATTCAGGCCGACTATTGCGCGGCACGCATCAGTCTGCCCGCCAACCAGTCGCTGGCGCTGGCGCGCAGCGACGCCGGCGTGTTCAGCTTTGATGTGAAGGACCGGTAGCCCGTCATGCTCTACAAGCGCAATCCGCAACTCAACAAGCACGGTGAGTTGATTCACCTGTTGTCCACCGAAGGTTTGCCCAAGAGCATTCTGACCCAGGTGCTGGACACGGCGGCCAACTTTGTGTCGGTGAATGATCGCGAGGTCAAGAAAGTGCCGCTGCTACGGGGCAAGAGTGTTTTCAACCTGTTCTTCGAGAACTCCACCCGCACCCGCACCACCTTCGAGATTGCCGCCAAGCGGCTCAGTGCCGATGTGATTAACCTCGACATCGCGCGCTCGTCGGCCTCTAAGGGTGAGTCGCTGCTCGACACCATCGCCAACCTGAGTGCCATGGCGGCTGACCTGTTCGTGGTGCGGCACAGCGAGTCGGGCGCGCCCTACCTGATCGCCCAGCATGTGGCGCCGCACGTGCACGTGATCAACGCGGGCGATGGGCGCCACGCGCACCCGACGCAGGGCTTGCTGGACATGTACACCATCCGGCATTACAAGAAGGACTTCTCCAACCTGAGCGTGGCCATCGTGGGCGATGTGTTGCATTCTCGGGTGGCGCGTTCGGACATCCACGCGCTCACGACCTTGGGCTGTGCCGAGGTTCGGGTGGTCGGCCCCAAGACGCTGGTGCCTGGCGACTTGGCCCAGATGGGGGTGCGTGTGTGCCACACGCTGGAGGAGGGCATTCGCGGCTGCGACGTGGTGATCATGCTGCGCCTGCAAAACGAGCGCATGAGCGGCGCCTTGCTGCCGTCCAGCCAGGAGTTCTTCAAGAGCTATGGCCTGACTCCGGAGAAGCTGCAGTTGGCCAAGCCCGACGCGATCGTGATGCACCCAGGCCCGATCAACCGGGGCGTCGAGATTGACTCAGCGGTGGTCGATGGCAAGCAAAGCGTGATCCTGCCGCAGGTGAGTTTTGGCATCGCGGTGCGCATGGCGGTGATGAGCATCGTGGCGGGCAACGATGCATGAGACCTTGTGGGACAGACCGTAGCGCAGCGTAGCTCTGTCCTCAACTGATTGTGCTGACTCTGATTCAACCGATTGGGAAATGACATGAACTTGCTGATCAAGGGCGGCCGAGTGATCGATCCGGCCAGCGGATACGACCAGTTGGCTGACGTAGCGGTGAGCGACGGGGTGGTGAGTGCCATTGGCAAAGTTGGCGCCGATTTCAAGCCTGATCAGGTGGTCGACGCGGGTGGCTGCCTGGTCGTGCCCGGCCTGGTGGACCTGGCGGTGCGGCTGGGCGAGCCCGGCCATGAGCACGAGAGCATGCTGGCGTCTGAACTG
Organism: Rhodoferax sp.; assembly: GCA_030685025.1. Classification (GTDB taxonomy): domain Bacteria; phylum Pseudomonadota; class Gammaproteobacteria; order Burkholderiales; family Burkholderiaceae_C; genus Rhodoferax_D. The sequence goes on from JAUXWC010000277.1 coordinate 18,769, forward strand.
GCGGCGGCCGTTGCGGGTGGGGTCACCAGTCTGGCCTGCCCACCCGACACCGATCCGGTACTCGACGAGCCGGGCCTGGTCGAAATGCTGCGCTACCGGGCCGAGAAGCTGCACCAGTCACGGGTCTTTCCGGTCGGGGCGCTGACGCGCGGTCTGGCCGGTGAGACGCTCACCGAGATGCTGGAGTTGACCGAGTCCGGCTGCGTTGCGTTCAGTCAGGCCGAAGTGCCCCTGGCCAACACCCAGGTGCTGCAGCGCGCCTTGCAGTACGCCAGCACGTTTGGCTACACGGTGTGGCTGCGTCCGCAGGAGTTGCATCTGGGCAAGGGCGTGGCGGCCAGTGGGCCCCTGGCGACGCGCATGGGCCTGAGTGGCGTGCCGGTGGCGGCCGAAACGATTGCCCTGCATACGATTTTCGAGCTGATGCACGCCACCGGCGCGCGGGTTCACTTGTGTCGACTCAGCAGCGCCGCAGGGGTGGGGCTGGTGCGCCAGGCCAAGGCCGACGGTCTGAAACTGAGCTGCGATGTCAGCATCAATTCCCTTCATCTGACCGACATCGACATCGGCTTTTTCGACAGCCGCGCGCGACTAAACCCACCCTTGCGCCAACAACGTGACCGCGACGCTCTGCGCGGCGCGCTGGCCGACGGCACCATCGATGCCCTGGTGTCCGACCATACGCCGGTGGACGAGGACGCCAAGGCCCTGCCCTTTGCCGAGGCCGAGCCGGGCGCTACTGGCGTGGAGTTGCTGTTCAGCCTGGCGCTGAAGTGGAGTCAGCAGGACGGCGTGGCCCTGGCGCGTGCGCTGGCCACTCTCACCAGCGGCCCGGCGGGCGTGCTGGGGGCGTCAGTCGGCAAGTTGTACGGCAGCGTCGGCCATCTGGTGGTGGGTGGCATCGCCGACGTCAGCGTGTTCGATCCCCAAGCGCAATGGATGGCGACGCCCCAAGAGCTTCGCAGCCAGGGCAAGCACACGCCGTTCTCGACCTATGAAATGCAGGGGCGCGCGCGCTGCACCGTGGTCGGTGGGCAGGTGGCGTTTCACGCCTGAGACCTTGCGGGACAGACCGCAGCCACGCGCAGCGGGGCAAGCTCTGTCCTCAACTGATTGTCGGATGTTGGCTGTCCACCTTGCGGGACAGACCGCAGCCACGCGCAGCGGGGCAAGCTCTGTCCTCAACTGATTGTCGGATGTTGGCTGTCCACCTTGCGGCACAGACTGCAGCCGCGTAGCGGCCAACTCTGTCCTCAACTGATCGTCGCCCAGCGTTGTTCACGCGGTGTGAACGCTGTCAGACCTCACCAAGGTTACGACGTGCTCGGCGGGACTGGCAGCGCCCGGGCGGGTGCTGTGTTCGCAGGGCATGCGGCAGATTGACTCGCCGCCGCGTGGACAGGCGCGATTGAAGGTCACCACGTGGTCGACCTCGGCGCGAATGCCAATGCGCTCGCCGATTTTGTGGTCGTGGTGGCTGGGCACGTGGGCCAGCACGGTGTCGCCACTGTCCAGGCGCAGGGTGTATAGGAACTCCGAGCCGCGAAACGCCTTGCGAACGATTTCGGCCTTGATCGGCGCATTGTCGTCATGCACGATGTCGTCGGCGCGCAGCAGCACGTCGCACGCGCCGCCCGAAAAGGCGCAGCTCAGCGGGCATTCGGCGATGTCCGTAAGATCGCCCAGTGGCGTCTGCACCACTACTTGCTGGTTGACCTGGCGGATCATGGCCGGTGCAAACACCCCGTGGCCAATGAACTCCGCCACAAACCGGGTCGCCGGACGGTGGTACAGCGTGTAGGCGTCGTCCCATTGATCCAGGGCCCCGTGCTGCATCACGCCAATGGTGTCGCCAATGGCAAAGGCCTCCAGTTGATCGTGCGTCACCAGCAAGGCCGTGGTGTGGGCGGCCTTGAGAATGCTGCGCACTTCATGCGCCAGGCGCTCACGCAATTCGACATCCAGGTTGGAGAAGGGTTCATCGAGCAATAGCAATTGCGGCCTGGGTGCCAGCGCGCGGGCCAAGGCCACGCGCTGCTGCTGCCCACCTGACAGCTCGTGCGGATAGCGCGCTTGTTGCCCTGCCAGACCAACCAGCTCCAGCACCTCGGCGACGCGCTGCAAACGGTTCGCCCTGCTCAAGTGGGCGATGCCAAAACCGACATTGCGGCCGACGTTCAGATGCGGGAACAACGCGTAATCCTGAAACACCATGCCAATCTGGCGGGCTTCGGGGGCCAGGTTGACTGAGCTGCTGCTGACGACCTGAGCGCTGAGGCTGATTTGTCCGCCGCTGACGCGTTCGAGCCCGGCCACGGCCCGCAACAGGGTCGTCTTGCCGCAGCCGGAGGGTCCGATCAACACCCCAATATCGCCCGCGCGCAGGCCGAACGACACCTGGTTCACGGCGGGATGACTGGCACCAGCATAGGTTACGCTGAGCTGAGAAACTTCCAGGAACATGAGGACCATTGTAGATACTTACAATTCTCATTTACATGAAGTCAGCTTCCCTCCCCCTGTTGGCCTTGCGCCTGCGACAGTTCCTGTTGGGGCTGCTGACCGCCGCCTTCATGTTGCCGGTGCTGGCGGTCTTCGCGTCGTGGTGGTCGATTGGCGACCCCGCGTCGCTGCAGATACTGCGGGAGATGGCGCAAACAGTGCTGCCCGATTACATCGGCACCACCCTGATTTTGTGTGGGGCGGTCGGGTTCGGTGTGGTGGCGGTTGGCCTGTCGACCGCGGTGGCGGTCACCTTGTTTGAGTTTCCGGGCCGACGGTTCTTCGAGTGGGCGCTGTTATTGCCTTTGGCCATGCCGGCCTACGTGGTGGCGTACGCCTACACCGATTTCCTGCAATTCAGCGGGCCACTTCAGACCGCGTTGCGCGCTGGCTTATCGCTGGAAGGCCGGGTCTTTCCGGAGATCCGCAACACGGCGGGCGCGGCCTGGGTTTTCACCTTCGCGCTGTACCCCTATGTCTACCTGCTGGTGCGCACCGCGCTGGGCGAAAACGCCTCGCACTTGATGGAGGCCGCACGTTTGTTGGGCGCGCCTTTGCGCCGACGCATTCTTCAGATTGCTCTGCCGCTGGCGCGGCCGGCCGTGGCCGCCGGCATGGCGCTGGCCTTGATGGAGACTCTGGCCGACTACGGCGTGTCGAGTTATTTCGGTATCCAGACCTTCACCGCGGGCATCTACAAGGCCTGGTTGTCGATGGACAACCGCATTGCGGCGGCACAGTTGGCCACCATGCTGCTCGTGTTGGTGGCCTTGCTGCTGAGTTTGGAGCGCCGCGCGCAGCGGCGGATGCGTTTTTCGACCAGCAAGGGCGCCCGCACCGGCTCCATTGAGGGCCGTGCCGTGGCGCTGCAAGGGCGCCAGATCGGCATCGCTTGGCTGGTGTGTGGGCTGCCGGTGTTGCTGGGTTTTGGGCTGCCGGTGTTGTTCATGCTGCGCCCGCTGGCGGCGGATTGGTCGGTGCTGTCCTGGGGCCAGTTCTTGGGCTGGAGCTGGAACAGCCTGCGTCTGGGCGTCATCAGCGCGGCCTTGGCAGTGGCGCTGGCCATGCTACTGGCCTTTGGTCTGCGCAGCCGCCCCGACCGGAGCACGCGCTTGGCGGTGCAATTGGTCAGCCTGGGCTACGCGGTGCCGGGTGCCGTGATTGTGGTGGGCTTGCTGCTGCCGGTCGGTTGGGTCCAGGCGGCATGGCCCGACAGTGGCATTGGCTACGCGCTAACGGCGACTTCGGTTGGGCTGGTTTGGGCCTACTTGGTGCGTTTTTGCGCGGTGGCGCTGCAATCGGTACAAAGTGGTTACGCGCGCATCCCGCAAAGCTACGACGACTCGGCCCGCATGCTGGGCGCGCGTGGCTGGCGATTGCTGCGCCGCGTGCATTGGCCGCTGCTCAAACGGTCCACGGCAGCGGCGGCGCTGCTGGTGTTTGTCGACGTCATGAAAGAGCTGCCCGCCACCATGGTGCTGCGCCCCTTCGACAGCGACACTCTGGCGGTGGTGGCCTACCAGTTGGCGCGCGACGAGCGGCTGGGTGAAGCCGCCTTACCCTCGCTGGCCCTGGTGCTGGTGGGTTTGTTGCCGGTGGTGTTGCTGAGTCGCACGCTGAGGGGGTCAGCCCGCTAGTACTCAGACACAGAGGTATCGGAACAAAATGAAAGTGATGGATTCGCGCTCAGGCCTAGGCGCGAACCGCAGACATAGCCGTAGCTATGGCGAGGATTTGCAACGACGGCATGGGCGTGAAGACGCGCTTTCATGTTTCGATATTTCTGTGTCTGAGTACTGGCCCTTGCAGCTATTTCGCAAGCAGCCAGCAACAACACCGGTGCACGCCCTCAAGCTTGTCTGGTCTCTTCACTGGCGAGACTTGTTCGTTCCCAAGCCGCGTGATGGTTACGGTCAGACGCATACCACGTTGGACAAGGCTGGGGCTGTACAAGGGTGCGATTCAAAGTGATGTGGCCGGGGTGGTAGCGAAGGCCAACAGGCTAGCATGGCCAAGTTCGCTTGTTTCCCCCGCTCACTCCCCCAGCCCCTCTCCCGCCCCGCCGGGCGGAAGAGGGGAGCCTCATTTGGTTTCTGGTCTCGACCAACGCGTTCACGGCGCGAAGGGCGCGACTGCCGCCGCTCGGCAAGATGGGTTGCCAACGGTCGTAGCCGACTCCGAGAGCGGGGTTGCGCCACCGGCTGGCCGCTACGCGCCAGCGACGAGTCAGTAAGGAGAAATGGGCTTCACCTCGAATCGCCGTATTGGTCTGCGGCGCTCGGAACTCGCGCCCTGAGTTCCTGCCGAGCCAAGGCCGAATTCAACAGTCCCCGGTTTGCCCGGTGCCGGATCGGGCGGTCAAATGAGGCTCCCCCTTTCCGCCCTGGCGAGGGTGGATAGGGGGTTGGGGGGAATGGGGGTGAGTTCAGGCAATCGGGTATTCGGGGGGGCTGGCAATTGGGACTGGTTTGGGCAGCGCGCGCGTCAATGGCCCGCTGGCGCGCCACACCAGTTTGAATCGCACCCGCTGTACAACAGGGCTAAATCTAGACCTGAATATTTTCTATTGCGGAGTGGGCGAGGCCTTCACGGCGGGCGTAATACCCGGTTCCAACCCCACGGATTGCATTCAGTAAGCCTCTTTAGGCGATGCAATAGGGTTCTCCCCGCTGGTTTGGGCAACCTAGTCAGTTGGGGTCAGAGCACGTCGCTACGCGAGTGGTCTGACCCGCAAAATCTCAGGCTCTTCACTCGTCCTCGCCCAGTTCCGGGTCCCAGCCCTTCGCGCGTGCGGCCTGAATGGCCCGGTCATAAAGTTCGCCATGCCGCTTGAGCAAATCTCGCGGCAGGCGGCTGGGCAGATTGCTGTGCTTGTCCCATTCGGTCTGTACCTGTTCCAACAGGTTCTGCATGCGGCCGACCGGCCAGCCGGTGCAGTCCTGCGTCTGCGGGATCAGGCCGAACAGCCAGCCATCCAGCACGATGCGCCCCAACTGGGTGAGGCCGTGTTTGTCGTTGGCAAGGCCTGGGTAGGTGTTTTCCATGGTCTGTTTCTATCGGGTGAGGCCGGCATAGAGCAGCGGCAGTTTTTCGGGCAAGCGTTGCACATGATCCACCACCATGTAGTTCTTCTGGCCAAAAATTCGCGAGACGTAATTGTCCGCGGCCGGGTCGAGGCTCATGCAGTAGGTGATGACGCCCAGCTTGGCGATTTCTTCCACCGCTTTTTTTGTGTCGGCGCGCAGATACTGCGGGTCGCGTACGTCGACGTCGGCGGGTTCGCCGTCGGTGATGACGATGAGCAATCGTTTGGTGGAACGCTGCAAATGCAGGTGATGGCCAGCATGACGGATGGCCGCACCCATGCGGGTAGAGAGTTGCCCGGTCATGCCCGCGAGCTTGGCCTTGGGGGTCTCGTCCCACTGCTGGTCGAAGTCCTTGAAGCGGTAGTACTCAACGTCGTGGCGGCCATCCGAGCAAAAGCCATGAATCGCAAACGGGTCACCGACTTTGTTAATCGCGTCGGCCAGCAGCACGCAGGCTTGCTGGGTCAACTCGCGCACCGAGTATTCATGATCCTGCACTTTTTTGTTGGTGGATTCGGACAAATCCAGCAGCACCAAGATTGAGAAGTCACGGACTTTACGCACGCTGCGCATCATGATGCGCGGGTCGGGCTGCTTGCCGAGGCGAATGTCGATGAAGCTGGCGATCGCCGCGTTGAGGTCGATTTCGTCGCCGTCTTCGAGTTTGCGGATGCGTTGCACGCCCTGCGGCTGCATCGCGTCGAGCAGGAATTTCATGCGTTGAATCTCGCGCTTGTACCGCGCGGTGATGTTGTCGATGACTGCCAAGTCGCCCGACTTGGCGCGCTTTTCCTGCACCGTCGCCCAGGCCGGGCGCTCCAGTTGAATCTGGTAATCCCACTCGGCATAGTGGAACGGGTCGGGCAGCGGTTCCTTTCCTTCCATGTCGTTCCAGCTACGCCCCAAGTCTTCATACGGGAACAGCTCGGTCGGCAGCACCCAGATTTCTTCAGCGTCGTCGCCCGCGCCTTCGACCTCGACTTCGTTCGCCATTTCCATCACGTTCACATATTTTCGAACTTGCTTGATGCGGTCATAGCCCGCACCGGCAGCCTTGTTGAAATCAAATCCCTCGAATTCCCAGAAATAGCGGTTGTCGTCGCGGTAAGGTGCGGTCAAGAGATCGGTGCGGGGATTGAAGGCGATGCGTTTTTGAATGAAGCTGTGCGCGAGTTGCACGCCGATTTCCCACGATGTGTGGTGGTTGTCGAGTTTGTGCTGCGCTTGCGCGAACAATGCGCGACCCTCAATAATCCACGGATCGCTGTCGGCGTAGCGGTCGTCCAGCAGCGCCCGCGCCAGCCGATTGAGGTAATCGCCCATGCTGGTGGCCATCGCCGGGGTGGCGCTGTGCAGCTTGCGCCACAGTTGCTGTATTCCGGGGAAGCGGCGGATCGTGAGCGCCTCGACGCGCGCGTCTTCGATGACGGAGATCACCGCCATCTGCATCGGGTTGAGTGCCTCGGCGGAAATCGCCTGTTTGGTCTCGACCATGTGCGCGGCGCAGTGGGTGGCGGTGGCGCGATACAGCTCCAAACCAGAGACGCGCTGCTGCGCGTCTCCTTGAGCGCCGCTTTGCCCCTCATCTTCACCAGCCCCTCCCCCACAGGGAGAGGGGAGGTTGAAATCGTCAAGCGCATCCGGAAGATGCAGACAATAGTCTTCGATATAGGGCTTGCGCCCCTCGCGCGTCTCGAAGTCGCCCGCCGTCGGGCGCATGAAGAAATCGCGCGCCCACAAGGCCCGCAAATACATGTTGATGCGGCGCTGCACATCTACCAGCAGCGTGCCCTTGCGCTCCTGTTGCAGCATCGCGATCGAGTCTTTCGACTCCAGTCTGAAGTAGCGAATTTGCTCTTCGTAATTGGTGCGATGCGTGTGCGCGCCCCACATCGCCCAGCGCCGCAAGCCGCCCAGCGTCAATTGCTGGAACAGCACTTCGAGCTTGTCCAGCATTGGCCGCACGCCGCGCGGTGCCTGCGCAATCAGGTTGTTGAGAAATTGCAGGTAGTTGAGAAAAAGCTGCGCATCGCCGAGCCGCTTGGCCGCCGTCGGCGCGGTGGCGAGCATCAACTCGATCACCGAACCCGAGGTGCGCGAGGCAAGCGACAGCGCCGCCGTGATGAGGTCGCCGATGACGTCCTCGCCGACTTGCCGGGCCACCTGCGGCGCATCCACAATCCACGCCTCGACCAACGGGTCGCCCTTGCCCAGTCCGCGCATGGCAGCCACGCCCTTGAGATAGGTGTCCAAGCCGCGCGGTGAAAACACCTTGGTCGCATCGTGCCAGTTGGCATGGAGCGCCTCCAACACGCGCGGCGACAGATCTGCCAGCAATTCGGCGTAGTCAGCAAGATTGATCGACATGGTTCACCTCGATTGGCAGGGTGGGCATGGCCTGCGTGCCCACCGTGCTTGGCTTCCTGATCAGTTGCGGACAGCGCTAAAGATTTGTCCCGCAAAGTCATTTGTTGAAGAACGTACCGACTGCCGCATCCAGCGCATCGCGCATGTCCGGATCGTCGGTGATCGGGCGCACCAGCGCCACGCGACACGCCGCCAGCGGATGCACCCCTTTGGCAATCAGTGAGCCTGCGTAAATCAGCATCCGGGTGGACAAGCCTTCGTCCAGGCCGTGGCCTTTGAGGTTGCGCGAACGCTCGGAAATCGACACCAGCTTGTCGGCGATTTCGGCGGCAACGCCAGATTCATGGGCTACGATTTCGGTTTCAGTCGCATGGTCGGGATAGGTGAAGTCCAGGGCGCCGAAACGCTGCTTGGTCGACTGCTTCAAGTCCTTCATCAGCGACTGGTAGCCGGGATTGTAGGAAATCACAATCTGAAAATCCGGGTGGGCGTGGAGCAGCTCACCCTTTTTTTCCAGCGGCAACATGCGGCGGTTGTCGGTCAAGGGGTGGATGACCACGGTGGTGTCCTGCCGCGCTTCGACGATTTCGTCGAGATAGACAATCGCGCCGTGGCGCGCGCCGATGGCCAAGGGGCCGTCTTGCCATTCGGTGCCAGAAGCAGACAACAGGAAACGCCCCACCAGATCGCTGGCGGTCATGTCTTCGTTGCACGCCACGGTAATCAGCGGCTTGCCCAATTTGTGCGCGATGTATTCGACAAAACGCGTTTTGCCGCAGCCGGTCGGACCCTTGAGCATCATCGGCATGCGCACCGAATAGGCGGCTTCGAACAGCTCGACTTCGTCGGCGACGCGGCGGTAGTAGGGGGCTTTGGCGATGCGATACTGATCGATGGTCTTGCTCATGGTCGGACCCCAAGAAGGAAAATGCCCCCGCGCCAAGAGGCGACGGGGCCGGTACGGTCACCCCGTCGCGACTTAGACGGTCTTGCCGCGGAAGATCACCATGGCCGCACCTTGCGACTGCTTGAAATTGTCGTAGCCGACCAGACGCACGTGGTTGTTCGGGTTGGCTTTGTGGCAGGCCTCGGCCTCGGCCAGTACCAGATCGACATCGGTTTCGCCGAACATCGGCAGCTTCCACATGTACCAATAGGAGTCCATCAGGTACTCGGGCTCGGTGTGCTCGATGGCCGGGTTCCAGCCCTTCTTGACCAGGTAGTCGACCTGCTTCTTGATCGTGTCTGCGTCCATCGCGGGCAGGTAAGAGAAGGTCTCGAACTTGCGGCTGGCGGGGTCGCTAACGCGGCTTTTGTAATCCATCACTTCAGACATTTGATTTCCTTTCGGGTGTTGGGTCTACTTGTGGGCCACGTCAAGCTTGTCCACGGTGTCGAACTCGAACTTGATTTCTTTCCAGGTCTCCATCGCGATCTTCAGCTCCGGCGAGTGCTTGGCGGCGGCGGCGAGGATGGTCTTGCCTTCCTTCTCGACTGCGACTCCGCGGTTGCGCGCTTCGACGCAGGCTTCCAGCGCGACGCGGTTGGCGGCGGCGCCGGCGGCGTTGCCCCAGGGGTGGCCGAGCGTGCCACCACCGAACTGCAGCACCGAGTCGTCACCGAAGATGGTCACCAGCGCGGGCATGTGCCAGACGTGGATGCCGCCGCTTGCTACCGGCATCACGCCGGGCATCGAGCCGAAGTCCTGGTCGAACATGATTCCACGGCTGCGATCTTCCTTGATGAACTTGTCGCGCATGATGTCGATCCAGCCCAGTGTCGCCTCGCGGTCGCCTTCGAGCTTGCCCACGACGGTGCCCGAGTGCAAGTGGTCGCCGCCGGACAGGCGCAGCGCCTTGGTCAGCACGCGGAAGTGGATGCCGTGGTGCGGGTTGCGGTCGAGCACGGCGTGCATGGCGCGGTGGATGTGCAGCAGCATGCCGTTGTCGCGACACCAGTTGGCCAGGCCGGTGTTGGCGCAGAAGCCACCGGTCAGGTAGTCGTGCATGATGATCGGCGCGCCGATTTCCTTGGCGTACTCGGCGCGCTTGTACATCTCCTCGGGCGTGGGCGCGGTGACGTTGAGGTAGTGGCCCTTGCGTTCGCCGGTTTCACGCTGCGCCTTTTCGGTTGCTTCCTGCACGAAATCGAAACGCTGGCGCCAGCGCATGAAGGGCTGGCTGTTGACGTTCTCGTCGTCCTTGGTGAAGTCCAGACCGCCGCGCAGGCACTCGTAGACGGCGCGACCGTAGTTCTTGGCCGACAGACCCAGCTTGGGCTTGATCGTGCAGCCCAGCAACGGGCGGCCATACTTGTTCATGATGTCGCGCTCGACCTGGATGCCGTGGGGCGGGCCGCCGCAGGTCTTGACGTAGGCGATCGGGAAGCGGATGTCTTCCAGGCGCAGCGCGCGCAAGGCCTTGAAGCCGAACACGTTGCCCACCAAAGAGGTGAACACGTTGACCACCGAGCCTTCTTCGAACAGGTCGATCGGGTAGGCCACGAAGGCATAGAAACAGGTGTCGTCTCCGGGCACATCCTCAATTCTGTAGGCGCGACCCTTGTAGTAATCGAGATCAGTCAGCAGGTCGGTCCACACCGTGGTCCAGGTGCCGGTGGACGACTCGGCAGCCACCGCGGCGGCAACTTCTTCGCGCGACACGCCCGGTTGCGGCGTGACCTTGAAGCAGGCCAGAATATCGGTGTCCAGAGGGGTGTACTCGGGAGTCCAGTAGGTGTGGCGATACTCTTTCACGCCAGCGTTGTAAGTTTTAACAGCCATGATTTTTTGTCTCCGTGATGGTGCCGGTGCAGGCCTTGGCGGCACAGTGGACGGTTGCTTCAAGATAGACGTGGCCCGCCTTGGGCTTCGTCTTGGGGGCTGCCAGAAGGTGCTGGTCGGGCTTGATCAGTTCGGCCTCTTGCAGTCTGAGGTCGTTGTAACGCTGCGATGGGTCCATGCGGGGATCTCCTTGGGTTGAGTCAGCCCCCGTCGCGCCGTCTTCAGTGGATCACGCCACCGGGGGGATGGGTCCAACTATAGAAGCGATTGACCATAAATAATATTCACTTTTTGTTGACGATAGATAATTAAAAAGTGATACATAGGTGAGTCAAGCCCAGGCGTCGATGAACCCGCTGCCCTGCTCTATCAGAAAGGTCTTGAAGGCCTTGGCGGCCGGGGCGAGTTTCTTCTGGCTCAAGTGCGTTACGTACCAGTGGCCCACCAGCGGCATGCCGGTGACATCCAATAGCGCCAAGTGCCCAGCGGCGAGTTCGTGGCGCACCGTGCGCAGTGACAAAAAGCTCATGCCCATGCCCGCCATCACCGCTTGCTTGATGGTCTCGTTGCTGGGCATTTCCATGGCCACGTTAATTGGCGTCTCATGCTGGCCGAACAGCCGCTCCATGGCGGCCCGCGTGCCCGACCCCGGCTCGCGAACGACAAAGGCCTGGTCCTTAAGCATGTCGAAGGCCAGCCGCTTGCGCCGTGACAAGGGGTGGTCGGGCGCACACACGATGCCCATCGGGTTGGTGGCGAAGGGGATCGCTTCGCAATCCAGATTTTTTGGCGCGCGCCCCATGATGACCAGATCCGATTCATTGCGCGACAGCATTCCCAATACGTTTTCGCGGTTGTCGACGCGTAGCGTCACGACGATACCCGGGTGCAGCTTGGCAAACTGAACCAGCAGCATGGGAACAAAGTACTTGGCCGTGCTGACCACGGCCAGCTCAAAGCGGCCCTTGCGCACACCGACGTGTTCGGCCATCAAGGCTTCCAGGTCCTTGAGCTGGCCGATCGCGGCAATGGCATGGGTCAGGAACTCCTGTCCCGCGCCGGTCAGGCCGATGTTGCGCCCCACGGTTTCCACCAATGGCAGGCCAAAGGCGTCTTCGAGTTGTCGCAGTTGCATCGATACCGCCGGCTGGGTCACAAACAACTGCTCCGCCGCTTTGGAAACCGACTTGTGCCGTGCGACCGCGATGAAGGTCTGAATTTGTTTGAGGGTGTAGTTGCGCATGATTCGCCAAGTTTAATAAATAAGTAATTACTGATTGATGTGATATGAAATGTGATTAGAGTTTATGTTTATTAACCCGTAAAGTAAATCCTAAGTCGCTGAACCCAGCGACCGCCTACCCACCTTGCGAAGGAAGCCAGCCATGTTGCGTGCCCTGATTTTTGATGTGGACGGAACCTTGGCGGACACCGAAAGCGCCCACCGCGCCGCGTTCAATTACGCGTTTTCGGAGTTCGGGCTGGATTGGCACTGGGACGACGCGCAGTACACCGCCCTGCTTGAGATCTCGGGTGGCAAGGAGCGCATCCTGCACTACTGGCGAGCACGCCAGCCCGAACTGCGTGAACTCGGCGCCACGGCCCTTCAGGACGCCGTCAACCGTCTGCACGAACTCAAGACCGCCGCCTACGGGGCCGCGGTCAACCAGGGCGAGGTGGCCTTGCGTCCGGGTGTCTTGGCGCTGATGGAAGCGGCCATGGCGCAAGGCCTGCAACTGGCGATTGCCACCACCACCTCGCCAGTCAACATCGCCGCCTTGTTGCGTCGCGCCATGGGGCCGGATTGGCGGCTCAACTTCACGGCGATTGGCGACGCCTCGACAGCGCCGATCAAGAAGCCGCATCCGCAGGTCTACCTGCAGATGCTGGCCGCGCTCGGGCTTGATGCGTCGCACTGCCTGGCCTTCGAGGATTCGGCCAACGGCCTGCGTGCGGCCACGGCGGCTGGCCTGAGCACGCTAGTCACGCCTACGCGCTACACCGCGCACCATGACTTCTCTGGCGCCGTGCAGGTGCTGCCCAGCCTGACTGGGGTGGATCTGGCGCAGTTGCGCCACTGGCACGCCCAGGCGCAGCAGCCAGGCGTCACCCGGCAGCCGGCGCTGGCCTGAATTCAATTCTGAAAGCATTGCCATGCCCCTGACCAACCGAACCCATCTCTCTACCCTGACGCAATTCCTGATCGAGGAGCGGCGTCGCTTTCCCAGCGCCAGCGGGGACTTCAATGCGCTGATTTTGGACGTCGCGCTGGCCTGCAAAGCCATTGCCCGCGCGGTGGCACTGGGTGAGTTGGGCGGCACCCTGGGCGACCATGCCGCGGACGAGGGTGGCAACATCAACGTGCAGGGCGAGACGCAGAAGAAGCTTGACGTGCTGAGCAACGAGGTGTTCATCCGGCGCACCGAGTGGGCCGGCAATCTGGCCGGCATGGCGTCTGAAGAGATGGACCTGCCCTATCAAATCCCGCCGCAGTACCCACGCGGCAAGTACCTGCTGGTGTTCGACCCGTTGGATGGCTCCAGCAACATCGACGTCAACGTATCGGTGGGCAGCATCTTCTCGGTGTTGCGGGTCAGCAAGGAGATCGAGGAGAGTGGACGCGATGTGTGCGAGGCCGACTTCCTGCAGAGCGGTGCGCAACAGGTGGCGGCCGGCTACGCCTTGTATGGGCCAACCACCATGCTGGTTCTGACCGTGGGCGACGGCGTCAACGGGTTCACGCTGGACCCCAATCTGGGTGAGTTCATGCTGACGCACCCCAGGCTGCGCATTCCCGAGGACTCGCATGAGTTCGCCATCAACGCCTCCAACAGCCGCTTTTGGGAGGCGCCGGTCAAGCGTTACGTCGATGAGTGCCTGGCCGGCCGAACCGGTCCCCGGGACAAGGACTTCAACATGCGCTGGATCGCCTCCATGGTGGCCGAGGCGCACCGCATCCTGATGCGCGGCGGCGTTTTCCTGTACCCGCGTGACACCAAGGACCCGGCCAAGCCCGGCCGGCTGCGCCTGCTCTACGAGGCCAACCCGGTGGGCATGCTGATGGAGCAGGCTGGTGGGCGCGCCAGCACCGGTGAGCGGCCGATGCTGGGCGTGCAGCCGACTTCACTGCACCAACGCATCGGGCTGGTGTTTGGCTCCAGGAACGAGGTCGAACGCATCGAGCGCTACCACGCCGAGCCGCAACGCAGCGAGCTGTGCAACCCGCTGTTCGCCGAGCGCAGCTTGTTCAGAGTATGAAGCGCCCCCCGAGTGCCCTTCGGTCACTCGCCCCTCAAAGGGGGCGACACCAGCGGCCCGGCAAAGCCGGTTGCGCAGTGTCCCACGTGAAGTCAACGCCGCACACGCGTACGAGTGGCTATTCGGATTTCTAATTTTCAGGAGACCAGCATGTCCGAACGGCATCCCATCATCGCCATTACCGGCTCCAGCGGTGCCGGCACGACCTCGGTCACCCGCACCTTCGAGGCCATCTTTCGGCGCGAAAAGATCAACGCCGCCGTCATCGAGGGTGACAGCTTTCACCGCTACGACCGCGCGGAGATGAAGGCCAGGGCCGCCGAAGCCGAGGCCGCGGGCAACAGGAACTTCAGCCACTTCGGGCCCGAGAACAACCTGTTCCCCGAACTGGCCGAGCTGTTTCGGGCCTATGCCGAAACGGGCACCGGCAAACACCGCAAATACCTGCACGACGCCGAGGAAGCAGCACCGTACCAGCAATCACCCGGCACCTTCACGCCCTGGGGAGACGTGCCCGCCCATACCGACCTGCTGTTCTACGAAGGCCTGCACGGCGCCGTGGTGACGCCGGAGGTGGACATTGCCAAACATCCGGACCTGCTGATTGGCGTGGTGCCCGTGATCAACCTGGAGTGGATCCAGAAACTGTGGCGCGACAAGTCCAAGCGCGGCTACAGCACCGAGGCCGTGACCGACACCATCCTGCGGCGAATGCCCGACTACGTGAACTTCATCTGCCCGCAGTTCACTCACACGCATGTGAACTTTCAGCGGGTGCCGATGGTGGACACCAGCAACCCCTTCATCGCCCGTGAGATCCCGGCGCCCGACGAGAGCATGGTGGTGATCCGGTTTGCCAATCCCAAGGGCATCGACTTCCCCTACCTGCTGGGCATGATCAAGGACTCGTTCATGTCACGCGCCAACACCGTGGTGGTGCCCGGCGGCAAGATGGAGCTGGCCATGCAACTGATCTTTACCCCCTTTGTGTGGCGAATGATGGAGCGCAAGAAGCGGGCTTCCTGAAGCCTTGCGGGACAGACCGAAGCGTAGCGTAGCTCTGTCCTCAACTGATCAATACTATGACTAAACCTACTCCAGACATGGCCAACCAAATGGCCAATGCCATTCGTATGCTCGCCGTTGACGCGGTCGAAAAAGCGAAGTCCGGCCATCCCGGCGCCCCGATGGGCATGGCCGACATTGCCGAGGTGCTGTGGAACCGCCACCTTCAGCACAACCCGGCCAACCCGCTGTGGCCCAACCGCGACCGCTTTGTGCTGAGCAATGGCCACGGCTCCATGCTGATTTACGCGCTGCTGCACCTCACCGGCTACGACCTGTCCATGGACGAGCTGAAGCACTTCCGCCAGTTGCACAGCAAGACCGCCGGCCACCCCGAGGTGGGCGTCACGCCGGGCGTGGAAACCACCACCGGCCCGCTGGGCCAGGGCCTGAGCAATGCAGTGGGCATGGCGCTGGCCGAGAAGCTGCTGGCGGCCGAATTCAATCGCCCCGAGCAGACAATAGTCGACCACTTCACCTATGTGTTCATGGGCGACGGCTGCCTGATGGAAGGCATCAGCCACGAAGTCTGCTCGCTGGCCGGCACGCTGCGCCTGTCGCGGCTGGTGGCGTTCTATGACGACAACGGCATCTCGATTGACGGCCATGTGCAGGGCTGGTTCACTGACGACACGCCCAAGCGTTTTGAGGCCTATGGCTGGAACGTCATCCCCGATGTCAATGGCCACGACCCCGAGGCGCTGGACGCCGCGGTGCGCTCCGCCAAGGCCCAGGGCCTGCTGAGCGATGGCAAGCCCACGCTGATCTGCTGCAAGACCGTCATCGGCATGGGCTCGCCCAACAAGGCTGGCACGCACGATGTGCATGGCGCCGCCCTGGGCGCCGCCGAGGTCGCGGCCACCCGCGCGGCGCTGGGCTGGGAGCATGGGCCGTTCGAGATTCCGGCGGACATTGCAGCAGCCTGGAACGCGGTGGCGCGGGGGCAGGCCGCCGAGAGTGCCTGGCGCGCCGGCTTTGAGGCCTACCGCCGCCAACACCCCGAGCAGGCGGCCGAGTTTGAGCGCCGCATGGCGGGTGATCTGCTGCCGGCGTTTGCGCACCAGTTGCCTGGCGTGCTGGCCACTATCGCTGGCAACGCCCAGCCGCACGCCACCCGCAAGGCCAGCCAGAACGCGCTGGACGCATTGGCACCACTGGTGCCGGAGTTCTTTGGCGGCAGCGCCGACCTGACCGGCTCCAACCTGACCAACTTCAAGGGCTGCGTCAAGGCCGGTCGTGGCAGCGATGGGCAGTTTGTCCCGGGCAACCACATGAGCTACGGCGTGCGCGAATTCGGCATGGCCGCCATCATGAACGGCATCGCCCTGCACGGTGGCTACATCCCGTATGGCGGCACCTTCCTGACCTTCAGCGACTACAGCCGCAACGCCATCCGCATGGCCGCGTTGATGAAGCTGCGCGTCATCCATGTGTTCACCCACGACAGCATCGGCCTGGGTGAAGACGGCCCCACCCACCAGAGCGTGGAGCACATCCCCAGCTTGCGCATCATCCCGAATCTGGACGTGTGGCGCCCGGCCGATGGCCTGGAGACGGCGGTCGCCTGGGCCCACGCCATTGAGCGCGAGGACGGCCCCAGCGCACTGTGCCTGTCGCGCCAGAACCTGCCTCGCCTGACGGGTGACGCCAGCACGGCCTTGGGCGTGGAGCAGAGCATCCGCCGGGGTGGCTATGCGTTGTCCGACATGGAGGGCGCCCAGGCCGTCATCGTGTCCACCGGCTCCGAGCTGGAGCTGGCCATGCAAGCGCAGGCGGCACTGGCGTCCGAGGGCATTGCGACCCGGGTCGTGTCCATGCCTTGCACCAACGTATTCGACCGCCAAAGCGACGCCTACCAGGAGATGGTGTTGCCGCTGGGGCTGCCCACCGTCGCCATTGAGGCGGCGCACCCGGACTTTTGGCGCAAATACGTGGGCCGCACCGGTGTGGTGGTGGGCATTGCCAGCTTTGGCGAGTCGGCTCCGGCCAAGGATTTGTATGCGCACTTCGGCATCACGTTCCAGCGAGTCGTGGATGCCGTGCACGCGCTGGCCCACCGCGCCGCCCACCGCAATGCCGTGGCCCTGCCGGACCAGATTGTGGTTGCTGCCAATTGAGCCGGCAGGGGTCAACCACCATGAACTCCTTTGATCTGGTCATGTTTGACCTCGATGGCACGCTGGTGGAAACGGCACCCGAGATCTTTGACGCCGTCAACGACACCTTGCGCTTCTTTGCCCTGCCCGAGGTGACGCAGCAACAGGTCAACGACTGGATTGGCCACGGGACGCGGGAACTGCTGATTCAGGCGCTGGTCTTCAGCGGCAAGATGAACGAAGTCACCCTGCGCGCCAGCGATAGCCTCATGCCCATCGTGTCCCGCTTCGACAAGCACTACCAGCAGCGCTGCGGCACCCGCAGCCAGCTCTACCCCCATGTGCGCGAAACACTGACGGCCCTGCGCGGGCAGGGTGTGAAGCTGGCCGTGGTGACCAACAAGGAGGGCCGCTACACCACCACTGTGCTGAACGCCCACCGCCTGATGCCGCTGCTGGACGCCGTCGTGAGCGGAGATAGCTTCCCCGCCAAAAAGCCGGACCCAACCGGCATCCACAGTTGCTTGAGCCAGTTTGGCGTAGCTCCTGAACGAGCGCTTTTCGTGGGGGATTCCAGCATCGACGTGGCCACCGCGCGCAACGCCGGGGTCAGCGTCTGGGCACTACCATACGGCTACAACATGGGCCAGCCGATTGAGGCCTGCGCCCCGGACCGGCTCATTGCTGACTGCTCGATGCTATTGGATTGATAGCTGCCAAGACGGTATCCACGGTGACTAGAGGCCTGTTTTGTTGGCAACCGGCAGGGCCGGGGGCCTGTCCCGCAAGGACACCCCCGATCAGTTGAGGACAGAGCTAAAGGTCTGTCCCGCAAGGACACCCCTAATCAGTTGAGGACAGAGCTAAAGGTCTGTCCCGCAAAGTTTCAGTAAGGAGTTTTCATGGCTTTCGTTTCCCTTCGCCAAGTGCTCGACCATGCGGCCGAGCATGGCTACGGTGTGCCCGCTTTCAACGTCAACAACCTGGAGCAAATCATTGCCATCATGGAAGCGGCGCAGGAGACCGATAGCCCGGTCATTCTGCAAGCCTCGGCCGGTGCGCGCAAGTACGCTGGTGAAGCCTACCTGCGCCACATGATGCTGGCGGCGGTCGAGTCGCACCCCGACATTCCGGTGGTCGTCCACCAGGACCATGGCACTTCGGCGGCGGTGTGCCAGCAGTCGATCCGCTCGGGCTTTACCAGCGTGATGATGGATGGCTCGCTAATGAGCGATGGCAAGACCCCGTCTACTTACGAATACAACGTGGATATCACGCGCCTGGTGTGCCAGATGTCGCACCCCATCGGCGTGTCGGTCGAAGGCGAACTGGGCTGCCTGGGCAGCCTGGAAACCGGGGACGCGGGTGAGGAAGACGGCATTGGAGCCGAAGGCAAATTGAGCCACGAGCAAATGCTGACCGACCCGGTGCAGGCCAAGGACTTTGTCGAGAAGACCGGTGTCGATGCACTGGCCATTGCCATCGGAACCAGCCATGGCGCCTACAAGTTCACCCGCAAGCCCACGGGCGACATTCTGGCCATCGACCGCATTGCCGCCATCCACGCGCAAATCCCCAGCACCCACCTGGTGATGCACGGATCGAGCAGCGTGCCGCAGGAGTGGCTGGCGATCATTCGCCAGTTTGGTGGTGACATCAAGGAAACCTATGGCGTGCCGGTGGAAGAAATCCAGCGCGGCATCCGGCACGGCGTGCGCAAGATCAACATCGACACCGACATTCGCCTGGCCATGACCGGCGCCATGCGTCAGGTGTTTGCCCAGCAACCCGGCGAGTTCGATCCTCGCAAGGCACTGGCGGCAGCCAAGAATGCGGCGCGCGGCATTGTCAAGCTACGCTTTGAGGCCTTTGGCTGCGCGGGGCAGGGTAGCCAGATCAAGCCGGTGTCGCTGGAGGGCATGGCCAGGCGGTATGGGACCTGACGCTCTGCCTCGCCCCCGGCGCTCACTTGCCCTTGATGGTGTAGGTGCTGTCCTGGGTCCATTTGATGTCGGCGTCCAGGAAGACGGTCTTGATTTCGGGCTTGTAGAGTTTCACCATGTCATGCGCTTCGCCGCTGCGCGCACCGGCGCCGCAAAAGAACATGATGGGCTTGTCCTTGGGCAGCTTGTCCAGGTTTTTTTCCAGGGTGCTCACGGGCATGTTGATTGCCCCCTTGAAGCTGCCGGTGTCGAATTCCTTGGGGTCGCGCACGTCGATCAGGTGCACGCTTTGCGGCGCCTCCTTGTAAATGCGCTCGAACGAACTCACGGTGATCGTGCCGGATTCCTTGCCCGCCTCGATGGCAGGCGCTTTGGCACTTGCCGGCGCTGCGCCCGCAGCGGTGGGGCCTGCGCCATAGGCTTTCTCCCACGCCGGATAGCCCTCGGGAACGACCCTGACGTTGGTGTAACCCAGCTTGATGGCCCTGAGCGCCGAATCGTTGCTCAGCACGCACGTCACGCCTTCACAGTAAAAGTACAGCGCGGCGCCCTTGTCAGTTGGAAGCATCTGCGCGGCCAGTTTGTCGAACTGGGAGTCCGGCAGACTGATGGCACCCGGAATATGGCCCAGGTCGTATTTGCGCGCCTTGGGCCGTGAGTCGATCAGCGTCAGGGCGACTTTTTCGTCCATCAGTTTCTTGATGTGGGCCACGCTGACTGCATGCAAATTACCTTGCTTGATCCACTCGGGGAATCCTTCGGCGAAAACGCGAACGTTGGTGTAGCCCAGTTTTTCTGCCTTGAAGGCGGAGTTGTGGCTGAGCAGGCAGTCGTAGCCTTCGCAATAAAACACCAGCAGCATGGACTTGTCCTGCGGCAGCAGGGCTGGAGCGAGCTTGTCAAACTGGGTGTCGGGGATGTTGATGGCGGTGGGGATGTGGCCCAGGTCGTACTTGCGCGCCGCAGGGCGCGAATCAATCAGCAGCACGCCTTCGGTCTTGGGTATGGCGGCCTGTTTCTTTACGAACTCCAGGTTCACCAGCTTGCTGTACCAACCCGGCCCCGGTTGCGCGGGCGAATAGGCCGGGGCAGCGGGCGCTGCGGCCGCGGGAGCGGCGTCTGGCGTGGCGGCCAGCACCGGCGTTGGAGCGAACACCAGCGCCGACAACAGGGCGGCCAGGTGGGGGATGCGTTTAACCTTCATGATGATCTCCTTTTGAAAATCCCTCTTTTTCATCTACATCAAGGTGAATTTTTCGGTGGATTCGTTGTAGCGCACCAGCGCGTACCACAACAACAGCAGACCGGCGCTGATCAGCAGAGTGATCCCCCAGCCGGAGAACATTTCCGGCAGGTAGGCCTGGAACCCGATGGTGGTGCGCTCGAACGTGTCCACATTGGTTTCGTCGATGGCCGTGAGATTGAGCTTCTTGAACACCGCGCTGGCCACGGAGCCCATCCACGCGAAGAAGAACATGCTCACCCACAGTTTGAGGTGGCCCTCGCCCATGCGCCATAGCGAGCCCGAGGCACAGCCACCAGCAAACACCATGCCGATGCCAAAAATCACGCCGCCGAGCAGCGAACCGATCCAGAAGGTGGCGGGTATGGCCACGTAGGGGTCGATGATTTTCTTTTCAAACAGCAGCGCCGCCAGCGGCAGCCCGATGGCCAGGGCCAGAATCACGGCCTTGCTCATCTCTCCTTCACCTGTAACAAACGGCTCGCGAAAGGCACGGGCGAAACACAGGCGCGAGCGATGCATGATGAAGCCGATGGCAAAGCCGGCCAGCACAATCAGCGCGCGCAGTGCCAGCGGCTCAGTCCCGGCATAGAGCCACACCGTGGCCCACGCCAGCATGGCCAGCGCCACCGCCAGTCCGAACCCGGGATATAGACGCATGACGCTTGGCGGCATCTGCAACGTGGGCGGCGGCTGGGTACCCCACTCGATGTTTTCCAGCGTCCACAGCAGCAGCTTGAAGCCGATGGCGGCACCGGCCAGCAAGCCGACCCACATGGCCCAGCCCGCCGGGGACGAATGCAGGACCGGGTTGAAAAAACCGCCCGTGGTGCAACCGCCCGCCAGCGCCGCGCCCACACCCATCAAGCTGCCGCCCAGCGCGGCCCAGACGTATTCAAGTTTGGGCGGCCGGCTCGGGGCAAACTGGCGCGACAGCAACGCGGCGCTGAAGGCCCCCAGCACCAGCGTGATGTTCATGAGCGACATGCGGTGCATCCACACACTGTCCAGCTCAGACGGCACACCCAACGCCGGCCCCAGGCCGATCAGGTTGTTGAACCAGTCGCCCCAGAACTTGACGCCACCGAAGACACCCCAGACCAGGCCATTGACCATCAAGCCCAGAATGACGAGCACCAGCAACACCGCCCCCATGTAGGAGGACCATTTTTTGACGAACAGCTTGTCGTAGTCCGACTTGAAACCGGCCATCCACTTGGCATTGTTGACGCTAGGCATCGCGGGCTCCTCTGGATAGGGTTCTTAGCTGCAGGTGGCGGGCGCGTCGCCGTCCTTGGCACCCTTGATGAGGAAGGCCTTGATGTCGTCCATCAGTTCGGTCTCAGGCGTGTCGGCGAACTTCTCCGCCGCCTTGTTGCCCGACTTGATGCTGGCCCGATAGGCCTTGCTCACATACTTGCTGACGGTGTCCTTGCCCTTGGCGTGTTTGTCCGCCTGTATGTACGCGGTCCAGTCGGCCTTGGTTTTGGTGCTGGGGTTGATGGAACCCACCGGCATGGCCACGTGGCAGGACGTGCAGACGCTGCGGTAGTAGACGCGGCCACGCTTCCAGTCGGCCTCGTAGGCCTGGGCCGTGAACGAGGCGCCCAACAGGATCGACAGCGCGGCGGCACTCAGGGTTTTGGCGGTTTTCATGGTAATGGCTCCTTGAAGAAAATGGTTGGTTGAGGGGGTCCGTAGGGCGCCCTCGTGGCTTTACTCGACCTCGTCCCACCCGGTAATCATGGCTTTCAGCTTGGAGCTGAGGCGGTGCCCGGTGGTGGCCAGGTACACGTGTGTAATCACAAAGGCCAGCATCAGGAATGCGCCAATCACGTGGCCTGTCGCCACCCATTCCAGTTTCAGCCCTCCCAGACCCCAGGCGGCCCAGTCGACGTAGAACAGGTACAGCCAGCCAGTCACCCACAGCAAAGGACTCAGCAGGGTCAGGATGGCCAGGTAGGCCAGTCTTTGCAGCGGATTGTGTTTTTGGCGGGCAGTGGGCTTGAACGGATGCGGCTCGTGCTTGAAGATGCCCGAGGCGTAGTAGTTCATGATGGCCACCACCTTGTCCGTGGTCGGGATGTAGTGGCGCCACTCGCCGGTGGTCACATGCCAGAAGATGGCAAAGACCCACAGCCCCACCAGCGACCAGGCGGCGATGGTGTGGTAACTGACCGCTTTCTCAAACCCGAAGAGGCCATAGCTGTCGTGAATTTCAAACCCCGTCAGCATCAGAAAGATGATCAGCATGGCCTGCGACCAGTGCCAAAAACGCTCGAACCCCTTGAAAATATAGACACGTTCAGTCATGAAAGTTTGCTCCTCAAGCTTTGCGCCGTGAAACGAACCGCAGTGCACCGTGGCCCAGCACGCCCAGCAGGGTCAGCAGCGCCAGTCCCCAGCCAACGGTGTCCACCAGGCGGTTGGCGTCGCGCCCTGGCAGGTACACACCCTGAATGCCTTCCAGGCGGCCTTTCTTGCTGTGGCAGTCCACGCATCCCAACGCCTTGTCCTTGGGCGCCACCATGTGGGTGATGGGCCAGGACATTTCGGTCTTGATGAACTCGAACTTGCCCGAGTAGGGTGCGCCGGAGTCCTTCATGCCCACTTCAATGGCTTTGTCCCACACCAGGTTTTTCCAGAATCCGGTGTCGTCGTTACCGGCGGTATGCGGTGTGATCAGCGTTTTGTTGACCGGGTCGTAGGGCTGCGAGCCGCGGAACACCTTCATCGGCCAGATCAGGGACTTGCCGTCGGTGGCGGTGCCGCCCAGCGTGTTGATGCGCGTGGGCCGGTCAGACTTCTCGATCTTGTCGGTGAGCAAGGTGTAGTTCACCTGGCCGTTGAACCACGCGTATTCGGGTGTGACGTTCTCGGCCAGGGTGAAATCGCCTTTGCGGGACTCATAGGTGATGCGGCCCTTGGCATCCTTGCGCACGATGTGTTGTCCCTTTGCATCGCGCTGACCGGCGGTGGACCAATCCCAGGTCATCTTGGTGGCGACGCCGCCCCGGGCAAAGCTGGGAATGTGGCAGGTCTGACAGGCGATCTTGCTGGCATGGTCGTTCAAACGTGCTACTTGTTTGTGCGGGCCGTTGCCGTGACACGACACGCAGGTGGCCGGGTTGCCTTTGTCCGTGCTGCCCCGCAGGTGCGCGCCCTTGCTGTCTTTGGCGGTGGGCGTGTAACGGCTGCCCGCCACGTCATGGCTGGATGCCTTGTGGCACGAGGCGCAAGTGAAGTCCAGGCCGGCTGCATCCATGTGCACGTCCAGCGCTTTGTCGGGAGCGGCCATGGAACTGTCCAGATCGCCGTGCTTGACGCCGTCGCCCCCGCCGCCGTTGAAGTGACAGGCCCCGCAAGTGTCGCGGCTGGTTTTGCCGACTCTCTGTGCGATCCTGGACAGGTCGATGCCTTTGAGCACCTTGCCGGAACCGGGCGGGAACTCGGTGTCCTGGGTGACCACGTTGCCCGCCAGGCCTGGCGGCTTCTTGTAGTTGCCGGTGGTGTCATGGCACACCAGGCAGTCCACGTTTTCTTCGGATTTGAAATCAAATTTCGCGTCTTTCCAGCCGTAACCCACATGGCAACTGGTGCAAGACGCGTAGTTGGAAGCGATTGAAATGCAGAAATTGTTGAGGATCGTCTTTTTGCCCAAGCGCTGCTGGGTGTCGGGGTTGAGGTATTCCCATTTCCAGTGCTTGGTGCGGTGGATCTGACCCGCCGCTTCGGTGTGACACGTCAGACACGCCTTCGTCACCTCGGGCCCGGTCTTGAACTCACGCTGCAAGTCCTTGAACTTGGTGTGGTCGGCGGTGGTGTTGAGCTTGAGCGGCTTGGGCTCTTGCGCACTGACCAAGCCCACCGATGCAGAGCTTACCCAGGCAATCAGACACGCCATCAACGCGACTCGGCAGGACTTGGCTCTCATGTGCGACCTCTCTTTTATGCATTCGTAAATGCGCAAGCACTTATATATGATTCTGCAACTGCACCTGCAGAAGTTCTTTGACAGGGATCAAACGGACGGCACGCCGGCGCTGCCGGCGTCAGCCGACCTCAATGCGGCGCCGCATCGGTCTGCGTCAACTGCATGTCCAGGTAAGGGGTGGCCCGGTCCGGGCTCGTCACTTCGACCGTGTGTCGTTGCGCTGCCGTTGCCCAGGCGCGCACCATGATGTCGCAAGGCAAGGTGACTGGTCGACGAAACCGTGCGTCGAGGTGATAGGTGCCGGCGCGCGGCAACTGCGCCATCACCAGCGCGCGGGCCAAAGTCCAGGTGCCGTGCATGATCGCCCGCTCGAAGCCGAACGGGCGTGCCAGCAGCGCGTGCTGGTGGATAGGATTCAAGTCGCCTGCAAGCGCGGCATAGCGCCGACCACGGGATTCGGGTACGTGCAGCGCTTGCTCGCACAGGAGCGCAGTCGGATCTGGCGCCGGGACATCTCGGGCGCGTTGGTCGTCGCCAGGCACGCCAGGGGACTTGCCCGGCGCCAGCGCCCGAGTGCGGGCCTGCCACACCAACTCGCCGTCGCAACGGGCTTCGGTTACCAGGCAAAAACTCATGCCGCGTTTCTCCCAGCGGGCATCGGCGCTGTAGGCCAGCAAATCGAAAACCGCCGTGGCCGCGATGGCTCGGGTTTGAGTCACGCCTTGCGTCATGTGGACCAGCCCCAGCGAGCGAAACGGAAAGCCGGCATCGGCCAGGATCGCCAGGTGCAGGGGTGCTGCCGCGATTTGCAGCGTCAGTGGCGCCAGCGTGTCGTGGCTGCCGCTGGCGAGGCCGATGCTGTCGCGATAGGCGCTCAGCCAGACCGGATCGAGCGTGGCGGCTGACATCGTGCGTTCGATGCGTGGCAGGGCGGCGGGGTCGGCCAGGCCGGGGTGTGCATGGCGCAGCAGGCCTGCCGTTGAGACCAGGGTTGACCAGAAAGCGGGCGGGCGAATCACGGGCATGGGCGGTCCAGGGGCGCAAAGGAAGTGCCGCAGTGTAGACCGCCAGGTGGACATCGGGGTGCTTGCCGCACGGCGTGCGGCTGCGGTCTGTCCCGCAAGAACACCCCTGATCAGTTGGGGACAGAGCTTGCCGCTACGCGGCTGCGGTCTGTCCCGCAAGTTTCACGATTTACATTGCGCCAAATCAAGCTTGAGCGGCTTTGACGGTTGCAGTTCATTCGCTTCATCATTAGAATGTTCGAATGAAACAACGATCTCTCAGAGACTTGCTGTACGAGCAGGTCGCTCGCATCGGCAAAGCCGTGTCCAGCCCCAAACGCCTGGAGCTGCTTGACTTGCTGGCCCAAGGGGAGAAGAGCGTGGACGTGCTGGCCAACGAGTTGTCGGCAGACATCAAACTCACCAGCGCCCATCTGAAGGCCTTGCGCGACGCGCGCTTGGTCACCTCCCGGCGCGACGGCAAGTACGTGGTCTACCGCCTGACTGGCAGTGACGTGGCTGGCCTGTGGGTGACCTTGCGCCAAGTCGCCGAGGAGCACCTGTTGGAGCTGCGGCTGGCGGTGGAGCAAATGGCCGCGGAACCCAACAAGCTCGCCTCGGTCGGGCGCAAAGCCTTGTTGGAACAAGCCCGGCGTGGCGATGTCGTGGTGATTGACGTGCGGCCGCAAGCTGAATACGAGGTCGCCCACCTGCCTTATGCCCGCTCCATGCCGGTGGCCGAGATCGAGCGGCGTCTCGCCGAGCTGCCTGCCGACAAGGACATCGTCGCGTATTGCCGTGGTCCGTTCTGCTTGCTGTCCGACGAAGCCGTGGCTTTGCTCGCGGCCAAGGGCTACCGGGTGCGCAAGATCCTGGACGGCGTCAGCGAATGGCAGGCCGCGGGGCTGCCGGTGCAGCGCGCGACCGATACCGCTGCCACGCCCGAGCGGGGTCGGCCTGGTCGCCACTTAGCCCGTGACAACGTTGCATCACCCACCAAGACCGGAGGTAAATAACATGAGCAAGCATCTCTTCATCCTGAACGACCCGCCCTATGGCACCGAGCGCAGCTACAACGCCCTGCGCCTGGCGATTGCCTTGGCCAAGACCGAGGGCGAGCAGGTCCGCGTGTTCCTGATGGCGGACGCTGCCGTCTGCGCCAAGACCGGACAAAAAGTGCCACAGGGTTACTACAACCTTGGCGACATGCTGGGCATGGTGGGTCGGCGCAAGGCTGAGATCGCAGTCTGTGGCAGTTGCATGGACGCCCGCGGTCTCGCCGATACCGATCTGGTGGCCGGCGCTGCGCGCGGCAGCATGCCGCAGTTGGCCGAATGGACGATTTGGGCCGACAAGGTGCTGGTGTTCTGATGGCCAAGACCGCTCTCATTTTGGGCGCTGGCATTGGCGGCATCGTGGCCGCCCAGACCCTGCGCAAGTTGCTGCCGCCAGAACACCGTGTGGTGGTGGTTGAACGCCAGCACGAGCATGTGTTTGCACCGTCGCTGCTGTGGTACATGACCGGTGGCCACGAGGCTGCCCGGTTCACCCGGCCACTGTCGACGTTGTCGGCCAAGGGCATCGAGCTGGTGCACGGCGACATCACCGGCATCGACCCGGCGGCCCTGTCAGTCGAGGTGGGTGGCCAGAGCTTGCGCGGTGACGCCATGGTGCTGGCCCTGGGCGCGGACTATGCACCCGAGCTGATACCGGGCCTGGCAGAAGTTGGGCACAACCTCTACACCCTGATTGGTGCCACGGCTATTCAGCGCGCGCTCGAAAACTTCCAAGGCGGTCGCATTGTGGTGCTCACCGCTGCCCCGGCCTACAAATGCCCGGCCGCACCGTATGAGGCGGCCATGCTGGTCGATGCCTACTGCAAGAAACGCCAACTGCACGGCCCTACCGAAGTGGTGGTCTACGCGGCTGAGCCGATACCGATGGCGGTGACCGGCCCGGCGATCGGTGAACAGGTCAAGATGCTGCTGGACAGCAAGGGCATTGGCTACTTCCCCAACCATCAGGTCAACAAGGTGGAAACCGGGCTGCTGCACTTCTCGGACGGTAGCACCACGCCCTTCGACCTGCTGCTTTACGTGCCACCGCACCGGGTGCCGGCGGTGGTGAAGGCGGCCGGATTGTGCGCCGAGTCTGGCTGGGTGGCGGTGGACCGCGGCACGCTGCAGACCAAGTTCCCGGAGGTCTATGCGATTGGCGATGTGACCTCGATCCCGCTGAAGATGGGCCGTCCTTTGCCCAAGGCCGGTGTCTTTGCGCACGGCCAGGCCGAGGTGGTGGCCCACAACCTCGCCCACGCCTGGACCGGCCAGGGTGCGCCACGCCTATTCACTGGCGAAGGCATGTGTTTCCTGGAGATTGGCGACGCGCGCGCGGGCCTGGGCAAGGGCAACTTCTATGCCGAACCAACGCCGCAGGTGGCGATGCACGGCCCCAATGTGCTCTGGCACGCAGGCAAAGTGTTGTATGAAAAATACTGGCTTTACAGGTACTTCTAAGGGCGCGTAGCGCGGTGATTCAAGTCCTCGTCATCGCGAGCGCAGCGCGGCGATCCATGCGTAACGTGCTACCACCGTGGATTGCCACGCTGCGCTCGCAATGACGAAACCAGTTTGCACTTCTCAAACCACCCGCGCGTAGGCGTAAACCACAAGCAGCAATCAAAGGGAAGCCCATGTCCAAGTTTTCGCTGGTCGATTTCTCGATCCGTCGCCCCCGCTTGGTGGTCTGGCTGACGGTTGCGCTCACGGTGCTGTTCTTGACCCAGTTCCCGCGCATCCGAACCGATACCAACCCGAAGAACATGCTGCCGGTGACCTCGGACGTTCGGGTCTGGAACGACGCGGTGGACAAGACCTTTGGCCTGTACGAAGACACCATCGTGGTGGGCGTGCAAAACGAGGCCGGTGTGCTCAACCAGGACACCCTGGGCCGCATTGCCCGTATCACCGAGGGCATTCTCAAGCTCGAAGGCGTGGCCAGCCGCGATGTGAACGGCTTCACCACCATCACCAACGTCACCTCGGAAGGCGGCACGCTCAAGGTCGGCCCGCTGATGCCGGGGGCGCCGCAAAGCCCGGCGGAGGTAGAGGCCCTGCGCAGCGCGCTGGTCGGCAACCCGCTGCTGACCGAACGCATGATCTCAAAAGACGGCAAGACCACCGCGATCTACGTGCCGCTGGAAAAAGGCGCCAATGGCGCCGAGATTGCCAAAAAGATCCACACCATCCTGGGCGTGGAGAAGGGGCCAGAGCGTTACTACGTGGCCGGTGATCCGGTGGCGCGCGACACTTTTGGCGCCGAGATGTTCAAGCTGATGGGCATCTTCTCGCCGATTGCCGGCATGGTGATGTTCATCGTCATCCAACTGATGTTTCGCAACCTGGCGCTGTCCATGGCCATGATGGCGGTGGCCATGGCGGCCATCATCTGGAGCATGGGGCTGTTGATCGGCGCGGGCTTTCCGGTGCACATCATGAGTTCGATGGCGCCGGTGTTCCTGATGGCGATTGCCACCGACAGCATTCACATCTTCAACGAGTTCTATTTTCGCTACCGCGAGAAGCACGACAAGCTGGCCGCCATTCGCGAGACCATGCAGGCCGTCAGTCGGCCCGTGCGCTACACCGCGCTGGCCACCACCGCTGGCTTTGCCGTGCTGCTGTTCATGAATATCGTGCCGGTGCAGGTCTTTGGCGGCCTGATCGCCTTTGGCACGGTGGTGCTGCGGCTGTTTTCCTTCAGCCTGATTCCGGCGATTCTTACCTTCGTCAAGGAAGACGGTATCGCCCGCGCGGCCGAGCATGAGAGCATTGAACTGGATCGCAGCGCGCGTTGGCTGCGCGGCATCGGCCAGATCGGCACCGATCGGCCTCTGGCCACCGCGCTGGTGGGCCTGAGCTTGATGGCGCTGGCCCTCGTCGGAACCAGCAAGATTCACGTCAACAACAACATGGTGGCCTGGTTCAAGGAGTCCAGCGAGATCCGGCAGGCCGATACCGCCATGAACCAGGCGCTGGGGGGCACCTCGCTGGGCTATCTGGTGGTGCAGGCCAAGGAGCCCGACTTCATGAAACGGCCCGAGGCCATGCGCTGGCTCGATGGCCTGCAGCGTCACCTGGAGACGGTGCCCACGGTGGGCAAGACCTTTTCGGTGGCCGACTATGTGAAGCGCATCAACGTCGTGCTGCACGACAACGACGTGAAGTTCGACGCGATACCCGCCACGGCGGAGTCGGTCGGGCAATACCTGTTCTTGTTCAGCATGTCGGCCAAGCCGTCTGATCTCGACAATGTGGTGGATGCCAATTTTCAGCAAGCCAATGTGTGGGTGCAGTTGAAGACCTGGGACGCGGCCGCGATGCGCGCCGTGATTGCGGCGGCACAAAACTACCAGCGGGACCATCCGCTGGCGGTGACGGTCAAACCGGCCGGCATCGCCTACTTCAACCTGGTCTGGAACGACGAGGTGCTGGGCGACATGGTGCTGGGCTTGGGGCTGGCGTTGGTGGTGGTGTTTGCCATTCTGGCGCTGGCCTTTCGCTCGGTCAAATGGGCGCTGGTGGGCTACGTCCCCTTGCTGTTCACCATTCTGCTGATCTATGGCGTGGTCGGCTTTGTTGGCAAGGACTTCGACATGCCGCTGTCGGTGCTGAGCACGCTCTCGCTGGGCATGGCGGTGGACTTTGCTATCCATTTTGTGAGCCGATTGCGCCAGCGCTTGAACGAGGCCGGTGGCGACCACAGCGCCGCAGCAGTGCGCGACGCCTTGCTGTGGACGGCAGCGCGACCCGGCAAGGGCATTGTGCGCAACGCCTTGTTGTTTGCCGCCACCTTTTCGGTGATGTTGTTTGCGCCGCTGACGCCTTACATCGCGGTGGGTGCCTTCATCGTCTCGATGATGCTGCTCTCGGCGTTGCTCACCATTCTGGTTTTGCCCGCCCTGGTGATGCTCGGGCGTGGCTGGCTGTTCAAACAAGCGGTGCCCATGGCGGCTGTCGCCATGGCATCTACCCAAGGAGAGTGACATGAAACGTTATTGGCTATGGATGATTGCCGCCCTGTTGCCCTTGCAGGCCATGGCTTTGTCGGGCGAGGAGGTGATGAAGAAGTCGCAGGCCGCCTTCTTGTACCCGGGCAAGGACTTCAAGGCGCGGGTGGTGATGAAGCTGATCAACAAGGACGGCCAGGAGCGCCTGCGTGAACTCGCCATGCTGCGCAAGAACACCGGCGAGCCGGGCGGCGAGCAGAAGTACTTCATGGTCTTCTTCCAGCCCGCCGACGTGAAGGACATGAGCTTCATGATCTACAAGTACCCGGCCCGTGATGATGACCGCTGGATGTTCATTCCCGCCGTGAGCATGGTCAAGCGTATTGCCGCGCAGGACAAACGGTCCAGCTTCGTGGGTTCCGACTTCACCTATGAGGACGTGTCGGGCCGCGACATCGAGGATGACAACCATGTGCTGGAACGCGAAGAGAAAGTGGGCGACCGCGATTGCCATGTAATCAAGAGCACGCCCAAAACCGCCGATGCCGATTTTGGCTACAAATTGACCTGGGTCGACAAGGCCAACTACCTGCCACTCAAGGAAGAGCAGTACGACAAAAAGGGCACCCGCGCCAAGCAGTTCAGTGCGGACGAAGTCGCCGACATCAAGGGCATCCCCACCGCGATCAAACGCAGCATGAAGAACCTGCAAAGTGGCCACCGCACCGAGGTCACTTACGTCAAGACGGACTACGACCTTGGTCTGGAGGACAGCCTGTTCTCGGAACGCTTCCTGCGCCAGCCACCACGCAAGTGGGTGGACTGATGTCGCCCGCTCGAACCTTGCTTGTGCTGGCGCTGGTTACGGCGCCGGCAGCCTGGGCGCAGGTCACGCTGTCAGGCTTTGTGCAGCAAAACACGGCCGTCAACACGGTGACGGCCAACCCTGATGGGCGCCACTACAAGTGGCTGGAGGAGCGCGCCCAACTCAAACTTGACGCCGCCAGCGGCGCCTGGCGCTTGCTGGCCAAGGGCGACCTGGCCTGGGACCACCTGGGCCGCCAAGGGCAGTCGGAGTTGCGCGAGGCCTATGTCGATTACGCAGCAGGCGCTTGGGATGTGCGGGCCGGCCGGCAGATCATCACCTGGGGACTGGGCGACTTGGTGTTCGTCAACGATGTTTTCCCCAAGGACCATGAAGCCCTGTTCTCGGGGCGCCCAATGGACTACCTCAAGCGTGGCGTGGATGCGGTGAAACTGGGTGCCTACCCGGAGTTTGCCAATTTCGAGCTGGTGCTGGCGCCCGAGTTTCGTGAAAGCCGCATCCCGGACGCCGCGCGGTTTCGTTTGTACGACCCGCTGCCGATGCTGACTCAGCGCGACACCATCCGACCCAGCCAGGGCGAGTTTGGGCTGCGCATCTACCGCGACCTGGCCGGTTGGGACGGCGCGATATACCTGTACCGTGGCTACCAACGCACGCCCTCCATGCGCCCGGATAGCATGACGGCGCCCAGCAAGGTCAGCTACTTCTACCCGCAGCTCTGGGTTTATGGCAGCAGCGTTTCGGGTCGAGTGGGCGAGGGCGTGTTGAGCCTGGAGGCGGCCTATTACGCCTCTCCGCAGGACCGCGCAGGCAGCGACTTCACGGTGCCCAATGCGCAGACCCGCCTGCTGGCGGGCTACCAGATTCAGCCGGTGGAAGACCTCTCGCTGGGCTTTCAGGTCTACGCCGAGAAGCTGCACCAGTACCAGGCCTACGCGGCCGCGCTGCCAACCGGCTTTCCCATTGACAAACGCTGGAGCCCTACCGTGACGGCGCGGCTGACCCAGTTCTACCTGCACCAGACGCTGCGGCTGTCGGTCTACGCCTCCTACAACGCCAGCAATGGCGACCACTTTGTCAACCCGGAGCTGCGCTACAGCTTTACCGACAAGGTCTGGGGCGCGGTCGGCGCGAACCTTTTTGGCGGCAAGCCGTCGGGGCAGTTCGGGCAACTGGCGCGCGATGACAACCTGTACCTGCAGATGCGTTACGAGTTCTGAAACAACCGGATGATCAACCTGCGGGGATAAGCCGATGTTCACGGGACGGCGCAACGTTTTGCTGCTGGCATTCAGTCAGGCTTTGATGCTCTCGGTCATCGTCCTGTCGGTGACGCTGGGTGCCGTGCTCGGCAGCATGCTCGCACCCGATAGAAGCCTGGCCACACTGCCCATCGCCATGTTGGTGGTCGGCACCGCTATCGCCTCCCTGCCGGCGGCATTTCTGATGCGTCACCACGGGCGCCGGGCTGGCTTCATGATCGGCATCGCCCTGGGCTTGAGCGGCAGTCTGTTGTGTGCGCTGGCATTGCAACAACGCTCGTTCGGCCTGTTTGTCGCCGGGCATCTGCTGCTGGGCGCTTACCAGGGTTTCGCCAACTACTATCGTTTTGCGGCGGTCGAAGCGACGGACCCCGAGCATGCCGGTCGGGCGATCTCCTGGGTGGTGGCCGGTGGGGTCGTGGCTGCTTTCGTCGGGCCGCAACTTGCGGCGTGGGGGCGGGACTGGATGGCCGGTGCGTCGTTCGTGGGCTCCTACCTGGCCCAAGCGGCGCTCTGCGTGATGGCGCTGGCGCTGATGGCGCAAGTGCGGTTCGGACCGGGCACCATCGCCCAGACGGGTGCTGCACGGCCGTTGCGTCAGATCCTGCGGCAGTCGGCCTTGCGGGTCTCGATCCTGGGCTCGGCGGTTGCTTATGCGGTGATGATCATGGTCATGACGGCAACCCCGCTGGCCATGCTGGGCTGTGGACTGGGCAGCAACGACGTGACGCCGGTGATCCAGTGGCACGTGGTGGGCATGTTCGCGCCATCCTTCTTTACCGGGTCCTTGATCAAACGCTTCGGTGCGCTACCCATGATGCAGACGGGCTTTGTGCTGCTACTGGGCCACGTGGCGGTGACACTGCTTGGCAGTGAGTTTCTGCACTTCCTGTCCGGCCTGCTGTTGCTGGGCGTCGGATGGAACTTTGCCTTTGTCAGCGGCACCACGCTGCTGACGCAAACCTACCGCCCCGCCGAGCAATTGAAGGTGCAGGCCGTCAACGAATTCGTTATTTTTGGCCTGGTCGCGCTGAGTACCCTGTCCGCCGGATGGCTGTACCAGCGCTTCGGCTGGATTGCCCTTAACCTCGCAGTTGTTCCGCTGCTGGCCCTGGCCTTGCTGTCGACATCGGTCATGGGGCGGCGAATACACCTGTTGGAGAAACCCGTATGAGCGCCGCGCCGGGCCGCCCCAAGCAAGCTCGCACCGCAGCCCGCCAGGGCGAAGGTACTCCAGTGAATGCGCCGATCTACCTCGACTACAACGCCACCACGCCGATCGCCCCGGAAGTCGTGGAGGTCATGCTGAGCTGTCTGCGCCAGCACTTCGGCAACCCCTCCTCAGCGCACGCCTTCGGCCGTGTGGCCGCGCATACCGTGGCGACTGCGCGCGCTCAGGTGGCGGCGCTGATTGGGGCGCAAGCCGACGAGGTGGTGTTCACCGGCTGCGCCACCGAGGCCAATAACCTCGCTTTGCTCGGCGTGGCGCGTGCCATGGGTGGCAGCAAGCGACACTTGGTGATCAGCGCCATTGAACACCCTGCCGTGATGGGGCCGGCCAGGCAGCTTGAAGAACAGGGCTGGAGCCTGACCGTGGTGCCGGTAGACGGCTTTGGCCGTGTCTCGCCGCACGACATTGCACAGGCGCTGCGGCCTGACACCGCGCTGGTGTCCGTGATGCACGCCAACAACGAGGTCGGGACCATTCAGCCGATTGCCGAGATTGCGCGCATCACCCGCGAACGTGGTGTTTTGCTGCACACCGACGCGGCTCAGTCGGCAGGCAAAATCCCGATTGACGTGGACAGCCTGGGCGTTGACCTGCTGACGCTGGCCGGGCACAAGTTCTATGCCAGCAAGGGCGTCGGGGCGCTCTACGTGCGCGCCAACACACCCATTCGCAATATCGGTTTCGGCGCCGATCACGAACACGGCTTGCGACCAGGCACCGAGAACGTGGCCGCCATTGCAGGCCTGGGGGTCGCGGCCCAGCTTGCGCAGGCGCGGCTGCCAGAACTGGGTGCCCAACTGCGCGCGCGGCGGGATCAACTTCACGCACTGCTGAGCGCGGCCATACCTGGCCTGATCCTCAATGGCCACCCGCAGCAAAGGCTGCCCAACACGCTGCATGTTTCGTTTCCGGCAGTCAGCGCACGCCGCTTGCTGGAGCACGCCGGCCACATCGTGGCGGCGTCGCTGGGCTCGGCCTGCCATTCGGAACACGATGCGGTCAGTGGCGTGTTGGCGGCGATGGGCGCGCACGCCGTGCGCGCGGCCGGGGCCGTGCGACTGTCAGTCGGTGCCATGACTTCGCCGATTGACGTGCAGCGCGCCGCTCAGGGGCTGCTTGAGGCTTGGCGAACCGCCACCGCCCCGTGACGCCGCTGGGCTGAGACCTGGCAGAGCGGTCAGCCGCGGAAACCACATTACGGTGACGTAACGCGAAACAGCCGATTGACTCGATATGGTTTCCTTTTCGTAACCATTGGGTCCGTCGCGCTTGGCAGCGCCCCCTGATCTTGGCCTTGCAACCCCCAGGTCCGTCGTCGGGATGGGGAATTCCCCTTCTGAATCATGCGGTTACGCCTTGGACGTGATGGTTGGCGCGCTTTGTGCTGTGGAGTCAGGGAACTCCCGATACACGAACATGGTTACTTCACTACTCGAACGCACAGGCAAGACGCCCGGCCCCGGCGGCAGGGTGGGTTTCCAAGACCGGCCACAGGTGGTCAGCGCGGGCTGCTCAAGCTGGTTTGCTCTGGCAAGTGCGCGGCATCTGTCAGCCTGTGTTGCACGCGTTCGCCACGTGGCCCGGTTCGAATCGGGTGATTTGTTACGCGGCGGTAACCGTCCTGCCTGCCTGCAAGTCCACCTGGCGTTCGTGGCCCGCGCCGGCCCTCTCCCATCGATGAGCCCTGGCCTCGCAGGTGAAGTGAATGCTGTCCCCCATCGAGCCTCAGTCCGAACCGTACCAACCACTTTTGCATAAGGACAAACGTATGAAGCTGCTAGACAACCAACTGACCCGCAGAAACTTGCTCAAAGTCTCGGGTGGCGTCGCAGTGCTGACGCAAATCCAACCCGCCAACGCCCAGGAGTGGCTGGCGCAGGTTGGCAAGACCGGGTCCCGGCCGGATGCGGTCGGTACCGACGCCAAAATTGTGCGCAGCGTCTGTCTGATGTGCCACAGCGGCTGTGGCATTCAGTGCACCATCGTCAATGGCGAGTTGACCAAGATCGACGGCAACCCTTATCACCCCAACAACTACGACTACGTGGCCAAGGGCGATATTGTCGAAGAGAGCGATCTCGACGGCGGGCTGAACGGCAAGGACGTCGGCACGCTATGCGCCAAGGGCCAGGCCGGTGTCTATGCACTCTACAGCCCGGCGCGCCTGAAACACCCGCTCAAACGGGTCGGGCCGCGTGGCTCGGGCAAGTGGAAAATCGTCTCCTGGGATCAGGCGTTGACCGAGATTTGCGACGGCGGTGTGTTGTTCAAGGATGTGCCGGGCGAGGAGACCCGCATGGTGGAGGGGCTCAAGTCGATCCTTGGCAACGACAAGCCCATGGGTCCGGAGGATTCGGACTACATGGACGAGGCGCCGCCGGACGGCTGGGGTCCCAAGCGCAACCAGTTCGTCTGGGCGCACGGGCGCAACGAGCAGTCGCCGCTGACCCCGCGTTTCGTCAAGGACTCGTGCGGCACGCCCAACATGCTCAACCACTGCGACCGTTGCGCCGGCACCTTCTACAACGTGGTCGAACACGTGATGAACGTGCCGCCCTATGAGATCGGCGCCTATGCTGACTACGAGTACTGCACGCTGCTGATCAGCGTGGGCTCCAACATCACCCACGCCGACTACCCTGGGCAAACCCGGGCGCGCTACCTGCAGAAGTTCGCCAAGCGCACCGGACCCGACGCCAAGCTGTTCAAGCACATCGTGGTCGATCCCTGGCTCTCGCCGGGTGCCGCCAAGGCGCTGCAAGGCAAGGGCGAGTGGATCCCGCTCAAGCCTTCGAGCGACGCCTATTTTCTGATCGGCATGATCCGCTGGATGATCGAGAACAAGGGCTACAAGGCCGATTACCTGGCGCTGCCCAACGAGCAGGTGGCCAAGAAGACCGGTCGGCGCAACTGGACCGACATGACTTACCTGGTGCGCACCAAGGAGCCCAAGCTGTTTCTTTCGGGCAAGGATGCGGGGCTGGGCCAGTCCGACTACGTGGTGCTGGTCGGTGGCAAGCCAACCCTGTTCCACGAGGCCGATGGCCCCGCCGATCTGGACGCCGAAGTCGAGATCAAGGGCGAGCGGTTCAAAACCGTGTTTCGCATGCTGCGCGAGCGCGCTTTCGAGAAAACCATCGACGAATGCGAACGCTTTTGCGACATCCCGGTCGGCACCATCGCCAGTGTGGCCAAGCAATTCGCCAGTGCCAAACGCCCGGTAATCGAGATGTTCCGCGGCCCGATCCAACAGTCCAACGGCTGGTGGAACGGGCAGGCGCTGATTACCCTGAACATGATGGTCGACAACATCGACCGCAAGGGCGGCTACATCCCCGGCCACAAGGCCTACAGCGGGTCGGTGGGCGGACCCAAGCGGGAGGCGAAAGGCGTCCCGATTGATCGCAACAAAGCCAAGTACCAGGGCAAGAAGGCGACTTCGACGCGGCCCTTCTACCCCTTGGCGATCCGCACCGTCACCACCGAGTTCTTCGCCGGCGTGAAGCAGGGCTACCCCTACCGCACCAAGGCTTACCTGAACTACTACAACGACCCGGCTTACACCCAGCCCCTGAACTGGACCATCACCGAGGCGCTGGTGGACCTCAAAGCGATGCCGCTGACCTTCAGCATCGACGCCTACATGGGCGAGACCACCTTGCTTTGCGACTACGTGCTGCCCGACACCGAGTACCTGGAGCGCTTCGGCGGCTTCAAGACTTACCCGCCGATCAAGACGCAAGTGCAGGGCCTGCGCCAACCGGTGGTCGGCACGCTCGACCCCAAGACCAAGAGCTACCGCGGCATCCACCCGGACGTGCAAACCGCCGACGACACGCTGATCCAACTGGCCCTGCGTTGTGGCTTGCCGGGTTTCGGCAAGGACGGTGGCGGCCCCGGCGTGGACCTGTTTACCTCCTGGCAGTTCTGGAACGAGTTCTACAAGAACGGCGACTTCAAGGGTGAGCCCGGGTTAGAGCCCGGCAGCCGCCTGGTCAAGCTTGGCGGCAAGTACGAGAACCCGGCCAAGCAGTACGACGGCGACTACACGCGTTTCCCCGGCGGTCGCCAGGTACGCGGCCTGTCGGCCTACGCCGCCAACGTGGCGGCGAACAAGAACAGCATGACCGGCAAGTACTTCGACGGACTGCCGCTATACCGCTTCATCATTGACTGCAAGGAGAACGAGATCGACCCGGCGATCTGGAAGGAGTACCCGCTGCAGCTCCATACCCACAAGGACGCCTGGCACACGCAGACGCGCACCATGAATAACCTGTGGCTGGCCTCGATCAAGCCGCAGAACTACGCCGAGATCAACCCGGCCGATGCGCAGAAAATGGGTGTCATCACCGGCGACTGGGTCAAGGTCAAGTCGCCTTCGAGCAAGCACATCCCCTTCGTCGAAACCTCGATGGGTGACGGCTGGTACAAGATGCAGGTCAGCGTGACCAGCCGCATCCGCCCCGGCGTGTTCTCGGTCAGCAACTCCTACGGACGCTGGGGCGCCGGCGGCAAGGCGTGGTCGGCGGACGGCAAGCAGCAGTTCTACGACAAGCGCATCGGCGCGGGCTTCAGTGTCAACCCGCTCTACATGGCCGACCCGGTGCTGGGCGATCGCATCCTGATTGATCCGGTAGGCGGCGGCACCCAGAGTTACGGCACCCCGCTGCGCGTCGAAAGAATCTAAGGAGAACACCATGGCCGAATACAGCCCCATCATTTCGCGCGAAGCCATCGACCGATCCTTCGCCAAGCAGGGTCCCAAGCAGTACACGCTGTGGGTGGATCTGGAGCACTGCATCGGGTGCAACGCCTGCACCATCGCCTGCAAGGCGGAAAACAACACGCCCGTCGGGGTGGACTACAACCGCGTGATCGAGATCGAGGAAGGCGACTTCCGCGATGCCAGAAAAACGCCCAACGTCAGCGTCACGTTCGTGCCGATGCCCTGCATGCACTGCGGCCAGCCAGCCTGCCTGGCGGCCTGCCCGGTGGGGGCCATCACCAAACGCAAGGAAGACGGCATCGTCCTGATCAACAAGGACAAGTGCATCGGCTGCCGCTACTGCGCCTGGGCCTGCCCCTACGGCGCGCCGCAGTTCAACGCCGAGGCCAAGGTCATGGAGAAATGCACCTTGTGCGTGCATCGGGTCGAAAAAGGCTTGCTGCCGGCGTGCGTGACCACCTGCGTGGCCAAGGTGCGCTTCTTTGGCGAGCTCAACGAACTGACCACGATCATGCGTGAGAAGCGGGCCAAGAGCGTCAGCTTGAGCGTGGCCGGCGCGGACACGAAACCGAGCGTGCAGTACACCAGCAAGTAGTTAAGCCGAGCCCAAGAGCATGGACCAGTCTGTCAAAACCGCGACCGCGCCACCGGTGGAAGTGGCGAGCGAATTGTGCTCGCGCTTTCGCTGCACCAAGTCCGACTGCACGGCGTGCGCGGCGGTCTGCC
Source organism: Rhodoferax sp. (assembly GCA_030685025.1). Taxonomy (GTDB): domain Bacteria; phylum Pseudomonadota; class Gammaproteobacteria; order Burkholderiales; family Burkholderiaceae_C; genus Rhodoferax_D. Next base: position 57,831 of record JAUXWC010000277.1, read on the forward strand.
CGGTCCCCGGCGCCGTGGCATTCACGCAGCAGGGCGCGCAGGTCACGGCGTCCTGCGTCGGCTGCGGTGCCTGTGCCGCGGCCTGTCCGAACGGTGCCATCCGGCCGCAGATCAGCGACCAGCGGCTGGCCGCGCGCCTGCGCCAGGGCACCCAGGGGGGCTCGTCACTGCGTATTGGCTGTGCCTGGGCGCAAGCTCGGGTGGATGTGGTCGTGCCTTGCCTGGCCCGGCTTACCGAGGCCTTGTTGCTGGCGCCGATCCAGGGGGGTGCCTCCCAAGTCGAATTGCTGGCGCCCGATTGCGCTGCCTGTGGCTTTAAAAAAGCCGCACCGCAATGGGAACGGGCACTGGCTTTCACCAGCGGCCTGTGCCAAGCGGCGGGTCTATCGGCGGGCCGTGTCAGGCGGGTCGTGGTGCCGCGCGGCAAAGCCGAGGAAGCCGCCGCGCCGTCCAACGTCAGTCATTCGCGCCGGGCCATGTTTCGCGGTTTCGCTGATCGTTGGAAAGCCGTCGGTGTGACCATGGAGGCCGAGCAAGAGTTGCCCGAAACCTTTCGCGAGATCGTGCAGCGGCACGGCGAGAACAGCAAACGCTCGGATCTACTCAAGGTGCTGGCCGAGTTGCCCCCCGCCAAGCCGATCTCGACCGTGGTCCAAGCCGACGCGGTGCCGCTGGCGCAACTGGCGGTGGATCAGCACTGCGTGGCCTGCAACGTGTGTGAAACGCTTTGTCCCGTGGGCGCCCTGTCACATCGGGATGAGGGTGCGCGTTACACGCTGGAGCTGGACGCCGCGCGTTGCACCGGCTGCCGCGTGTGCGAGGTGGCCTGCTACCACCGGGCAATTCATGTCGGCAAGACGGTGGACTTGGCGCTGCTGTTCACGCGGCCTCGCGTCACGCTGTTCACCGCCGAGCGGCGCACCTGCGGTAACTGCCGCGACAGTTTTGTAGACAACACGACCGATCTTTGTCCGGCGTGTCGGCTGAGCGGCGATCGCCGTGAAGCCACGGCCCGACTTTTCTTGTCTGGAGGAATCTGAAATGATCAATGCTAAGCACATGCAAGGCGTCGCTGCCGGGCGAGCCAGCACCTACGCGGTGTTGGCTGCGCTGTTCGCGGCGCCGCCTTCGAAGGAGATGTCGGCGATGGTCTGCATCGGCGACTTCTCGCCAGCCGGCAATGAGGCGGTGCGCGCGGCGGCCCTGACTCTGGTGGCGTGTTTTCGACGGGTCGCCCTGGACGAGTTGCCGCAAAACGACCTCGTGGCCGAGCACACGCGGCTGTTTTCCCTGCCCTCGGGCGTGATCCCCCACGAATCGTTTTATGTCGACGAGAACCGGCGCATTGGCGGCCACGTGACCGTCGAGGTGCAGCGCTGCTACGACGACGCGGCGGCTACATTGACCAGCGCCTGCCGCGAACTGCCGGACCACATCGGTGTGGAGCTGGAGTTCATGCAGTTCCTGTGCGATATCGAGCAGCAGTTCTGGGCCGAACCGAATGCACAGGGATTGCAGCGGTGCGTGGAGTTTCAGAACGGTTTCCTCACCGAGCACTTGCTGCGCTGGCACCGCGCCTTGTGCGAGAAGATTCTTGATGAGACCAGTCTCGACATTTACCGGGCACTGGCAACGCTGACCACCGAGTTCCTGGAGGCCGAGCGCGCCTTCGTACCGGAGTTGGCCCAAGGCATTCAAGCCGAATGGAGGACACCATGCGCAGCCGAATCCTGACCCTCACCTTGTTGGCGCTAGCCTCGACGGCAGCGCTGGCGCTGGCACCATTGGAGCCCCAGACGCCGATTGATTGGCCGCCCAAGGCGGTGCCCAAACAGGCGACTGGCAAGGTGCCGGACTTCAAGCGCAAGAACCAGGTGTGCCTGGACTGCCACAAGGAGATCATGGAAGTAAAGACGGCGAAAAAGACCGTGCCCAACTTGCACCGCCTGCACCTGGATTCGAAGAAGACCGCCTACGAGGGCAAGAACCGCGACTGCGTCACCTGTCACGAGATGGTGGTGCCCTCGGAAACCAAGGCCAAGAAGAAAGAGGGCTGGTTCGTCAAGGGTGACGTTTACCACCCCAATGTGATGCAAAACCCGGCCGGGGTCTGGAAGAAACACATCGTGCGCGCGGCGGACGGCCAGCCCCACACCCTGGTCGAAACCCTGCGTCAATCCGAGCCCCATCCGTTCAAGCCCACGCTCAAAAGCCTGGTGTGCACCGAATGCCACGGCCCGGACAGCAAGATCAAGACCTTGTACGGGGCGCCACAGACAGCCAGGTAGCGCCAAGCAGGAACCCCACGCGGCGAAGCAAGGCGGCGACATCATGCAGCACACCAACCCCCTGACACCACCCGGTACGTTCGCCTGCACCACCCTTGCGGCGGCCATCATGCTGTGCGGCGGCATGGGCGCCCCCGCGCTGGCCGCGCCCCCAGCGAAGAAGCCGGCCGCCGCCAAGGAGCAACCGGTTCCAAGCGAGGTGCTGCGCCGCTTGCAGGAACTCGAAGCGCAGGTGGCCCAGTTCCGCGAGGAAACACAGCGGCTGCGCACCGAGCTGGCGCAACGTCCGGCGGCGCTGGCAACGCCGACGCCGACGCCGACGGCGGCCAAGCCCGCCGCGCCCAGGCCGGCCCCGGCCGGTGGTGATTGGGACGAGCCCGAAGTGGCGCAAAAGGCCCAGGGGCGCGACGACGAGGCACGCCGGCGCTTGCTGGTTCTCGAAACCCAAGCCCGCAAGGCGGTGGCCGAGGCGGTCAAGCGGGAAGCGGAAACCAAAGACAAGGTGGCGTTCGAGTTTTCCGGCAAGTACAAGGCGCAAGTCAACTCGCGCCACAACTTCAACCTGAACAACTCGCAGCAGCAGTGGCGCTACGACAACGCCAGTTTCGTGGATCAGCGCTACTCGCTGCAAGTCGATGCGTCGTATGAGGCACTGCTGACCCGGCTGGTGCTCGACAAGGGCAACTTCAGCACCGACTGGAAAGAAGACAGCGAAGGCACGCTGGAGCGTTGGGGTCAGTTCCAGACGCTCAGTTCGCCACTGGTGCGCGAGCTGTTCATCCAGTACACCGGGCCATTCATGGTGCGGGCCGGGCGCCAGAGCTGGGATGTGGGGCAACGAATCGTGCTCGAAGGTCCGATGGACGGAATTCGTCTTCAGTACCCGCTGGGGCAACTGCCGTGGGGGCAGACCACCTTGACGGCGGGCTACGTCGCCGTCCCCGGCGGTTGGGGGGATTACAGCAACTTCCAGGCCAGCGGTGGCAGGTTGGGCGGCAACCGTCAGGCGGTGTTCGGTGCCAGCAACAGCCTGGACGCGCTGTATGCGGACCTGGACATCCGGGCCTCGCGCGCCCTGCGTTTTCGGCCCTACGTCCTCAAAACGGTCGACCGCGGCCGGGCGGGCGACGCCGACCTGAATTTGGACAAGGACTTCAACGCCAGCACACTGCCCAGGGACGGCCACTTCGAGCCGCTGTGGATGGGACTGAGCGCCTCGGCGACAGTCGACCAATGGCGCTTTGATGCCGAAGGCGTGCTGCTGCGAGGCGACTACAGCGCCAGCCGCACACTGCGCGCCAGTGCGCTGGTGGTAAAGGCCGCGCGCGATTTTGGCAAGCTTGGCGGCTTGGACAGCTTGTCTGCCGGGCTACAGTTTGGACGCGGCTCTGGCAACCGCATCGGCGACGCGGCGAGCGGCCCGGTGCGCAATTTCAACGCCCTGTTCATGTGCCGCGAGCGCAACAAGTTCGGCCTCATCTTCAGTGAGGATGTGCGCGCCGGCTACTACTTGTGGGACAGCAACCTGACCAACATCACCTATTTGCGACTGGACACCACGCTGGAGCCGCGCCAGGGCTTCAAGCTGACGCCATCGCTGACGCGCATCTGGACCACCGAGCCGGTGCTGCAAGGCCGTGGGCCGGTGCATGACTGGAGCCAGGGCACGGCGAGTGCGACCAATCTGACCAAAAACGTCGGCTGGGAGCTGGATCTGAACGTGGTCTTTCCACTTTACAAGCGACTGGAGGGTTTCCTTTCCATCGGCTACTTCCGTCCCGGTGCCGTGTATGCACGGCCCGATGGCAGCAATCCGAAACCCGCGCGGGAGTTTGTGCTGGGTGTCGAGGCGAAGTTCTAGCCATGAAATCAATCGTTCTTCTGACCTTGCTCTTGTCCGGCTGTGCCGGCGGCATGCATGGCGCGCCATCCATGCACGCGCCGGCCGCACCCATGGTTCAGACGCCGATTCATGCGCCGCCCGCAGCGCCGCGCCATAACCCGCTGGCACCGTCGGTGGAGATCATCGCCGAGTACGAGCACACCGGGTCGGGGAAACTGAAGGTGTCCTTGCGCGCGGTCACGGTAGGGTTGGAGCCGCCGTTGCACTTTCATTGGATGCTGGGCAACGGCAAACAATGGGACGGGCCGCAGCCCTGGCCCCAATCCTATGAGCCCGGTCGTTATGACGTGTGGCTGTCGGTCACCGACGCCCATGGGCGCGTCAAGCGCTCCAGCGTGGTAATCGACGCCGAGTCGATGGGCTGCGCGATCTGAGCACACGATGGATGTTGACCAAACAGGGGCTGTCATGAAGAAGTTTGTTGTGCTGGTGCTGTTGGTTTGGAGCGTGTTCGCCTGGGCCCAGGACGCCTCCAGCGTGCGTATTGCCCAGAGTGACGGGCAGGTCGAAATTCGCCGCAGCGGCGCCACCGACTGGAAGCCCGCCAAGGAGGGCGAGTTGCTGGAACGCGGCGACCGCGTTGCCGCTGGCGACAAGTCCGCCGCGGTGCTGATGTGGTCCAACGGCAGCATGGCCAGGCTCTATCCGAACACCGAATTGGTCTTGGCGGGCGTCAGCTTTGATTTGGAGAAGAAGATGGAGAAGACCATCCTCGATCTCAACAAGGGGCGGGTCTTCATCAAGGCCCAAATCCCGGAGCACCTGTTCATGGAAATGAAGGTCCGCATGGGTCCGCTCGAACTGCGCACGCAAGGCGCCGAGTTTGCGCTGGTGTATGACGCGGCGCAGCAGCGCTACACCGCCTCCACCGTACTGGGCCGTGTGGTGGCCGATGCAGGCGGCGAGCTGCTGCGCATTGACGAAGGCCAGCACGCCAGTGTGGCCGCTGGCGCCAAGGCCAGCAAGGACGACGTGAAGCAGATGGACGACAAGCTCAAGCAGTCCCTGGCGAAAGTCTCCAAGGATCTAGGCGGCAGCCTGCTGGCCGATGAGGTGAGTGCGGGCAGTGGCGGCACGCTGGTCGCCAAGATCGGTGGTGTCGCCAGCCGACGTGGCAACGCGCCGTTCAAGGTCAACTTCAAGGCGCTGGTCAACGGCGGCAGCGGCAAACTCAAACTGATTCGCTGGGACTTTGGCGATGGCGAATCGGCCATGGGCAAAGACGCCGAACACGTTTTTACGCAGGGCCTGTACGTGGTGATTCTGCGGATCGAAGACGAAAACGGCGCCAAGGCCTCGGCGCAGACCGGTATTTCGGTGGAAGCGGATTGTGGATGTTGACCGGCGCGCGCCAGCGCACCGAGCATGACTTATTTACTTATCACTTAGGAGAATCGCCATGAAGCGACTGTTTTTGCGCGCCTTGGGCTTGCTTGCCCTGCTCGGGCTGGCCTTGGTGGCGTCGGCCGCGCCGGGTGAGTATGTGGGGGTGCGGGTTTGCACCAAATGCCACGATCTGCACGGCGAGTCCTGGGCTGACACGGCGCACGCCAAGGCCTTCGACTCCCTGAAGGCCAACACCAAGGCCGACGAGAAGAAAAAGGCCAAGCTCGACCCGGCCAAGGACTACACCAAGGACAAGGACTGCGTGGGCTGCCACAGCACCGGCTTTGGCAAGCCTGGTGGTTATGCCGTGGGCAAGGACCCGGGCGGCCCGGAAAAACTGGGATCGGTCGGCTGCGAGTCCTGCCATGGCCCGGGTGACGGTTATCGCGATGAGCATGGCAAGGCCGAAAAGCAGTTGTTGCGGACTTCGAAGGCCACGCCGCGCAAAACACTGGTAAGCCAAGGTCAAAGTTTCGAATACGAGCGTGCCTGTGCGGCGTGCCACCTCAGCTACCAGGGATCACCCCACAAGGGTGCCAAGGCGCCCTACACGCCGTTCACGCCCGCCGTCGATGCCAAATACAAGTTTGAGTTCGACAAGGCGGTACGCACCAAGGCCCTGCACGAGCATTACAAGCTCAAAGACGTCTTCACCGGTGATCCCGTGCCCGCCATGCGCGCCGAGTTCCAGAAAACCGCCAAGGAGATCCCTCAATGAGCGAGCAGCGCCCGGCGGCCAAGCAGCAGGTGTTGGGGCGCTGGGTTGGCGCCCTGCGCCGGCCAAGCGTCAAGTATTCCTTGCTCACCTTGCTGCTGGCCGGGGTTCTGTCGGGCATCGTCTTCTGGGGTGGCTTCAACACCGCCATGGAGGCCACCAACCGCATGGAGTTCTGCATTGGTTGCCACGAGATGCGCGACACGGTCTACCAGGAATACAAAAAGACCATCCACTACAGCAACCGTACCGGCGTGCGCGCCGCCTGCTCCGACTGTCACGTGCCCAAGGCGTGGGGCCCGAAGATGTGGCGCAAGATCCAGGCCACTGGCGAGGTCTACGGCAAGATCATGGGCACCATCGACACGCCAGAAAAGTTCGAGGCCAAGCGCCTGATTCTGGCCGAGCGCGAGTGGAAGCGCATGAAAGCCAACGATTCGCTGGAGTGCCGCAACTGCCACAGCTTCGACGGCATGTCCAAAGAGGCCCAAACCTCGACGGCGTGGCGCCGGCATCAGGCCGGTTTGAAGAAGGGCGAAACCTGCATCGACTGCCACAAGGGCATCGCCCACAAGGAACCTGCCGGAACCAAGAAGGCCGAGGAGTAAGCATGTTGCAAGACGGATTCGGGCGTCGCATCGACTACCTCCGGTTGTCGGTGACGGACCGCTGCGATCTGCGTTGCAGCTATTGCATGCCCAAGCACTTCAAGGACTTTGAAGAACCGGCGCATTGGCTCAGCTTCGACGAGATCGAGCGTTTGTTGTCGGTGTTTGCCAGGCTGGGCTTGAAACGCATCCGGCTGACCGGCGGCGAGCCCTTGCTGCGCAAGGACTTGCCCGAGCTGGTGCGCAGATTGGCCGCTCTGCCCGGCATTGACGACTTGTCGCTGTCGACCAACGGCACGCAGTTGGCCAAACATGCCGCGCGGCTGCGCCAGGCCGGTGTCTCGCGGCTCAACGTGAGCCTGGACTCACTGGACCGCGACACCCTTCACCGGCTGACCGGGCGCGACGTGCTGGCGCAAGTCTTGGCGGGGCTGGAGGCAGCGCGTGGCGCGGGATTTCGGGCGATCAAGATCAACATGGTGGCCACGACGGGTCTGTCCGAGCGCGACGTTGACGCCATGGTCGCGTTTTGCGCGGACCGGGGGTTTGTGCTGAGGTTGATCGAAACCATGCCCCTGGGCGAGGCCGGCCGAAGCGCTGGATTCGTCGATTTGCAGCCGATTCGGGCGCGGCTGCGCGAGCGTTTCGGCCTGGTCGATGGCGTGGTGCCGGGCGGCGGGCCGGCGCGCTACTTGGTCTCGCCCGACCGGCGGGTCCAAATTGGTTTCATCACCCCGATCTCGCAGCATTTCTGCGCAACCTGCAACCGTGTGCGCTTGTCGGTGGATGGCCGCTTGCACCTGTGCCTGGGCCAGGAGACCGCGGTGGACTTCCGCTCGCTGCTGCGCGGCGGCGCCAGCCAGGCCCAGCTCGCCGAGCACATCGGTCAAGCGCTGCTGAGGCGGCCAGAGCGCCACGAGTTCCGGGAACGCCCGGGTCGCACGGTGCGCATCATGTCGTCCATAGGTGGGTGATGGGCTCCCGCGTGCCCCGCGCCGCTGACGCACTGCCTCGATGGCAGCAAGACGACGGCTTGCCGATTCTCAAACCCGGAGATCAGTGATGAAAACCATGCATTTCTTGCTATCCAGCATCAGCCTGTTGACGCTTGTCGCCTGTGGCGGGGGCAGCAGCAACGACACCGCCACGCCAACCCCGGCGGCGGGCGTGATCAGTGGCGCGGTCACCAAAGGGCCGGTCGGCAATACCAGCGTCGCCGCCTACGGCATCAGCAACGGCCGCATGGGTGCCCAGATTGCCAGCACCAACAGCGACGCCAACGGCAACTTCACGATGACCATCGGCCAGCATGCGGGCGCCGTGATGCTGCAGATCAGCGGGGGCAGTTATACCGACGAAGCCACCGGGACCGTGATGGCGATGGCGCCGGGGCACGTGATGACGGCCGTGATGCCCAGCGTGAGCGCTGGCGCCAACCACAGCGGCGTGCAGATCACGCCGGTCACCGCCATGGCGCAAGCGTTTGCACAGCAGATGACTGGCGGCATGACGGACGCCAACATCGCCGCGGCCAACGCGGCCATGGGCGCCCACTTCATGGTCGGCGACATCCTGCATGTGCGTCCGATGAACCCGCTGGTATCGGGCGCTGGCACCGGTGCCAGCCAAGACGCTCAGAACTACGGCATGACACTGGCGGCGATGTCGCAATACGCCCAGACCCAGGGCATGCCCTATTCCTCGGCGGTGGTCAGCGCCTTGATGAACGACGCGAGCGATGGAGTCCTGGACGGCAAGGCCGGGGCTGTTGTGGTGCAAATGGGTGGCGTGGCCGGCCAGATCCTGCCCAGCGCCGCTGGAACGACGGGCATGGCGGCGGCGATGAATGCCTTCACGAGCTCGGCACGGAACAAGGCCGGTGTCACGGCATCGGCCTTGATGAGCAGACTCAACGGCGCCAGTGGTCCCCTTCAGGGCAATGCGCCGACGATGATGAGCGCGATCCTCAGCGGCACCGTGTTCAACGGCGCGGTGAGCCAGGCAACGGTGATGGCCTTTGCCATCAACAGCGGAGCCATGGGCGCGCAGATCGCCAGCGCGGCCGTCGATGCACAGGGCAACTTCAGCTTGCCGCTGGGCAGCTACGCCGGGCCGGTGGTGCTGCAAGTCAAGGGCGCACGCTACGCGGATGCGGCAACCCGAACCACCATGACCATGGGCGCCAACGACGTGATGAGCGCCGTGCTGCCAATGGTGAGCAGCGGCGCAAGCGTGGCAGGCATCTGGGTCACGCCAGTCACCTCGATGGCCCAAGCCCGCGCCATGGCGATGAGCGGCGGCATGACCGACGCTAACATTGCGGCTGCCAATGCCGCCATGGGCAGCTACTTCCTGGTGAACGACATCTTGCGCACCCAGCCGATGAACCCGATGGTGGTGGGTTCCGGCGCCACCGCCGGCGTGGACGCGCGCAACTACGGCATGGCGCTGGCTGCCATGTCGCAGTACGCCAAAATGATCAACATGACGGTTTCTTCGGCCTTTGTCACCGCCATGATGAGCGACGCCGCCGACGGCGTGGTCAATGGCATGGCTGGCGCCACCCCGATCACCATGCCGATGGGCGGCCTGATGGGCACTGGCATGATGGGGCTCACAGCGGGCAACAGCAGCTTGGTGGTCGCGATGGTCGCCTTCATGAACTCCAGCGCCAACACCTCGGGCCTCACCGTCGCGGACATGGTCGCCTTGATGCAAAGGCTCAACAGTTCAGGTGGCAATATCTGAGAACTCAGCCTGAGCCCAGGTGCGCTGGAACACCGACGGCCCGTCTGGCCCCCTCGCGCCGGGGGTCAGGACGGCGCTGGCTTGCCGGGTTCGGCGATGTCGTGTTTGCGCATCTTTTCCCACAGCGTCTTGCGGCTGATGCCTAGCGATTCGGCCGACTCGCCGACGCGCCAGGTGTGGGCGGCCAAGGCCTGTTCGATGTAGTGTTTCTCGCAGACATCCAGATGGCTCACCAGAGTGCCTCCGGCCCCACAACCATTCGCAGTGGGCATCGCTATATCACCCAGCAGCGCCTCGGGTCCGATCTGCCGATGATCGCCCAGGATGCAAGCGCGCTCCAGGCAATGCTTCAACTCCCGCACGTTGCCGGGCCAGGGGTGGGACAGCAAGACGCGTTCGGCCGATGCGCTCAGACAAAACGGCGCGCCCCCCTTCTTGACTGACTGTTCTTCCAGAAACCGCCGCGCCAGCCAGAGGATATCGTCGCGGCGTTCGCGCAAGGCCGGTATCGGTAAGTGGATGACGTTGATCCGGTAGTAGAGGTCCTCCCGAAAGCGACCCGCGATCACCAACTGGCGCAGGTCTTCGTGGGTGGCGCAGAGCAGGCGAACGTTGACGCGAATCGGTGTTTCACTGCCGACCCTGGTCACGGTTCGCTCCTGAATGGCGCGCAGCAGCTTGACTTGCATGACGGGTGGCATGTCACCGACTTCGTCGAGGAACAAGGTGCCGCCGTCGGCCTGCTCAAAGTAGCCTCGGCGTTCTTTCACCGCCCCGGTGAAGGCGCCTTTTTCGAAGCCGAACATCTCGGCCTCCAACAGCGTCTCGGGGATGGCCGCGCAATTGACCGCCACGAAGGGCTTGCTCTGCCCGGCCTCGCCCAGGGCATGCAGGCGCCGCGCCACCAACTCCTTGCCAACCCCGGATTCGCCGGTGATCAGGACGGTGCCGTCGGCATTGGCGAGCCGCCCCAGCATCTGCTCAACCCGGCGCATGCCGGCCGATACGCCCATCACGCATTGGTCGGGCGCGACCGGGTCGAGCGTGGTGCCGAGCTCGCGAATGCGGGTTACCAAGGCGCCAACATCCAGCGGCTTGGGCATGTAGTCAGCAGCCCCCAGTTTCAGCAAGCGCACCGCTTGGTCGATTGCGCTGTGGCCGGTCATGAAGAGAAACGGCGGTATCGGCACCTGAGCCTGGCGCAGCTCGGAAAAAATGTCCTCGCCACTGAGGTCGGGCAGCCGGATGTCGCTCACGACAATGCTGTAGCGCCGCCGTTGCAGGGCCATCAGTGCACTGCGGCCGGTCTTGTGCCAGTCGTACAGAAATCCTTCCATCTCGAAGCGTTCGCCCAGGGCTTCGCCCATCAACTCGTCGTCTTCGATCAGACAAATACGCAGCGACTCCGTGGTCATGACAGTTCTCCCAAAGGCAGCACTATGAAAAATCGGGTCACGCTGTCTCGGCTGTGCGCCGCGATCTCACCACCCAACTGAGACACGATCTGGTAAATGATCCACAGGCCAAGTCCGTTGCCGCCCTCCCTGCCGCTGACAAAGGGTTCGAACAGGTGGCTCATCACTTCCTCGGGCACGGGTAGCCCGGTGTTTTCGGACTCGATCGTCAGACCTTGGTCGGTCCGACGCAGTGTGCAGCGCACGGTGGAAGAGGCATCGGCGGCCTGTAGGGCATTGAGCAGCAAGTTCATCAGGATCTGGCGCACCAGATTGGCCGGTAGGGCCAACGGCGCGATCAGGTCACTGTCGAACTGGATATGCACGGATCGTTTGTGCGCTTCGCCCATCAGCAGCGTGTGCACGTCGTCGACGTCGAGCGGGCCGAAGTTGCGGCTTTTCACCTTGGCCTCCACCAGCATGGCGTTGACGGTTTCCCGGATCTGCGCGAGGCCGCGTTCGAGCATGGTCATCGTCTTCATGGTGCGCTCGTCATGGCCACCGCGGAGCTTGAAGTTGTTCAGGGCGACCAGCATGCCCCCCAGCGGGTTGTTGATCTCGTGCGCGAGGCCGGCGGACAGCCGCCCGATAGCGGCCAGTCGCTCCGAGCGAATCATCCCCTGTTCCAGCAGATGTTTGTCGTGCAGGGCCTTGACCATCACGCCATAGGCTTCAAACAGTTGCCCCAGCTCGTCGCGGTACGGATAACCGCGCGGGGGGTCCGGCGCGGTCACCCCCTTGGCCACATCGGCAATGCTGCGGGACAGATCCACTAGGGGGACCGCCATGCGCTGGGCCCAATACCAATTGATCGGCAGCAGCACCGCCAGTACCAGAAGCCCAATCATCGCCCCACGCCAGGCGATGCTGCGAAAACGCGGCAGGATCCAATCATTGGAGTGCACGATGACCAGGCTGCCAACGCGCTCGCCCGCGTCGCTGATCGGAACGGCGACATACATGCGATGGGCGCCTGACATCTCCACGGCGGCGGCGTCCGGCGCTGGCGCGGCGGTGATCTCTTGGGCCAGACGGGTCAGTTCGGGGCCGAATTGCCGCACGTCGGCCAGCATCGGAAAAGCACCTGGTTGGCTGGAAACGAAGACCCGTTGCTGTCGGTCAAGGGCCAGAATCAGCTCCGGCTGGATCAGATCGTCCAGCGGTTTGCCATGCAGCGGCGCCCGGATGATCTCAAAAGCCCGCCACACCTCGTCGTTGAGCATCGCCGGGAACAAACTCTTCGCCAGCATTCGGGCAAGGCTGCTTGAACTGGTCAGCAGGTCGCTGTGAAGGTCGTCATAGGCCTGCACCATCAGGGCCGCCGACACCGCCATGGCAGTCACCACGATCAGGCCGCCGCCCCACAGCGGCACCTTGTAGCGAAAACTCAGATTGAACAGACCGATCATGGCTTGCCAAAGGCCTGCATCATCTGGCTGACCCGGTCATAGATGCGTGGATCACCGACCACGAAACCATCCAGGTTGAGCCCGGCCAACAGGCTTCGACCCTGTTCGTCCTGCCCCATCGCCAGCAGTGCTTGCTGCATGGCGCGAAACTCCGCGTCGCTGATGGCGCTGCGGGCGACAAAGGGTGGAAAGCCGTACTCGGGTGACGTGGCAACGATCCGCGTTGCAGCGGTGAGTTCGGGCTTGACCTTGGCCAAGGTGTCCCAGACGTGGCTGCTGACCGCGCCGCCTTGCGCCAGACCGGTAGCCACCGCTTCCACGGTTCTACCGTGCCCCCAAGTGAAAAAGGTTTTGCTGAAGAAGTGCGAGGGATTGTGGCCCAACTTCTGAAGCTCGAAGCGCGGCGTGAGATAGCCGGTATTGGAGTAGGGGTCGGCGTAGGCGAATACCCGGTTTTTCAGTTGGCTGATCGAGGTGGTTTGCCGGTCGTCGGCCGGAACAATCAGGTAGGACTGGTAGGTGGGGCGGCCACGGTAAACGGGTATGGCCAGCAAGCGGGTCTGGTCTTTGAAGAACACAAAGGGGTAGTCGCAGATCCAGGCGAAGTCGACCTTCTGAAGACGCAGCAGGTCCATCGTTTCGATGTAGCTGTCGCGACGAACGAATTCCACCTTGCGTGCCAGTCGCTGTTCGAGGTAGCGGCGCCAGTCCTCCAGGGCACGGTACTGGTCGTTGGGGAAGGTCGGCGTCAAACCGATGCGTAGCGGCGGCTGGACTTCATCGAGGGCCATCGCGGGCGCCATGCCGAGTAACGCCAGCACACTCAGTACAACAACAAGAAAGGTCTTCATGGGGTGCTCTGTTACGGAATCGTTACGCAGAAACGCGGACTTTCGAAAAGCGATACGCCACGGTAACACCCGATGTCTCTGCCAACAAGAACTGGTCGTCCCACCGTGCCAGCAACTACGGGGCTTGCTGATCGAGCGCAAGCATTTCCCAATGAATTCATAGACTTGATGACCTCCCTCGCTGTCTGGCTTGCTTTTTGCTGAGCCCTATCGCGGGAAACAGGGTGAACGACCGGTTGCTGATGGAACAGATCACGCAAACATCATGCCGAACCGTCTCAGGCGCGGGTTGACCAGTTTGAGATCGTTCGGTCCGGTGATGGCCTGCGGTGAATGGTTTCGCCAGCACGGTGTCGTTGGTATCCGCAAGGTCACCGCTATGCACGGGCAAAGAGCGTCACGTCAGGAATTGAAGGCGTTGCGAAGTCTGGAACGTTGCCCAACCGTAACCGAACGCTGTCTTGCCGTGATCGGCGTGGCTGATGAAGGGTTCGATGTAGGTCAGAAGCGATGGATGGGGCAGTTGACCCAGGTCAACTGTCCTGACCCAAGATGGGCGCCGAATGGGGCGCTGGAATCAACCAAAGAGGTGAAGACATGAGTAGTCCCGATGAAGGCAGCGGCCGGCGCAGGTTCCTGCAGTTTTCCATGGCGGCGCTGGCCAGTGCCAGTGCCCCCGGCGGCGCGTGGGCGTTTCAGAAGATCCTACCGATCGATGACCCGCTCAAGCACTATCCGTATCGAAGTTGGGAAGACCTCTACCGCAAGGAGTGGACCTGGGACTCGGTCGGTTTCACCACCCACTCCAACGGCTGCGTGGCGGGTTGCGCCTGGAAGGTGTACGTCAAGAACGGCATCCCGATGCGCGAGGAGCAGGTGAGCGAATACCCGCAACTGCCCGGCATTCCGGACATGAACCCGCGCGGCTGCAACAAGGGCGCGGTGTACTGCTCCTGGATCAAGCAGCCGGACTTTCTCAAGTATCCGCTGAAGCGCGTCGGTGAGCGTGGCGAACGCAAGTGGAAGCGCATTTCCTGGGACGAGGCGCTTACCGAGATCGCCGACAAGATCATCGACACCACGATCAAGCGTGGCCCCGGCAACATCTACATGCCGAAACGCCCCTTTGCGGTCATCACGAACAATGCCTACACCCGGTTGGCGAACCTGCTGGGCGCCATCAAGCCGGACGTATCTTCCATGACCGGCGACCTCTATCCGGGCATCCACACGGTGCGGGTGCCGGCGCGAGCCGTATCCACCTTCGACGACTGGTTCACTTCCGACCTGATCCTGATGTGGCACAAAAATCCCATCGTCACGCGCCAGCCGGATGCGCACTTCCTGATGGAAGCGCGCTACAACGGGGCGCGGCTGGTGAACATCTCGGCGGACTACAACCCCTCCTCAATCCATTCCGACCTGTTTGTGCCGGTGAAGATGGGCACGGATTCCCATCTTGCTGCGGCGATCGTGAACCAGTTGATCGCCGGCAAGCACTACAAGGTCGATTACCTGAAAGAGCAGACCGATCTACCCTTCCTCGTGCGTACCGACAACGGCAAGTTTCTGCGCGAGAACGATTTCAAGGCGGACGGTAGCGCAGAGATTTTCTACGTGTGGGATACGAAAACCGGCAAGGCCGTGCCCGCGCCCGGCAGCATGGGCAGTAAGGACAAGACCTTGAAGCTCGGCACCGTCGCTCCGGCACTGGAGGGTTCTTTCGAAGCGGAGGGAATCAAGGTAACTACTGTTTTCGAGCGCTTGAAGGCCGAGATTTCCCCCTACACGCCCGAGGCCACCCAGGCCGAGACCGGCGTGCATCCTTCGGTGGTGCGCAAGCTTGCCGGCTGGATTGCTGAGTGCAAAGCACTACGCATCCTTGACGGCTACAACAACCAGAAGCATATGGACGGCTTCCAGTGCGGTCGCCTGAAGATTCTCATCCTGACCCTGATCGGCCACCACGGCACCACCGGCTCCATCGACACCACCTACGAAGGCTGGCGGCTGGAAGGGTCCAGCGAAATGGCCAATGTGAAGGGCAAGCCCGGGCGCAGCGTCTCGGCGGTGCTGGCGCAGTGGGTGTGGGGCGAGCAGTACCGGCGCACCAAGGCCTACTACGACGATACCCAGTTGAAGGAGCAAATCGGTTTCGGCGTCGACGACATGGAGGCCCTGCGCAAGGAGTCGGAAGCGAAGGGCTGGATGCCGAAGTGGCAGTCCATCAAGGATCCGGTGGTGACCATCAACGCCGGCATCAACATCTTCGCCACCTCCAACGGCTACCAGCACCTGGCGGAGAATTTCCTCAAGCGCTGTGAGTTGCTCGTCAACGTGGATTTCCGCATGAACTCGGGGTGCATGTATGCCGACATCGTGCTGCCTGCGGCATCCATCGAGAAGCTGGACATCCGCGAGACCTCGGTGACGCGCTTCATCCACGCCTACGGGCAGCCGATCAAGCCCATGTACGAACGCAAGACCGACTGGCAGATCGGCGTGGCGATTGCCAGGAAAATCCAGGAGCGGGCCAAGGCGCGCGGCATCTCCCGGGTGGACGACCCGGAGATCAAGAGCACCATCGACTTCGATACGATCTACGACGATTTCG
Organism: Rhodoferax sp.; assembly: GCA_030685025.1. Taxonomy (GTDB): domain Bacteria; phylum Pseudomonadota; class Gammaproteobacteria; order Burkholderiales; family Burkholderiaceae_C; genus Rhodoferax_D. Next base: position 73,807 of record JAUXWC010000277.1, read on the forward strand.
CCATGAACGGCGCCATCGAGAAGGACGAGGATGCGGTGCGCTTCGTCATGGAAAAGTCCAAGGCGCTGGGGCCCGGCACCTATGAAGAAGTGATGAAGAAAGGCTTCGTCGCCGTCGGCCCCTCGGCCGGCAAGACCTCGCCGGTGCCCAAGGACAAGCCCTACCGGCCCTTCACGGTGAACGTGACCGACAAGAAGCCCTACGACACACTCACCGGGCGCCTGCAGTTCTACGTGGACCACGACTGGTACCAGCGCTTCGGCGCGACGCTGCCCAAGCCCCAGGTCAAGGGCGGCCACCTGGGACCGAAGAAGTATCCCTTCAAGACCGACTCGCCGCACACGCGCTGGGGCATTCACTCCTTCGCCCGCAACGAGACGTGGCTGCTGCGGCATCAGCGCGGCGAACCGAACGTGTGCCTGAGCCCGAAGGCGATGGCGAAGAAGGGCATCAAGGACGGCGACACGGTGCGGGTGTTCAACTCCCAGGGCGAGTTCTTCTCCATGGCGAAGGCTGCGCCGGGACTACCGGACGATGTGGTTTTCTCCGAGCATGGCTGGGAGCAATACCTGTACAAGAACATGAGCCACTACAACATGGTCGGCGCGGAGCTGATCAACCCGCTGGAGCTGGTCGGCGGCTACGGCCACATCAAGTACGTGTCGGGAGCCTTCAACCCGAACCGCATCTTCTACGAAACGACGGTCGACGTCGAGAAAGCCTGAGGAGCCGATCATGAGACAGTTGGCCTACGTATTCGATCTGAATAAATGCATCGGTTGCCACACCTGCACCATGGCCTGCAAGCAGTTGTGGACCAACCGCGACGGGCGTGAGTACATGTACTGGAACAACGTGGAAACGCGTCCCGGCAAGGGTTACCCGAAGAACTGGGAGCAAAAGGGCGGTGGCTTCGACAAGGAGGGCAAGCTCAAGACCAACGGCGTCATCCCGATCCGCGCCGACTACGGCGGCCTCTGGGAGTACAACCTCGAGGAAGTGTTGCTGCAGGGCAAGGGCAACCAGGTGGTGCCGCACGAGAAGCCCACGTGGGGTCCCAACTGGGATGAGGACGAGGGCAAGGGTGAATTTCCGAACAACCACTATTTCTACCTGCCCCGCATCTGTAACCATTGCTCCAACCCGGCTTGCCTGGCGGCCTGCCCGACCAAGGCGATCTACAAGCGGCCGGAAGACGGGCTGGTGGTGATCGACCAGGAACGCTGCCGGGGCTACCGCTATTGCGTCAAGGCCTGCCCTTACGGCAAGGTCTATTTCAACCTCCAAACGCAGAAGTCGGAAAAATGCATCGGTTGTTACCCACGGGTCGAGAAAGGTGTGCCGCCGGCCTGCGTGGCGCAGTGCGTGGGCAAGATCCGTTTTGTTGGTTACCGTGACGACAAGGACGGGCCGATTTACAAGCTGGTTGAACAGTGGAAAGTGGCCTTGCCGCTGCACGCTGAGTACGGCACCGAGCCTAACGTCTTCTACGTTCCACCGATGAATACCACGCCTCTGGTGTTCGAGGAGGACGGCCGACTTGGTGACAAGCCGCGCATCCCACTGGCCGATCTGGAGGGGCTGTTTGGCCCTGGCGTAAAGCCGGCCCTAGAAACTCTAGGGCGTGAAATGGCCAAGCGGCGAGACGCCAAGGCTTCGGAGTTGACCGAAATTCTGATTGGCTACACCAACAAAGACAGGTACCGGTTATGAGCAGCGCGCACATGGACGCAGGCGCCCTGTCCAACGCCTACATGGCGATGGCACAGCTTTTCTCCTACCCGACCCCGCAGTCTTGGCAAAACTTGACCGAGCATGGCCTGGTCGATCCAGCGATCAGTGCGCAGGACCTGGAGGCCGAGTATTGGGCCGCCTTCGAGCTGGGGCGCCACACCGCCGCCGTGCCCTTGTTTGAAGGCATGCACCGTGGGGACCTCGGGCGCGACGGCATCATGGAGGACTTGCTTCGCTTTTACGAGTTCTTTGACGTGAAGCTGTCGGAATCGGATCGGGAGTACCCCGACCACCTGGTGACCGAGCTGGAGTTCGTCGCGTGGTTGTGCCTACAGGAGCAGGCGGTGGCGAAAAGGGGTGGCGATACGGAATTCCTCCGCCGTGCCGAACGTGACTTTCTGGCCAGGCATTTGTCGGCCTGGTTGCCAGTCTTTCGCAAACGACTAGCAGCAACCAACACCCACTATGTGCAGTACGGTGAGACGCTCGTCGAGTTGGTGCAAACCCACCGCACCCAGCTCAGTCATGAATTGCATGAAACAGGAGAGACACCATGAATCGTCCTTATCTGGCGAAGCAACTGGCCGGTTTGGGGCTAAGCCTCGCGAGCGTTAGCCTGGTCGCGACGAGCGTGTCGGCCCAGGCCGCACCACCGGCTCAGCGAACCATCCGCGTTCTGGCGGTGGCGGGCACGGCGTCGCTGGCCTCGCCCAACGACACGGCCTGGAAGAAAGTGCCCGCCACGCTCGTGGCGCTGCAGCCCGCGTTTCCCGCGCACGGCTCCATCGTTGGTACACCGGTCGCGCAGCAACTCAAGGCGCAAGTGGTGCGTGCGGGCGGCCGCCTGTTCATGAAGCTCGCCTGGAGTGACCGAACGGCCAACACCGCCATCAAGGACACCAACCAATTTCTGGACGGCGCGGCGGTGCAGTTTGCCGTGAATGGCCAGCCCAGCACGCTGGCGTTCATGGGCGACGCCGAGCACCCCGTGAATGTCTGGCGCTGGGCCGCGGATGGTCGCGCCGAGAACCTTGTGGCACATGGCTTTGGCACCGCGACCCGTGTCCCCTTCGAAGGGCTGCACGGCACTTCGGTGCGGACCGAGGATGGCTGGGAAGTGGTGATCTCGCGCTCACTGAGCGTCAAGCCGCAGGAGGGCGCCAACTTGAAGGGGCGGCGCACTATTCCGGTCGCCTTTGCCGTTTGGGATGGTGCGAACCAGGAGCGCGATGGCTTCAAGGCCGTCACGCTGGAATGGTGGCAACTGCGTCTATGAGCACCCCACAGTCTAGAACTTCTTGCTGTAGGCGACACCAAACGCGTTTTGCGACATCTTGAGGGTCTCCGTGCCGCCGATACCGAGCAACATCGTGACCGACGGGCCGGTAACCGCATTGCTGAAGGCATGTATGTAGGAGACGGTCAGTTCGTCCTTGCCCGACAGCGCCCAGGTGGCACCCAGCGTCAGGTGTTTTTCAACAACGCCTGGCGCCAGGATGTTGAACGTCACGTCCTTGATGCTGTCGCTGCGGACCGGCGACTTCCCGTAGTTGTAGCCAGCGCGCACAGTCAAGTCCTTGCTGTACGCATGCTCCACGCCCAGCTTCAACACGGCCTGGTCGCGCCAGCCGAAGCCCGAACCGTTGGCGTCACCCAGGCGATTGGGGGCCACCGGAGGAATGGTGACGAGGCTGTTGGACACCCCGTTGGCGATCGACGCCACTTTCGAATAGTTGATCTGCTGGATGTCAACAGCCAATGTTGTGGCCGGGGTCGCCTTCAGCGCAATGCCAAGGTTGTAGTTTTCCGGGATGTCGAAATCTCCGCCCCCGGCAAACAGACCCTTGTACTTGCCGAAAGCGCCCATGCGCATCTTCGACGAATACGCCGCGCCCACGGTGACGGCATCGGAAAGCTTGCCCATCCACCCAACCCGGACGCCCCAGCCGGTTGAATTGTCATAGCCCCGATTGGTAGTGTTGCCTTGGCTGCTGGTGAAGGTAAACGGCCCGCCGCCCATGTTGAGGGTCTCGTCGAAAGCTTGCAGCCCGTCAACCTTGAAGCGCTGATAGCCGAACAAGGGGGACACACCGATGGAATGGTTGGCGTTGATCTTGTAGGCAAATGTCGGCGCAATGATGAGCTGCATCAGATCGACGCCCAGCTTGCCGCAGCCAAAGAGCATGTTCGAAGGCGCACCGGCGCAGGATGGCGCAAAGGCCGGTGCTCTGGCCCCTCCAGCCAGGGTGCCGTTGTAGTTGGTGTTCATGCCGCCATTGCCGTAAACGGTGACGCCCAGCGACATTTGGTCGCTCAGCATGCGGTTGTAACCGAGTTCGGGCACCAGAAAGTAGTTGCTGTCGCTATCGACGCTGCCGACATAGCCGCCCCCGAATCCGGTGTTGCCTTGTCTTGAGACCGAGCGTTTGGGCATGAATAGATCGGCCCCGATATCCATGCGGTCGCCCACCCACACCATGCTGGCCGGATTATTGGCGCCGCCGAAGGTGTCCTTGGTCATCGCGGTTGACGCGCCGCCCATTCCTTTGGCGCTCATGCCGTAGCCATGCGAGAAGTAGCCATTGGTGGCATACGCCGAACCGGCTGCTAGCAGGGCACAAAGCGGCGTCAAGCAAAAGAGTTTTCTGGATGTCTTCATGGTGATCTCCAATAGTTTCAAGGAAGGGAAGCGCGGGCTTTTCACTGGGACGGTGATCGGTGGGTGGGGGGTGGCGGCAGCGTGGTGTTACCAGAAGGCCAACAAACGGCCCTTGTCGACTTTGGACTCGATGCGCTTGAGCGGGCTGTTGCCGGTTTTGATGCAGTCCCCGCTCTTCACATCGAACTCCCACTGATGCTTGGGGCAGGTCAGCGTGCTGCCCTTGAGCGCCAGCTCCGGTATGTCGGTGCTCTGGTGTGGGCAACGGCTGTCAAACACTTGATAGGTCTTCTTGTCGCGGTAGACGAACAGACCGCGGCCCGCGCATTCAGTGCGCCTGACATCGCCGTCCTTGACGGCGGCACTGGCCATCACGTCGTGCCACTGGCCCGGACTCGTGACGGGGTGGGTGACTTCGCTTAGGGCCTCGGGCTGAAATCCGGGAAGATCCATGCCCAGAATGATGTCCACGGCCCAGATGATCTTGGCCAGTCCCAGCGCCGGGAACGCCATCAGCAGCGCGTCCAGCACCTCCATGGGTGTGCAGCCCTCGCGCAAGGCACGCTTCAGGTATTGGCGCAAACCGCGCTCGGTTTGGGCATGCACTTTGGTGATGACCGAAATCAGGTTTCTGGTCTTGGGGTCCAGGTGCTTGCCCGCATCTTTGAGAAAGGCGAAGTAGTGGCCCAGCGCCTCGGGCCGGGCCTTGAGCAGGTAGTTCAGTGCGTCACTCATGGTGGGTTGTTGCTTTCGTTTCAGGGTTACGAAGTAGTGGCGAGGCGCGCGGTTCGCCGTTGGGCAGGGCGGTCTGGCATTCCTCAAACACCCGCAGCGAGCAGGCGCGACAGATCTCGCTGTCCAGCCGGGGATACAGCGCACGCAGCGCATCGCCCTTGTGCGCGATGACGCGCTCGGGCCCCACTTCGTCGAGCTGGCCGCCTCGGGTCAGCATCTCCCGCACGGTCGCTTGTGCGCCGACCAGGAACAGGCCGCCGCCCATCCCTTGGCGCCGCTGGGCTTCTCTGGCGAGCAACTGCGCGCCGGCCAAGTCGATGAAGTTGACGCCCTGGGCCAGCAGCATGAGCCACTTCTTGTGGGGCTCGGTTTCCTCCTCACGGTGCAGGTGATGGCTGACGTGCTCGACCGCACCGAAGTAGACCGAGCCTTGAATGCGCAAAATTTCCACCTGCGGGCAAGCGGGTGCCAGCGCAGGCGCCGTGCGCGTATCGATGAACTTGCGTTTTGGATTGCCCAGTTCCGAGCGCAACGGCGTGCGTTCCTCAATGTTGGGCTGGGATGTCCGGTACAGGTAGAACAGCAGCGACAGCAGGACGCCGAGAAAGATGCCCTTCTCCAGATCGACCAGCGTTCCGACGAAGGTCATTGCCAGAATGGTCCGCTCGCGCGGATGGCGTCGGATGATTTCGCCAATGTGTTGAAAGTCAATAAGCCCCCAGGCGACAATGAACAGGACGCCCGCCATGGCGGGCACCGGCAAATAGGCCGCCAGTGGCGCGGCCAGCAGGGCGATCAACAGCAGGAACACGGCCGACAGCGCCGCCGCCAAAGGGGTTTGCGCACCCGAGGCGAAGTTGACGCCGCTGCGGTTGAATGAACCGCTGGCCGGGTAGGCGGAAAAGAAGGCCCCCGCCATGTTGGACAAACCCTGACCAATGAACTCCTGGTTGCTGTCGATGCGCTGGCCCGACTTGACGGCAATGGAGCGGGCGATCGCTACCGCTTCGGTCAAGGCCAGCATGGCGATGATCGCAGCCGGAAACAGCATTGCCTTGACGGTGGAAAACGACATGTCAGGCATTGAAAAGGGCGGAAACGAGGCCACCAGCGTCCCCACCGTTTCGATGTTGGTTTGGCTGGCGCCGAGCATGTGGTTGAACCACGCGGCGACCAGACTGCCCGCCACCATGGCCACGATCATGTAGGGCAACCGGGGCAGGAAATACCGGGACAGCAACCCCGAAACCAGGGTCACCGTGCCGACCAGCACCACCCATAGGTGGGACTCACCTAGATGCCGTGCGGCGAAGAGGACCACCTCGTGGAAGTGCAGGCCGTTGGGCACCGCCAACCCGAAGAAGTTCTTGATCTGACTGGCCGCGATCAGAAAGGCCGCGCCGGCGGTGAAGCCGAGAATGACGGTGTGGGAGATGAAGTTGACCAGTGCACCCAAGCGCGCCAGCCCCATTGCCAACTGGATGATCCCGGCCAGCAGGGTCAGTGTCAGCACCAGGCCGATGTAGTGCGCGCTGCCCGGCGGTGCCAGGGGGCTGACTGACGCGAACACCACGATGGAAATCGCCGTGGTGGGGCCCGATACCAGGTGCCAGCTCGAACCCCACAGCGCTGCCACCACCGCCGGAATCATGGCCGCATACAGTCCGTATTGCGGCGGCAGCCCGGCGATGCTGGCAAAGGCCACGGCCTGTGGCAGGACGATCAATGCACCGGTGAATGCGGCAGACAGGTCGAGCCTGATCGAACCGGCTGTGACGCGCGGCCACCAACCGAGAAACGGAAACCAGCGTTGCCAGGTGGCGGAGTCGGTCATGGTGCAAGCCCAGACGCTGTGCCCGGCCCTGGGGGTGGCAATAGTTCACCCTTGCCCTCAGGCCCCAGCCAGCCGTAGATGGCGGTCAACGCCTGGTCTTCGTTCGGAAACATGCGCTGCGCGCCGATCAGCTCGATCAGTCCGGTGCGGCGCATCACGTCGAGCACCTGCTTTTTGAGCCCGCAGAACACCAGGGTAATGCCGGTGCCGCGCAAGCGCTCCACCAGGTGGCGCACGACTTCCTCGCCCGAGGCATCCATCTGATTGATGCCACTGCCCACGACCAGCAGGTACTTGACCTGCGGCTTGTCGGCGACCGCCCCCAGCACCGCTTCTTCAAAGAACGGAGCGTTGGCAAAATACAGCGAGTCGTCAAAGCGCAGGGCGATCACGTTGTCGCTGGTCGGCAAGTTGGTATGAACCCGGACATCGCGCAAGGCGCCGTCGGGGTGTCGCCCCAGTTGCGCCACGCGCGGTTTCATGGTGCGGTACAGGTACAGCAGGATGCCCAGGGCGGCACCGATTAGGATGCCTTTGTCCAGATGCGGCGCGGCCAGCAGCGTTACGACGAAGGTGGTCAGCGCCACCATGCCGTCAGCCCGGCTGGCACGCCAGGTGTGCTTGAGCGCGGCAGGCGTGATCAGACTGGCGACCGCCAGCAGAATGATCACGCCCAATGTGGCCTTGGGCAGGTGATAGACGTAGGGGGTCAGGAACAGCAGCGTAGCCACCACGAATATGCCATTGAACACCATTGCGAAACCCGTCTTGGCCCCGGCTTGCAGGTTGATGGCCGAGCCGGTAAACGAGCCGCACGCAGGGTACGACTGAAAGAACGCCCCACCAAGGTTGGCTACACCCTGTCCGATCAGTTCCTGGTTGGGGTCGATGCGTTGCCGGGTCTTGGCCGCTAGCGCCTTGGCCATGGCGATGGATTCCATGAAACCCACCAGGGCGATGATGATGGCGGACGTCAGCAGGGACAGCAGGGCATCGGGCGTGATCGTGGGCACGCGCAGAGCGGGCAGGCCCTGCGGGATAGTGCCCACCACATCGCCGCCGCCGACCAGGCGGAGTTCGCCTTGGTCTATTTTCTTGATGCGCCATGGCTGCGGGTCGGCCTGGGCCCCCGCCGGGACGCCGCCGGCGAGATACAGCACCGCGCTGTCGTGTGCCCCTGCGCGGCCGCGCTGGAAAACCAGGTGGCTGATCTCGCGCTGGCGCTCCTTGTTCTCGACGCGCAGGTCGGCGGCATCAAGCTGGGTCAGGTGCAACTGGTGGCGCAGGCCCGCCGCCGCCCGCGCGTCAGTCGCCCCTGCGGCCCGCAACTGAGCGGACTGGGTGGTGGCGTTGGCCGTCAGTTCCCGCACCTGCTGATCTGTGCGGGCGTAAGCCGCTACCAACTCGCGCGTGGCGGGGTCGGCAATGAGGTCAATACCTGCCTTGTCGTTGCGTTCAAAGTCCAGCGCATGGCTGACGATGATCGTGACTACCACCGCAATCAGCACGCTCATCTTGGCGACCAGCGCAATCTTCTTGAGCACCAGCATGAGTGCCAGAGCGAAGGCGGACATGGCCAGCGTGGGCAGGTGAGTCTGGTGCACGTAACCGAGCATTTCCCAGATGTCCGCCAGGAAGGAGTCGCTGCGTCCCTTGGGAATGCCCAGCAGCATGTCAAGCTGCGACAGCCCGATGATGATCGCGGCCGCGTTCATGAAACCCAGGATCACCGGATGCGAGACAAAGTTCACGATCGTGCCCAGCTTGAGGGCTCCCAGCGAGAACTGGATGATGCCCACCATCAGCGTGAGCAGCAAGGCCAGTTCGATGTATTCGCTCGAACCCGGCGCCGCCAGCGGCGTGAGTGCGGCGGCCGTCATCAAGGAGATGATGGCCACCGGCCCCGTGGCCAGTTGCCGCGACGACCCCCACAGCGCGCCCAGAATGGCGGGCACGAAGGCGACATACAGACCAAAGTGCACCGGCAGCCCGGAGAGTTGCGCATAAGCCATGGCCTTGGGCACCAGCACCAGGGCACCGGTAATACCCGCGATCAGGTCACTGCGCAACAGAACCGCACTAAGCGGAAACCAGGACAAGAACGGGAAGAATCGCTGCAATCGGGCTGTGCGGTCTTGGCTGGTACTCATTTCTTGTCGGGCCTACAGTGCCTTGCGGATCGTCATGGCGCCACGTCGGGGAATGCATTCAGGCGGGCAGGCATGGCGATGCATAACAACAGTCTGCGCATAAAAGACCCCTTTGTTTATCGGATATTTCATTTTTGGATAAGCAAGCCCAACCGTCCATCACCATAAAGGGGGGGGGCGAATAGCCTATATGGGTAGTCAAGCCGCTGCGGAATTTCGCGCATACTGCTTGCAAGGTGGCCGATCAGCCTTGGGTGTGAATCCGAGAGCATGCAGCGGCCAGGGCCAACTTCCAACTTTATACTTTGCGGGACAGACCGGAGCGCAGCGACGCTCTGTCCTCAACTGATCAGGGGTGTTTCAGGGTGTCTATTGCGGTTCCTGACTTTTCCGAAGCCGAACACGCGCTCGTGGCGGAGCTCTTGCAGCAACGCTTTAAGCGGGTGTTGTTGCCTGAACTGGCAGACAGCGAATTGAAACTCGACCCTGGCACGGACGATCTGACCATTTGCCCCACGCTTTACTGGAGCGAACGCGGCGCCCATTTCGTGGTGTGCAAGGTGGCGCATGACCGTTATCGTTGCCAGTTCTACTACGCGGATGCAGACCAGTACGGCACCGGCCATGTCGACTACACCGATCTGCGGCGCTGCGTGCTGACGCTGTTGCGCGTGCAGGCCGACCATGAAAGCCAGAGCGCCGGTTTGTCGAGCGGTGCCACTGCGGCCGACCTGGCGCGGCAAGCTGGTGACGATGATTACCACGGCCCCGTCGTCATATGAGTGCAAGGGTGTCGGCGGGATGAAGATTTGCGTTGTTTCGGACAGCCATGATCGGGCCCCCATGCTGGCGGCAGCGGTGGCCGCTGCGAAAGAGGCCGGCGCCGAGGCCGTCATCCACTGTGGCGACCTGATCGGTGCCATGACCCTGCGGCCACTGCTGCAACTCGGCTTGCCGGTGCACGTGGTTCATGGCAATAACCTGGGTGACCCGGTGGCGCTGTGGAATCTGTGCGCCGCTTCCGGTGGACTGATCACCTACCACGGGGCCGACATCGATTTGCGGCTGGCCGGGCGCAGGCTGTTTGCCACGCACTATCCGCACTATGGGCGTGGCCTGGCCTGCACGGGTGACTACGACATCGTCTGTTGCGGCCACTCGCATGTGGCCAGCGTGGTGCAGCAGCCGACTGTTGCCGGGGGCGCGACGTGGTTGGTCAATCCGGGCAGCGTCGGCGGGCTGGGGGCACCGGCGAGCTGGTTGCTGGCGGACCTTGCGCGCATGGATTTCGCAATACGGGCACTGCCCTGACCTACCCGTACGGGTAATGTTCCGCGCGCTGTTTAGTGATTAGCATGAACCGGACAACCTGCCCCGTACCGCCCCCAACTGATTGAATACGTTACGCAGTGGAGATTTCATGACGGCACCCATAGCAACCAGTCAGACCATTCTCGTGGTGGGCGGTGGCATCAGCGGCATGACGGCCGCGCTCGAAGCGGCGGAATGCGGGCGCGACGTCGTGCTGGTCGAACGCAATGCCGCCTTGGGCGGACGCACCGCCCAGTTGTACCGCTACTTCCCGAAGATGTGCCACCCGACCTGCGGGCTGGAGATCAATCTGCGCCGGCTCAAGGGCAACCGCCGGGTGCGTGTGCTGACGATGGTCGAGCTGGTTGGTATTGTGGGCACACGCGGTAACTACACCGCGACGTTGAAGATTCGTCCGCGCTACGTCACCGAGCGATGTACCGCCTGCGGCGATTGTGCCAAGGCGGTCAGCAGCGAAATCCCCAACCCCTACAACTACGGCCTGGACACCATCAAGGCCGCGCACTTGCCGCACGCGATGGCCTACCCGCAGCGCTACGTGCTCGACCCTTCCCTGATCGGAACACCCGACGCGGAGCGGGCACTGGCCGCCTGCAAAGTCGGCGCGATTGACCTCTCGATGCAGGAAGAAACGGTTGAGCTTGCGGTCGGTGCGGTGGTCTGGGCAACCGGCTGGAAGCCTTACGATGCGGCCAAGATTCAGCCCTATGGTTATGGGCGCTTTGCCAACGTCATTACCAGTGTCGAGTTCGAGCGGATGGCCGACCCGGCCGGCCCGACCGGCGGCAAGCTGCTGCGGCCATCTGACGGCAAGGAGGCCAAGAACATCGCCTTTATCCAGTGTGCCGGTTCACGCGACGAAAACCACTTGCGCCATTGTTCGCGCATCTGTTGCATGGCTTCGCTGAAGCAAACCCAGTATGTGCGCGATGCCCATGGCGACGGCGCGAAATCGACGATCTATTACATCGACATCCGTGCCATTGACCGCTTTGAAGATTTCTACCAGATGGTGCAGCGGGATTCGACGGTGAGCTTTGTCAAGTCCAAGGTGGCGCGCATTGCGCAGGCCGACAATGGCGACCCGGTCCTGCATGGCGTGGACACCGAGGGCTATCACCGCTATGCGACAGCGCACGACCTGGTGGTGCTGGCCATCGGCATGGAGCCTGAGTCCAACGGCATCACCTTGCCGGCCGATCTGATCACGGATTCGTCAGGTTTTATCGAAGGCACGATGGATGGCGGCATGTGCGGTGCTGGCGCTGCGTCCAGCCCGCTGGACGTCAACCGCTCAGTGCAAAGCGCCACCGGCGCCGCGCTGCGCGCGATCAAGGTGATTCACCAGACAGCCAAGGAGGAAGCATAAGGTGGCCGACAACAAATTTGCCGCGTACCTGTGCGCCGGCTGTGGCTTGGGCGAGGTGCTCGACCTCGCAGCGATGGAGAAAGTGGCCAAGCGTGAAGGCAAGATGGCCCTCATCAAGCACCACGACATGTTATGCAGCGCCGAAGGGGTGCAGACCATTCGTGATGACATCCAGAACGAGGGCGTTACCCACGTGATGGTTGGCGCCTGCTCGCGCCGGGCCAAGACCGAGGCCTTTCATTTTCCGGATGTGGCCATGGCGCGTGCCAACCTGCGCGAAGGCGTGCTCTGGATCGTGGCCGAAGGCGAGGCGCATGACGAAGTGCGCCAGGAAATGGCCGATGACTACATCCGCATGGGCTGCGCCGAACTCAAGAAGATGGCGGTGCCCGCCGGCAACCCGAATCGCGCCTCGAACAAGCGCATCCTGGTCGTGGGCGGCGGCATGTCGGGCCTGACGGCGGCCATCGAGGCGGCGGACACTGGCTACGAGGTGCTGATCGTCGAGAAAGAAAACGCACTCGGCGGCTGGGCCGCCAAGCTGCACAGGCGCGTGCCTTTCCGCGAGCCCTATGCCGAGCCTCAGGCCACCGGTGTGGCCGAGCTGGTGGCCCGCGTCATGGCGCATCCCAAGATCAGCGTGCACCTGGCATCTACCCTGGCCGAGACCGCTGGCGCACCGGGCCGCTTTGCGGTCAAGATTGCACAGGAGAGCGGCGCCGTCACCGAAGAGACCGTGGGCGCCATCATCCAGGCCAGCGGCTTCTCAACTTATGACATGGCCAAGCTGCCCGAACTCGGCGCCGGCTTGCCGGGTGTGGTTGATCAGGCCGGTTTGGAGCTACTTGCCAAAGCCGCCCAGGGCGGCACCATCCAGCGCGCCGATGGCGGTGCGGTCAGCAGCGTGGTGTTTGTCCAGTGCGCCGGCCAGCGCGACGAGAGCGGCACCCATCTGCCCTACTGTTCGGGCCACTGCTGCGCCACCAGTGTCAAGCAGGCCATGTATTTCAAGGACGCCAACCCCGACATCGAAACGGTGGTGCTCTACACCGACCTGCGCATGCCCGGCATGGGCGAAGACTTTTACCGCAGCGCGCAGAACAAGGGCGTGATCTTCACCAAGGGCAAGGTCCACCGGGTTTTGGCCGATGGCAAGGGTTGTAGCGTCAACTTCCGCGACCTGATCCTGGACGAGGACGCGACCGTCAGCGCTGATCTAGTGGTGCTGGCCACCGGCCAGGTGCCGAACTCGGGCGTCAACATTGACATCCCCGACGACCAGCAGCCTGCGCAAAAGCCGATTTCCATCCTGAACCTGACCTACCGCCAGGGCAAGGATTTGCCGCAACTCAAAGCCGGCTTGACCGATTCACACTTCATTTGCTTCCCCTACGAGACCCGGCGCACCGGCATCTACGCCGCCGGCCCGGTGCGCCGTCCGATGGACCTGCAGCAGGCCACCGACGACGCCACCGGCGCGGCGCTCAAAGCCATCCAGGCGGTAGAGAACGCGGCGCAGGGGCGTGCCGCGCATCCGCGCTCGGGCGACCTGTCGTACCCGATCGTTCGGCTGGAAGGCTGCACGCAGTGCAAGCGCTGCACGGTGGAATGCCCCTTCGGCGCCATCGACGAAGATGAGCGGCGCTTCCCGGTTTTCAATGAGAGTCGCTGCCGGCGCTGTGGCACCTGCATGGGCGCCTGCCCGGTGCGTGTGATCTCCTTCGAGAACTACTCGGTGGACACGGTGGGCAGCCAGATCAAGTCGCTCGATATGCCCGACGAGTTTTCCGAGCGGCCCCGCATCCTGCTGCTGGCCTGCGAGAACGACGCCTACCCGGCGCTGGACATGGCGGGCTTGTCGCGCACCGTCTATTCGGCCTTTGTGCGTGCCATTCCGGTGCGTTGCCTGGGCTCGGTCAATTCGATCTGGATTACCGACGCGCTCAACGGTGGCTGGGACGGCGTGA
>JAUXWC010000297.1 GCA_030685025.1 Rhodoferax sp.
TGTTCCCCGTCAGCACCCCTGAGACAAGTTGAGGGACTTCACGGAGGGAGGATTTCTGGTTCATCGTAGCCGTAAGGAGCGAAGATGAAACAGAAGTCCGGACCGGGCAAAGCGCCCGCAGAACAAGTGCTGAAGGACATCCGGCGTCAGACGCGTCGGCATTATTCGGCCGAGGAGAAAATCCGCATCGTCCTGGAGGGGCTGCGTGGTGAGGAGAACATCTCCGAGCTTTGCCGTCGGGAGGGCATTGCAGCCTCGATGTATTATGGCTGGTCCAAAGAGTTCCTCGAGGCCGGCAAGCGCCGATTGGCGGGTGACACAGCGCGAGCCGCAACGCCTGGCGAGGTGAAGGATCTTCGTCGTGAGGCCACCGCATTGAAGGAGGTGGTGGCCGATCTCACTCTCGAGAACCGTCTGCTTAAAAAAAATATGAACGGGGATGGGGAGGACGAGGCATGAGGTATCCCGCATCCGAGAAGGCCGAAATTATCGAGCTGGTGGAGCAATCGCATCTGCCCGCCAAGCGCACGCTGGACAAGCTCGGCATTCCACGCGCAACTTTTTACCGATGGTACGATCGCTATCGTGAGGGTGGTATCGAGGCGCTGGCCGACCATCGCTCCCAACCGGATCGCGTCTGGAATCGCATTCCGGACGACGTCCGCAGCCAGATCATCGACCTGGCGCTGCAGGTTCCCGAGTTGTCGCCGCGGGAGCTGGCCGTGCGGTTCACCGACGAGAAAAAGTACTTCGTCTCGGAGGCATCGGTCTATCGGCTGTTGAAGGCGCATGACCTGATCACCAGCCCGGCTTATGTGGTGATCAAGGCGGCGAACGAGTTCAAGGACAAGACCACCGCCATCAACCAGCTCTGGCAGACGGACTTCACCTACCTCAAGATCACCGGCTGGGGATGGTATTATCTGTCGACGGTGTTGGACGACTTCTCGCGCTACATCGTGGCCTGGCGGCTCGGCCCCACTATGTGCGCTTCAGACGTCACGGCCACGCTGGACCAAGCTCTGGCCGCATCAGGCCTCGACAGCGCCACCGTTGTGCATCGGCCGAGGCTGCTCAGCGACAATGGCGCGTCTTATGTTGCAGGTGATCTGGCCGACTGGCTCCAAGAAAAGCGTATGCGTCATGTGCGGGGAGCACCTTATCATCCGCAGACCCAGGGCAAGATCGAGCGCTGGCACCAGACCCTGAAGAACCGCATTCTGCTCGAAAACTATTATCTACCAAGCGATCTCGAACGACAGATCGGCGCCTTCGTCGAGCACTACAATCAAGTTCGCTATCATGAGAGCATCGAAAACGTTACACCTGCTGACGTTTACTTCGGCAGAGCACCGACGATCCTCGCAGAACGCAGACGCATCAAATTCGCCACCATCGCAAACCGTCGCTTGCAGCACCGACTGCAGGCCGCTTAAACTCTAACCCTGATGAGCCAGAGCCTCTCTTCTCGAAATACCTGATCAGTCTCAAATTGCCTGACGACGGACAC
>JAUXWC010000301.1 GCA_030685025.1 Rhodoferax sp.
TCGTATATGGACTCCCCCCGCAAGTAGGTCGAGTGATCGATAGTGCTGGCCCGACGGATTTCGCCTGCAGTCGTATATCCGGCATCTGAAGTGGGCTCGCAATGGCCCGTGCCGACATGGAATCTGCGTCACCGCGGCGCCAATCACTGCCAGCGGCAGGCCTAAAGCTGCCGGATTGGTTATCGGCGTCACGCGGTGTGGGGTGAACCCGGTTGGCCATGATGGGCGATCACTCTCCCGTGCAAGCGTTGGTGGGTGGTGGTTTCAGGCGGGCATCGCGAAGGCGACGCGTTCCAGTTTTCGGTTCAGGCGGTTCGCGCCGTAGGGCTCCTGGTCGCGCAACGTCGCGTAGCAGATGCGTGCCAGCTTGTTGGCCAGCGCGCAGGTGGCCTTGTTGTGGTTCGAGCGTTTCTGCACGGCCACGGCCCACTGGCGCAAGGCGTCGATCGGTTTGCCCGCTGTCGTGGCGACACTGGCCGCGCGCAGCACGGATCGCGCCCCGTGGGTCAGCAGCATGCGCAGGTAGCGATCGCCGCGTTTACTGATCCGGCCGAGATGCCGGGTATTCCCCGAGGAGTGCTCCTTGGGTGTCAGTCCGAACCAGGAGGCAAAGTGGCGAGCGTCCTTGAAGTGACTGACCGCACCGCCGGTGGCCGCCACCATCGCCGTGGCGGTCAGCAGGCCGATGCCCGGCACTGAGAGCAGCGTGGCGCAGGCCGGCGATTGTTTGGCCGCACTGCTGAGCTCGCGCTCGAGCTGGGTAATGCGGCCTTCGAGCAGCCGAATCTCCTCGATCAGCAACGTCATCGTCCCGCGCAACAAGCCGGGGATCGCCGTCTGCGGGTCGGCGAGTACGCGCGCAATCTGCTCGACCCCCACGCGGCTGCCCTGGGCAATACTGATACCGAACTCCCGGCAGAAGCCCCGCAGGGCGTTGATCCGCGAGGTACGGGTTGCCATCCACAGCGAGCGCGTGCGGTGCAATGCCTGCAGCCCCTGCTGCTCCAGCGACTTGACCCGCACCGGCACGATCTCGGCACAGCGGGCCGCCTCCAGCAGCGCCGCGGCATCGGCCGCGTCAGTCTTGTTGCGCTTCACGTAAGCCCGCACGTAACGGGCCGGCAGCAGCTTCACTTCGATACCCAGGCCGGTCAGCCAGCGTGCCCAGTGGTGGGCCGAACCGCAGGCTTCCATCACCACCAGGCCGACCCGCCGGTTCGCAAACCAGCGCTCGAACTGGCGCCGGCTCAGCCGGGCCCGCTCGGTGATCCGCCAATCCCCATCGGCCACGGCCAGTTCAAAGACATTGTTGGCCAGATCCACTCCCACCAGGGAGGCTGCAGTCGTAGTATTCATCTTGGGACTCCTTCCGGTTTGGGCTGACACCACACCACATGAGGCCAGCTGGCACGATGATGCCGAATTCAGATCGGAGGGAGTCCATCCCATCACTCCACCGG
>JAUXWC010000310.1 GCA_030685025.1 Rhodoferax sp.
GACAGGTCTGAAGGTGCGCTTCTTCGGTCTCGGTGCCCACGTCATGGAGAAGTTCGGCGTTTCGACCCAGCTCCTGCCGGCCGGTGAAATCCTCCAGGCGCTGCAGTTCGGCACCATCGACGCCACCGAGCATCTCGGCCCCGGCTTCCAGCAGGTGGCGAAGTTCTACTACTTCCCGGGCTGGCAGCGGCAGGCAACGGTCGGCGATCTGATCATCAACAAGAGGAAGTGGGATTCGCTCTCGCCGACCCAGAAGGCGATCATCGAGGCGTCCTGCGACCAGACCGTGCTGAAAGGGATCAGCCACGGCGAATCGCTACAACCCAAGGCGCTGGCCGAGATCGAGGGCAAGGGCGTCAAGCTCGTGACCTGGGGCCCCGAGTTCCTTGCCGCATTCCGGAAAGCCTGGGACGAAGTGGCGGCGGAACAGTCCGCCAAGAGCCCCGAGTTCAGGAAGGCCTGGGACTCGCTCAGCAACTTCCGCAAGGAATACGCGATCTGGAAGGATCGCGGCTACCTCAAGTAGTCACGGGAGACTGGAAGGCCGTAGCAGCGCGCGTTCTGAGGAGATCCCTCACTTCGTTCGGGATGACACCGTTCTCTGCATCGGCGCACTGCGCAAATCCCAGCAATAGTGTCATCCCGAACGAAGTGAGGGATCCTTGAATCATATGCGATTGCCTACCAAGGGGCGGCCCCTGTGCTAGCCACTGCCAGCACCAAAGAATCTTTGAAGATAATTTGACAGGTTCAGCAGGAAATGATAGGTATTTTCCTGTAGGCTGGCCGAAGTGCATCGGCGCTCCGGGCAGTCTTCCAAACCAACATAAGGCGTCCGTGCCACCGGGACTCCCCCCCGGCGTGCCCCAAAAGCTCTTCAGAGAGCGCTGCGCCTTGGCATGGTCCTGACCATGCTTCGACAAACGACCGAGACCCAAAGAGCAAACTGAGCCGACGGCGAACGTCGGCCCGGGCGACCGGTTTGCAACGGGATTCTGGACAGGTTTCTGGACAGAACTTGTTACATTCAGGCGTCCACAAATAATACGAGAAAGCCGTGCAAACACGGCATCGAACGGCCCTCCGGGCCGTGAAAAACCATGTGGGACTTGGCGGGGGATGTGGGCAGGGAGTTTGCCCGCGTCGCCGGCCGCGATGAGCCAGTCCTCAGGCGAGCGGCTGCCAGATCGTGCTGCGGACTTCGCCGA
>JAUXWC010000311.1 GCA_030685025.1 Rhodoferax sp.
GGCGGGGTGTACGAGTCAAGCACATCGGTAACAGATCGGTTCAAGGACATGGGTTACAGTTTCAGAGTGAGGTAGTCGTTGCGCTGCCCCTTGGTTTCCCGTTCATCAAAGCCGCCGATGCGGACGGGTCCGAAATAGACATCCCATAGGCCATCAGCCACCGGCTCCATGCCTACCCATTCACCCGCCAGCAGGTAGCCGATATACACGCGGAGTGCGCGCCAGTAAATCAGTCCGTTTTGACTGACCCGCTGCCGCTCGAAATAGCCGGGGTACTCGAGGTCCGGTAGGCGTGTCGGGTAGGGACGAAGCGATGGGGTGTAGCACGTACTCGGGCTTTTCTGCGCCAAGCCCTCATGCGGACGCTGGTCGTTGTAATGAGTACGGAACCCGTCAAGCTGAATCTGCTGCGCCTTGAGGTTGGCCGCCGGCGGATGACTGATCGCCTGCTTGAGGGTGCGATGCATCCGCTCATGGCGCCCGTTCTGTTGGGGCCGCCCCGGTGTGATGCGCTCGGGAAGAATGCCCAGTCGAATCCACCAGACGGAGAGCTGCGACAGACCGCCGACGCCCAGGCTGGCGAAAGGGACGCCATTGTCGGTGCGGAGTCGCTCCGGCAGGCCGTAGTGCCGAAATGCCTGTTCAAAGATAGCCTGGGTCTCGTTAAAGCGTGTTCCAGGCAAGCCATGGCATACCAGCAGATAACGGCTGGCGTGATCCATCACGGTCAGGGGATAGCACCAGCGACCATTGCGGGTCTTGAATTGTCCCTTGTAGTCGGCACTCCACAGTTCATTGGGCTGTGCGGCGGATTTCAGGATGCGCTGAACACCTTTTACACGTCGAATCCTACGCTGGGGCTCAATCTGTCCGGCGCGTCGCAGGATGTTGTAGATCGTAGTCTTCGATGGAACGAGTTCGGCGTCGAACTGGCTTGCCAGCAAGGCTTGTATCTTCTTCGGCCCCGGTGGCCCCTGTCGATCATGCCGTAGCTCAAGGATCGTCTGCTGCACGGCGTAGGGCGTTTCTCCTGCCGCGTGGCGAGGTCGCCGACTCTGTTCCTGCAGACCTTCGGCACCCGTCTGACGATAGCGTGCCGCCCACTTGTAACCGGTCTTTCTGCTGATGCCGTAGCGCTCACACAGGCGACTGAAGCAGTCGGCCTTGCGCAGATAGTCAGCAATGAAAAGTATCTTCTCGTCCATTGGTCGCACATCCTTCCAAGGCATGGCTATCTCCTCCTGAAGACATCCATGCAGGGTAATAACTGTTACCCATGTCCTTGAACCGATCTGTTACCAATGATTGTGAACCGTACAGGGAGCGCTTCTTTGCC
>JAUXWC010000312.1 GCA_030685025.1 Rhodoferax sp.
AAAACCGCCAAGCCTTTCGACTTGACGGTCTTGAGTCTTAACCCTGACCGGCTTGCGCCGGCGCTGGATTAGAACGAGTGGCGAACGCCGAACTCGTAGCCTGAGGACTTGCCGCCGAGGGAAACGCTGCCTGCCAAGCCATTGTTGGACACGGTCATAGCCTGTGCGGACTGGTTCGACACGCGAGCGAGGGTGCCGTACAGTTGGGTGCGCTTGGACAGGTTGTAGCCGTAACCGACTGCCAGCTTGTTCCAGTCCTTGTTGGCCACGGAAGCGTCGTAACGGCTGTAAGCCGCGCGGATTTCGCCTTGACCCACGGGAACGGTCACGCCCAGCAACCAGTTGCTGATCTTGACCGAGTTGTTCTTCTCACGGCCCCACTGGAACATGGGCTTGGCCATGCCGAGGTCATAGGAAACACCCAGGTTCGTGATGCTGACGTCAACCGGACCAGTGAGGCCCTTTTGGTTGGCAAAAGAAACACCCACATCCAGCGGTCCGGCGGCGTAGGCAACGCGGACGCCCAGGTAGTCACCGCTGTTGTCGTCAACATTGGAGGCTTTTTCGCCAAAGGCGTACATGGCATGCACGGTGACGCCACTCGCCGCCATCAGGTAGCTGACCGAGTTGTCGTTGCGGACGGGGCCGGCATTACCAGCCAGACCACCCTGAGCCAACATCGCCAGACCGTTGGATTGACCAATGCCGTTGGTGCCGAACGGATCATAGATCGTGGTGTTCCAGAAGCTTGGGCTGTACTCACGGCCGATGCGGACTTCGCCGAAACCACCGGTCAAAGAGACAAACGACCGGCGCAGAAAGTTCAAACCACCAGGCGTGCCGTTGTCATTGGCCAGTTGGCCTTCCAGGTGAAAACCAGCTTTCATGCCACCGCCGAGGTCTTCCGTACCGCGGAAACCAAGACGGCTGCTGTTCAGGCCGGAATTGGTGATGCCGTCACGGGAAATGCCGCCACCTGAGGTGTGAGCGTAGGCCGCATCCACGATACCAAAAATCGTAACCGACGATTGTGCGGAAGCAACACCAACCACAGCCAGAGCAGCCAGCGCGACGAGGGATTTTTTCATTTCAAGTTTCTCCAAGGTTAAACAAGGGGCCCCAGAACCATAGATTCGGATCCCCGGGCCAACATCCCGTTTCAGGAAGTTGGATGTATTGAACCAGAGACCGGCTGGTTTGACAAAGAAATCGCCCGCAAAAATGGCTTAGTCCGACGCTTTCGTTGCAGTGGTGCAACAGAACCTGGACGACCTTAGCGGCGGTTTCGGGCTAACAGAGCGCCACTGCGTTGCCATTCTGGAAAACCCGACTGGATTGTCGCCAAGAGAGAGTTTGGCGACATTTTTGAGATGGACACAGCGTTTGGCGACGACCGACCTGTGGATGGTTTGCAACAGCCGCCGATCAGTTGGGGGGCGTCTCAGAAAATGGAAAATAAAACGCGGCAAGAGAATTGGCATCGCCCAGTAGCCGATGAGCGCCGTTTGCCCTTCGATGTGAAGGTTCCCAATGCCACCACGCGCAAGGCCATTGCCGAGCTTGAGGCCGGGAAGGGCAAGCGGTTCGCCAACGTTGATGATCTGATGACAGACCTGCATGCGGACGATTGACCGCGCTTCGTCCTTCAAACGCGATTACAAGCGTGAGGCCACCTCCCACGGATTGATGAGGGTCACGCCCGTGGGCTTGAAATCAGCGACGTTGCGAGTGACCACCGTCATGCCATGCACAAGGGCGGTTGCCGCGATGAGTGCATCGCGCTCGCTGCGCTTGTCGGGTACATGCAGCCGGGCGCAGCGTTGTGCCACGGCGGTATCGACAGGCAGCGTGCGCCCGGAGAACTCAGGCAATACGTGTTGCTCTAGCCACGAGCGCAGCATGGCCCCCTGGGTAGCGTCCTTTCGCTCAATCGACAGAACACCAAGCTCCAGTTCCATGATGGTGATGGCCGACACAAAGAGGTCAGCGGCATCAACGCTTTCCGTCCATGCCGCCACATTCGTATCGGCCTTACCAAGCCGCACCTTGCGCAGTTCGGACACCACATTGGTATCGAGAACAAACATCATGAGAAATCAACGGGCCGGGTTTCGATGTTCACGCGCGGCGGCTCAAACTCGATGTCGGCAATACCTGGCATAGCCAGCGCATCGGCAATGTTGCGCCGCTGCCTTGTGAGCCGCTGATAGTCCTCGAAGCGCATAAGCACATGGGCCGGTCGGCCTCGATCGGTGATGAACACTGGCCCGTTGTTTGCGGCCCGCTTTGCCTCGCTCGCCCCTTGGTTGAACTCGCGGCTTGATAAGGTGGTAATGGTCATAGCGACACCTCGTATGGTTGATTATGTAGCCATGTTACTACGTAATCAAAGCAATGACAAGTATTAGTCTTGTCCAACGTGGCATGAGCCTGAACGGCGGCTGTATTTCCACCCAGATATGAGCCTGAAGCCGACGATCAGTTGGGGACAGAGCGTCGCTACGCTCCGGTCTGTCCCGCAAAGCGGACATCCGACGATCAGTTGGGGACAGAGCGTCGCTACGCTCCGGTCTGTCCCGCAAAGTAATACAATTTGTATAACAAACTGACATCCGACAACAGGAACCGCCATGACTGCCGTGACCTCGCGCGAGGTAATTCATCATTTTTCGGCCATTGCCGCACGCGTCGCCGCGGGCGAGGAGTTGACCGTTACCCGTTATGGCAAACCGTTGCTGAAGCTGATTCAGGTGCCCCAAGCTGAAGTGAGCCCGCAAGAGCGGGAAGCCCTGATTGAAAAGGTTTTGTCAATCCGGATGACGGGCTCGCTTGGCAAGAAGTTCGAACGCAGTGATGCTTACGATGACTGAATTGCCCTGGACGGTTGACACCAACATTCTGGTCTATGCGACCGAGAGCGATACGTCGGTGGTGAAGCAGCGCATCGCGAAACAACTGTTGAAGAGGCTGACTTTGAGTCCTCAGGCTTGTCTTCTCGGACAGGTCGTCAGCGAGTACATGAATGCGGTGCTGCGAAAACAGGCCATGACCCACGCCCAGGCCTTTGAGGCGGTGGGCTTGTTGTCGCAGGCTGCCCGGGTGCTGGGCGCATCCCAGCAGGCCTATGCCCAAGCCTGGAAGCTGGTGGCCACTCACAAATATCAGGTTTGGGATGCGCTGATCATCGCGATTTGCGCTGAGCATGGCGTCAGAACCCTGTACAGCGAGGATGCGGGGTCTTTGAAGCGCCCATTGGGGGTTCATGTGGTCAACCCGTTCGATGCCGCATGATGGACGCCCTGTTGAACGCCGCTGACGCGGCCTTGCGCACACTTTTCGTTACACCCCGCGCCAGCGCGCCTTGCCCAACCCCGGAATTACCACCCGACGACCTGTCGGAGACCGAAAAAGACCTCGCCGGGGCTCTGATGCGGGTCAACCATGTGGGGGAAGTGTGCGCCCAGGCCCTGTACACCGCCCAGGCGCTGGCCACCCGTAACAACCAGTTACGCAGCCAATTCGTGCGCGCCAGCGCCGAGGAAACCGACCATCTGGCCTGGACACGGCAGCGGCTGGACGCTTTGGGCGCGCACCCGTCGCTGCTCAACCCGCTTTGGTATGCCGGCGCCTTTGGGCTGGGTTTGATCGCCGGGCGGCTGGGCGACCGGGTCAGCCTGGGATTCGTGATGGAGACCGAGCGGCAGGTCGAGGCCCATCTACAAAGCCACCTGAGCCTGTTACCTGCGGGCGATCTGGCCTCGCGCGCCATCGTGGCCCAAATGAAGGACGACGAGGCACGGCACGCCCAAGACGCTCAAGACGCCGGTGCGATGCCGCTGCCACCCCCCATCCAGGGCCTGATGCGCCTGGCGGCCAAGGTCATGACCACCGTGGCGCATCACATCTGAGACCTTGCGGGACAGACCAAAGTGACACGAAGTGCACTTTGCTCTGTCCCCAACCGTTCAGGCCTCCACCAATTCAAAACTGGTGGTGATCCGGGCGGTTTTGCCCAGCATGATGCTGGCGGAACAGTATTTCTCGTGGCTCATGGCAATTGCTCGCTCCACCGCCGCCGCCGGAACGCCCTTGCCCGTTACGGTGAAGTGCATGGCAATGGCCGTAAAGACCTTGGGATCGGTCTCGGCGCGCTCGGCGCTGAGCTTGACAGTGCAGCCGCGCACGTCGTGGCGGCCACGCTTGAGGATCAGCACCACGTCATAGGCGGTGCAGCCGCCGGTGCCGGCCAGCACCGTCTCCAAGGGCCGCGGCGCCAAGTTCAGGCCGCCGTTTTCTGGTTTGGCCGAATCGGGCGCACCATCCATCATCAGCGTGTGACCGCTGCCGGTCTCCGCCACGAAGCCCATGCCAGAACGCGTTCCCAACGCCCCGGTCCAACTAACTGTGCATTCCATAATGTGCTCACCTCGCAAAACGATGTACCAATTGTCGCCGCGCTGGGGCGTCATTTAACATGGGGGGGGGAGTGGCGATCAAACTCACCTACACGATAGCCACGGTCTGCGGCAGTTGTTGCGACTGATGGCGTTTGCTCAAACCGATATGCCATTTCCAATTCATGCGGCAAGGACCTCTAGCGGCACCGAGAAACGCCGGGCCAGCGCATTGGCTTGGCGCAAGTTGAGCTGGCGCTTGCCCGACAGCACCTCGGAGACCACGCTTTGCGCGCCCAGCTCGGGTAGGTCGCACTGACGCAGGCCGTGCTGGTCCATCAGAAATGCCAGCCGGGTCGCGGGGGTGCTGGCATCGGGCCATGGGTGCACGCGGGCCTCGTAGTCGCGCACACGCGCGGCCACCATGCCCACGAGAGCGAACACGGGGTGCCCATCGTCGGCGCCGAAACGCTCAAAACAGTCTTCCATGAACGCCATCAACTCGGTGTAATGCGCATCGTCGCGCACTGGTGCCGACAGGCCCAGCGCGGCATTGATGGTCGCCCAGGGGGCCAGCAGTTCACTTACATTCATTTCCATGCTCCTTTGTCGTATTGCTCGTGCGTGAGCACCGCTTTGACCCACACCAAACCCGCCTGGAATGCAATGGCTGCGATCAGCCGGTATTTGTTGCCGCCAACATTGAACACATAGCGCTCGCCCACCTTGTCCACACTGGCAAAGGCGGCTTTGAGTTGGGCAAAACTGGTGTATGTGCCCTGCTCCATCAAATGCCTGAAATCCTGTAGAGGCTGGTCTGCCCGCGGGTGCAAGGCGGCAAACTCGCGCAACGCCTTGTTCGATATCAGCTTCATGGGCATGTGCGAATTTTATAGCAAATAGCTATAAATGCAAGAGTATCACAGCGTGATCAACTTGCTGGGCGGTCTTCCAACGACCGCCGAAGTGGTCGATGCGGACGCGAGAGTGCAAGAGTCGCACCCGTATGCCTTCGCCAGACACCCGGGCCAAGTTCGCGGCCGTTTATCATCGACCCTCCATGAAGACCCCTGCCCTTACCCCCGCCGACTACCTCAAGAAGATCCTGACCGCACGTGTCTACGATGTGGCGGTGGAGTCCGCGCTGGAGCCCGCCAAAAGCTTGAGCCGGCGCCTGCACAACACCGTGTTGCTCAAACGCGAGGACCAGCAGCCGGTGCGCAGCTTCAAGCTGCGCGGCGCCTACAACAAGATGGCGCACCTATCACCAGAGCAACTCAAGAAGGGCGTGATTTGCGCCTCGGCCGGCAATCACGCCCAGGGCGTCGCCTTGAGCGCCCATAAGTTGGGCGCCCGCGCCGTCATCGTCATGCCGACCACCACGCCGCAAGTCAAGGTGGATGCCGTGCGCGGTTTTGGCGGCGAGGTGGTACTGCATGGCGACAGCTACTCCGATGCCTACGCCCACGCGATCAAGCTCGAGGGTAAGCAGGGCCTGACCTTTGTGCACCCGTTCGACGACCCGGACGTGATCGCCGGCCAGGGCACGATTGCCATGGAGCTGCTGCGCCAGTTGCAGGGCCACGGCTCGAACCGCCTGGACGCCGTCTTCGTGGCCATCGGTGGCGGCGGACTGATCTCGGGTGTGGCCAATTACATCAAGGCGGTGCGCCCGGAGATCAAGGTGATCGGGGTACAGATGAACGACTCAGACGCCATGATGCAGTCCGTTGCCGCCAAGAAGCGCGTGACCCTGCCCGACGTGGGCCTGTTCTCGGACGGCACCGCCGTCAAGCTGGTGGGCGAGGAGACCTTTCGGATCGCGCGCAAACTGGTGGACGAATACATCGCGGTCGACACCGACGCCGTCTGCGCCGCCATCAAGGACGTATTCATCGACACGCGCAGCATCGTCGAGCCAGCCGGTGCGTTGGCGGTGGCGGCCATCAAGCAGTACGTGGCATTGCACAAGACCAAGGGCGAGACCTACGCGGCAATTCTGTGTGGCGCCAACATGAATTTTGACCGACTGCGCTTCGTGGCGGAACGCGCCGAGGTGGGCGAGGAACGCGAAGCGCTGTTTGCCGTCACGATCCCCGAGGAACGGGGCAGCTTCCGGCGCTTTTGCGAGCTGATCGGCCAGCTTCCCGGCGGGCCGCGCAATGTGACCGAATTCAATTACCGCATCAGTGACGCCCGCCAAGCCCATGTGTTCGTCGGCCTGACCACCCACGGCAAGGGCGAGTCCACCAGGATTGCCGCCAATTTCAGCCGACATGGTTTTGAGGCGCTGGACCTGACCCATGATGAATTGGCCAAGGAGCACATCCGCCACATGATTGGTGGACGCTCGGCGCTGGCGCAGGACGAACGCCTGCTGCGCTTCATATTCCCGGAGCGGCCGGGTGCATTGATGAAGTTCTTAAGCCTGATGCGCCCGGGCTGGAATATCAGTCTATTCCACTACCGCAATCAGGGGGCCGACTACGGCCGAATCCTGGTCGGGCTGCAAGTACCCAAGACTGACGACAAGGCGTTTGCCAAGTTCCTGGCGGCGCTGGACTACCCGCACGTCGAGGAAACCACCAACCCGGTCTACCAGATGTTCCTCAAGCAATGATGGCTTCGTCTAGTCAGTTGGGGTCAGAGCACGTCACTACGCAAGTGGTCTGACCCGCAATATCTCACATTCCCAACGACGGTTTGAAGGGGTTACCTTCGAGCGGGTTGGCCTTCACCGGCGGCATGGGCATGGGCATGGGCATGGGTTCCGGTTTGGCAGAGGCTGGCAGGTGTTTGACGGGCGGCAACTCCAGCGTCACGGTGGCGGGCGCGTCAATGCCACCGGCCAAGATTGCCTGGCGCGACGCCACCGACTTCAGCACCAATGGCGCCTCGATGACGGCCCCCACCTCGAAGGGCCGTGCAGCTTTACCATCCACCGAAATCAGGGCCACGCCAGCGCCATGGACGCCGGCGACAACACCCATCAACGTATAGCGACTGGCCGCATCTGGCGCCGCCATCACCGGCGTCAGCGCGCCTTCGGCCCCAAGCAAGCGGGCCAGCGCCCGCGGATCGGTCGGTGCCGGGCCGCCAGAACCGGCAACCGATGCGCCCGGCAGCTTGACTCCAGCGGTGGACCACTTCAGGCCCCAAAATGCGAGGCTCGCGCTAGCGGCAACCCAAAGTAGAAAGGTCGCCATCCGGGGCCCCCATTGGCTGTGCTGGTACGTCTGCATCGGGCGATTATGATCGAACCCATGACACACTCTTTACGCTCCTTCCAACGGCACGGCCAAGCGGGCTTCACCCTGATTGAACTGATGGTGGTGCTGGTCATCATTGGCGTGCTCGCTGCGCTGATCGTTCCCAATGTGCTGGACCGGGCTGATGATGCCCGCGCCACGGCCGCCAAGACTGACGTCAACAACCTGATGCAGGCACTCAAGCTCTACAAGCTTGACAACCAACGCTTCCCCAGCGCCGAGCAGGGCTTGCAAGCGCTCCAAACCAAGCCGACCACGGGAGCGATCCCCGGCAACTGGCGACCCTACCTCGACAAGCTGCCGGCCGACCCATGGGGTCGGCCCTACCAGTACCTCAATCCTGGCGTCAAGGGCGAAGTCGACGTGTTGTCCTTCGGGGCCGACGGGCAAGCCGGAGGTGAGGGCAAAGACGCCGACATCGGGAGCTGGCAGTAGCAGCACCTGATCGTGGGCCCGCGCGACATGACCCCGAGCCATCGATTCGAGCCACGTGCCCCCGCATGGGCGCGTCCGAGCGGCGGATTCACGCTGCTGGAACTGCTGGTGGTCGTGGCCATCATTGCCAGCGCCACGGCCGCCGTGAGCCTGTCGATGCGCGACAGCGCCGACACGGCACTGGAGCGCGACGCGCTGCGTCTGGGCGCCTTGCTTGAAGCCGCCCGCGCCCAATCCCGTGCCAGTGGTGTACCGGTTCGCTGGGTCGCCACGCCGACTGGATTCGTGATTCACGGTTTGCCCGGCGGTAGCCAGACCCAGGCTTGGCTGAACCCGCAGACCAGCGCCAGCGCCGTCGGCCCGCTCTGGCTCGGTCCCGAACCCATCATCCACCCAAACACCATTACCTTGGCAATGGCCGCCCGACCACAGCGCGTCGTGCGCCTGACAACCGACGGCGTGCGACCGTTCGCCATCCAGCCAGACCCCACTGTCAGTTCTCAACCATGAGCCATCAGCACATGGCAGCCGGCGCGGGGTTTCGACATCTGGCGGGCTTCACCCTGATCGAAGTGCTGGTGGCGCTAACGATTGTGGCGGTCGCACTGATCGCCGGCTTGCAGTCCACTGCCGCGCTGAGTCGCGACGCTCAGCGCCAGGCAGATGTCATGCTGGCCCACGTGTGTGCCGAGAATGAGTTGATCAAGATGCGGCTGTTGCGACAACTGCCGGGGGTCGGCGACAACGATGTGACCTGCGAACAGGCGGGTCGCAGCCTGACCGTCAAGGTCGCGGTGCGCCCCACGCCCAACCCCAACTTCCGCCGTGTCGACGCGCAGGTGTTCGACCAGCAGAGCCCGATCCTGCGGCTGTCCACCGTCATGGGGCGCCTCTGATGCGCCGCACCACCCGGGGCTTCACCCTGATCGAGTTGCTGGTGGCCATGGGTGTGATGGCCTTGATGGCCATGATGAGCTGGCAAGGGCTTGACGGCATGCACCGTGCCCAGTCTCAGACCGCGCAACGCGCCGACGAGCTGCTGGCCCTGCAGGCCGGCCTGAGTCAGTGGGGCGCCGACCTGGACGCCATGGTTGACCCGACTCCGACGCGTAACGACGATGCGGCGCCACCGCCGGTACTGGACTGGGATGGCCGCGCGCTGCGTCTGGTGCGTCGTAGCGCGATGACCGCAGCCGATGGCTGGTTGGTGGTGGCCTGGACGCGTCGCGGCAACCAAGGCGCCGGTCAATGGTTGCGTTGGCAATCGCCGCCGCTCAAGAACCGCGGGGCCTTGCAGTTGGCCTGGCAGAAGGCCGCCTTGTGGGCCCAGAACCCTGGCGACGAGGAACGCCAACACGAGGTCAGCCTCGCAGCACTGACGCAGTGGCAAATCTTCTACTACCGCAACAATGGCTGGAGCAATCCCCTGTCGGCCAGCACCGGGCCATCGGCGAACCCGTTTGGGGGCACATCCAGCGCCCCACCGGATGGCATTCGCCTGGTGTTGACGCTGCCGCCCGGCCACGCGCTGGCCGGCGTCTTGACCCGCGATTGGGTCCCACCCGCCTATGGAGGTTCCCGGTCATGAGCGCAGCACAAACCGCCCAGCGTGGCGCCGCGATCCTGCTGGCGATGCTGACCGTGACGCTGGTGGCCACCGTTGCCGCGGCCGCCCTGTGGCAACAGTGGCGCAGCCTGGAAGTCGAAACGGCGGAACGTGCACGCATTCAGGCGGCCTGGGTATTGACCGGCGCGCTGGACTGGTCGCGGCTGGTGTTGCGCGAGGACAGCCGGGCCGGCGGCGCAGCCGATCATCTGGCGGAGCCCTGGGCCGTGCCACTGGAGGAAGCCCGACTGTCCACCTTCCTGGCCGCCGACCGCGACAATCAGGCCAACGTCGACGAACTTGGCGAGGACGCCTTTCTGTCCGGGCACATCACCGACCTGCAGTCACGCCTGAACGTGGCCAACCTGATCAACAACGGTCAAGTCGAGCCCATTGTCCGGCGTCAATTCACGAAGCTGTTCACCCTGCTCGACCTGCCGCAAACCGAACTGGACCGGCTGGCCGAGAACCTGCGCGTTGCTTCGGACTTCAGTCCGGACAACAAGTCCGCCGACGCGGCGCCCTTGCGGCCACAGCGCGTCGAAGAGCTGGTCTGGCTGGGCCTGTCGCCGCGTAGTCTAGCGGCACTGGCACCCTATGTCACCGTGCTGCCGACACGCACCCCCGTCAACATCAACACCGCCAGTGCCGAGGTGTTGTACGCCAGCTTCGAGACGGTTGACCTGATCGGCGCCAAGCGACTGGTGGCGGCGCGCGAGCGAAGCCACTTCCGCACGCTGGCCGACGTCAACGCGGCCGATGGCGGTGTCAAGGGAGAACCCAGCGCTGAATTGTTCAGCGTGACCACGCGCTTCTTCGAGGTGCGCGGCCAACTGCGGATCGGGCAGACCACGGTGATCGAGCGCTCACTGGTGCAGCGTGACGCGTTCCCAACGACAAGCAGCACCCGTGTCGTTTGGCGCGAGCGCGTGCCAGCCCACTCTCTACAATGAGCGCCGAGATTCCCCACGCATGACCACCCTGATTGTTTCCCTACCCCTGGAGCTGAGCGGCGCGTCCACCACGTTTGCCTACGTGTTGACGTCCGATGGCGCAGCCATCACGCAGCACGCACAGCTTGCGCCCGCCCTGCTGCCGACACTGACGCTCGCCAGCAGCGAACTGGTGGCCGTGGTGCCCATTGGTGCCTTGTCATGGCACCGCGTGACCCTGCCCAAGGGCCTGTTGGGAAAGAATTTCTTTCAAGACGGCAGCACCCAGCGCCTGCGTGCCGTGCTGGACGGCCTGCTGGAAGAACGCACGCTGGACGAGCCAAGCCAGTTGCACTTCGCGCTGGAGCCCCAGCCACAAGCTGACGCACCGGTGTGGGTGGCGGCCTGCAACCGGGCCTGGCTGCACGCGGCGCTGCAACTGCTGGAGCGGGCCGGGCGACCGGCCGCACGGGTTGTGCCGGAGTTCGCACCCGGCACCTCGGATAGCCAGTTGCAGGTAATCGGGGCCGATCCCAACGCGCAGATCGTCAAGCTCGACTCGTCCGGCGTCACGTTGCTGCCTTTGACCCCCGCCTCGGTCGCCTTCGCGGCGTGGCCCGACGCCTCAGCCCTGAGCGCCGAACCCGGCGCGGCCGAACTGGCCGAACAACTGTTCAAACGCCCGGTCACAATCGAGCAAGCCGGACAACGCTGGCTGGCCGCGGCGCAATCAGGCTGGGACCTGGCGCAGTTCGACTTGCTCAGCAACCGGCGCACACGCACCTGGCGCAAGTTCGGCGACGCCTGGCGCGCCTGGCTGCAGGCGCCGCGCTGGCGTGCCGCACGCTGGGCCGTGCTGACGCTGCTGCTCACCCAACTCGTAGGTCTGAACGCCTGGGCCTGGAAAGAGAACGCCAGCCTGCGCAGCAAGCACGCCGCCCTGCGCGACGCGTTGACCGGCACGTTTCCCGGTGTCAAGACCGTCATCGACGCTCCGGTGCAGATGGCGCGCGAGGTCGCCGCCCTGCGCCAGGCCAGCGGCACGCTGGGCCCGCGCGACCTGGAGTCGATGCTGAGTGCCCTGGGCAGCGTGGTGCCGCCGGGCAAGTCCTTCGCCAGGATCGACTTTGCCGGCGACGAGCTCAAAGGCACGGGCCTGGCCCTGAGCCCGGCCGAACTCAGCGCCGTCACGACCCAACTCAAGTCGCGCGGCTATGCCGTTCGCGCCGAGGGTGACCGACTCAGCGTCAAACCGGAAGGCCAACCATGACCCTCCAAAACACGCTGGTCGCACGCTGGGCACAGCTTGCCGAACGTGAACGCCTGATGGTGTTGACAGCCATCATGCTGCTCGCAGTCGCCGCGTTGTGGTGGTTGGGCCTGGCCCCGGCACTGAGCAGCCTGCGCAGCGCCGAGACGCGCCATCGGCAGATCGATGCACAACTGCAGCAGATGCAGGCGCTGCAAGCGCAGGCCAAAGCCTTGCAGGCGCAGCCCAAACTGTCGTATGACGAAGCCCTGCACGCGCTGGAGGCCGCCGTCCAACAGGGCCTGGGGCCCACAGCGCGGCTGCAGGTGGCCGGCGAACGCGCCACCGTCACCCTCAAGGGCGTGAGTGCCGAGGCCCTGGCGCAATGGCTCGCGCAGGCCCGCGTGAACGCCCGCGCCGCGCCCAGCGAGGCACGTTTGGCGCGCACCGCCAGTGTCGCGGCGCCCGGCGCGGCGGCCAGCGCCGCCGCCTGGGACGGCACGCTGGTCATGAGCCTGCCGACACGCTGATGCGCCGCGCCGCCGCCTGAACCATGCCCGCCCTGGCGCAGTCCTCACCACCACACCGCACACCCTCGGGCTGGGCGGCGCTGGGCGCCTTGGTCGGCCTGATCGGCGGCACCTTGTGGTTTGCGCCGGCGCAATGGCTCGCCAATGCGGTCAGTGACTTCAGCGGCACGCGGATCGCGCTGGACGATGCCCGCGGCTCAGTCTGGCGCGGCTCGGCCCAACTGGTGCTGTCGGGCGGCAGCGGCAGCCTCTCGGCCAGCCGATTGCCGGATCGCCTGGAGTGGACCATCCAGCCGACTTGGCGCGGCCTGGCGGTCTCGCTGCACACCCCGTGTTGCATGCGGACTGCATGGCAACTGCACCTGGCGCCGCGCTGGGGCGGCCTCACGCTGCGCATGGCCGATCATCCGTCTGAGTGGCCGGCCGATCTATTGATGGGGCTGGGCACGCCCTGGAACACGGTGCAGGCACAGGGCACCTTGCATCTGTCAACCAAAGCGTTCTCGCTAGAATGGATCGACGGGCGCCTGATCGTGGCCGGCGCGGCGCAAGTCGACGCGCAACACATCTCCTCGCGACTCTCGACCCTCAGGCCAATGGGCAGCTACCGGCTGACGCTGGACGGCGGCAGCCCCGCCCAGCTTCGGCTCAGCACCCTGGAAGGCAGCCTGCAAATGAGTGGCAGCGGGCAATGGGTCGGCTCCCGGCTGCGATTCGAGGGCGTGGCCAGCGCCGCGCCCGATCGGCTGGACGCCTTGTCCAACCTCCTGAACATCCTTGGTCGACGCGAGGGCGCGCGGACCATCATTAAAGTGGGCTAATTCCGCATGAACAACATTCCCCGCAAGACCCCTCTGCGTGCCGTCTCTGCCATGGCAGTACGAAGCTGTGTGGTGATGGCCATTTGCCTCCTGGGGCCCCTCGCGTTGGCGCAGACCGCAGGCGGCACGCCAAAGAAAGGCGAGCCCATCACACTGAACTTCAGCAACGCCGACATCGAGACGGTCGCCCGCACCATGGCCACCATCACCGGTCGCAACGTGGTCGTCGATCCACGCGTCAAGGGCACGATCAATCTGGTCAGTGAAAAGCCGGTGTCTCCCATGGAGGCCTACAACCAGTTCCTGGCCATACTGCGCCTGCAGGGCTACACCGTGGTGGACGCGGCTGGCCTGGACAAGGTCGTGCCCGAGGCCGATGCCAAACTGCAAGGCGGCTCGGTGACGCTGGCGGACACTTCAGGCACCGAGCGCGGCACGGCCAACCAGATCATCACAAGTATCTTCAAGCTCAACTATGAAACGGCGGCCAACCTGGTGCCGGTGTTGCGCCCGCTGATCAGCCCCAACAACACGATCAACGTCAACCCCGGCAACAACTCGCTGATCATCACCGACTACGCCGACAACCTGCGCCGCATGGGCCGGATCATTGCGGCGCTGGACGTCTCCAACGCCACCGATGTCGAAATCATCCCACTGCAGCACGCCATTGCCATTGATCTCGCGCCGCTGGTGCTACGCCTGATCGAGTCGTCCGGCGCGGGGGGGGCGCCCGGTGGTCAAGCCGATGCCAGTTTCCGGACCACGCTGGTGGCGGAACCGCGCAGCAATGCGCTGATTCTGCGTGCCGCCAACCCGGCCCGGGTGGCGCTGGTCAAGGCCTTGATAGAAAAGCTCGACCGCCCCACCAGTGGCGCCAATGGTGCGGCCGGCAACATCTACGTCGTGTACCTCAAGAACGCCGACGCCACCAAGCTGGCGACCACGCTGCGAGCGGCGATCTCCAGCGATGCCAGGCCCAGCGCGGCACCCGGCGCTCCCGCTGGCGGCGCTGGTGCGGCCGGCGCGGCGGCGGCCAGCAGTCAGCCCTCCACGGGTGGGCAAATCCAGGCCGACCCGGCCACCAACGCGCTGATCATCACCGCCTCGGAGCCCCAGTACCGGCAGTTGCGTGCCGTCATCGACAAGCTCGATGGCCGGCGCGCCCAGGTCTTCATGGAGAGCCTGATTGTTGAAGTCAGCGCCGACAAGGCAGCCGAGTTTGGCATCCAGTGGCAGGGCCCACTGGGCAAGGCCGGTGACAGCGTGATTGGCCTGCTGGGCACCAATTTTGGGGCCGGCGGCAAGAACATCATCGACCTGGCGCTGAAGGCGGGGAGTGGTTCCGCAGTGCCGGGGCGAGGCTTCAACCTGGGTGCCGCGCAGCACACCAATGGCGTCTATGTTTTGGGCTTTCTGGCGCGGTTTCTCGAAGAGACTGGCAGTGGCAACGTCCTGTCGACCCCCAACCTGCTGACGCTGGACAATGAAGAGGCCAAGATCGTCGTGGGGCAGAACGTGCCCTTCCTCACAGGGCAGTTCACCAACACCGGCGCGTCGGCGGGCTCGGTCAATCCGTTCCAGACCATTGAGCGCAAGGACGTCGGCCTGACTCTAAAGTTCAAACCCCAGATCAGCGAGAACGGCTCGATCAAGCTGTCGGTGTACCAGGAGGTCTCCAACGTGCTGGCCTCCACGCTCAATGCCAGCAGCGGCCCCACCACCAGCAAACGCACCATCGAATCCAACGTGATCGTGGAAGACGGCGCCATCGTGGTGCTAGGTGGCCTGCTGCAGGACGAGTATGTGGGCGGGCAAGAAAAGATACCTGGGCTAGGTGACGTGCCGTTCCTTGGCAACCTGTTCAAGAGCGAGTCGCGCTCACGCAAGAAGACCAATCTGATGGTCTTCTTGCGCCCAACAGTGGTGCGCGATGCGCAGGCCACGCAGCAACTCTCGATGGATCGCTACGAACAGATGCGCACCGGGCAGAGAGAGGCGCAGCCCACGCCAAGTCTCCTGGTTCCGGTCAACGAGGGTCCGCAACTGCCCGCATTCAGTGGCGCGGCACCCGCTGCCAGCGCGCCGACCAAGCCTTGACGGTCCGAGCTCATGCGTTACCCACTGCCCTACGCCTTCGCCCGCAGCAACCAGCTCCTGCTGGAAGAACAGGGTGACGAGCACCTGACCTTGTGGCTGCACAGCGGCTCCAACCCGAGCGGTATCAGCGAGGTGATGCGCAAGTTCGTGCCACGCGCGGTGCAAACGCAGAGCGCCGAAGTCATCGTGCAGCGCATCAGCGCGGCCTATGCGCAAGGCGAGTCGGATGCGGCAGCCGTGGTCAGCGAAGTTCAAAGCGATGCCGACCTGTCGCGCATGATGCAGGAGCTGCCCGCGATCGAGGATTTGCTGGAAACCTCGGACGACGCGCCCATCATCCGCATGCTCAACGCCTTGCTGACGCAGGCCGCGCGCGACGGCGCCAGCGACATCCACATCGAGCCGTATGAGCGCCACTCCAGCGTGCGTTTTCGGGTGGACGGCACGCTGCGCGAGGTGGTGCGTCCCAACCGGGCGCTGCACGCCGCGCTGATCTCGCGCCTGAAGATCATGGCCGAGCTCGATATCTCCGAGAAGCGCCTGCCGCAAGATGGGCGCATCAGCCTGCGCATTGGCACCCGCGCGGTGGACGTGCGCGTCAGCACCTTGCCCAGCGCGCACGGCGAACGTGCGGTGTTGCGGCTGCTGGACAAGTCGGAGAGCAAGCTCAGTCTGGAATCCATCGGCATGCAGGGCGTGGTGCTGGAGCGTCTGCAACACCTGATCGCGCAGCCCCACGGCATCATCCTGGTGACCGGCCCCACCGGCTCGGGCAAAACCACCACGCTGTATGCCGCCATGGGCCGGCTTGATGCCAGCCACAGCAACATCATGACGGTGGAAGACCCGATCGAGTACGAACTGGCGGGCGTCGGGCAGACTCAGGTCAATGCCAAGATCGACCTGACTTTTGCCAAGGCCTTGCGCGCCATCCTGCGCCAGGACCCTGATGTCATCGTGATCGGCGAAATCCGCGATTTCGAAACCGCGCAGATTGCGATTCAGGCCTCGCTAACGGGCCACCTGGTTCTGGCCACCATTCACACCAATGATGCGGCCAGTGCAGTCACCCGCCTGACCGACATGGGGGTCGAGCCCTTCCTGCTGAGCTCGTCCTTGCTGGGCGTGCTTGCGCAGCGCCTGGTGCGCAAGTTGTGCACGACCTGCCATGGTACTGGCGCCCCCACGCTCGGCGCCGAGGCGTCCTCCCTGCCCCCCGAGGGTGGCGTCCACGCCTTGGGTCGGCCCGGCGGCGTGGTGGGCTGCGCAGCCTGCGCGCAAACTGGCTACCAAGGGCGCACCGGCGTCTTCGAACTGCTGGTCACCGACGACGCGATCCGGGCGCAGATTCATGAGCGTGCTTCGGAGGCCACCATTCGTGCCACGGCATTGGCGGCCGGTATGGTGCTGATGCGTGACGATGGCGAGCGGCTGGTGCAGAGTGGCGTGACCAGTCGGGAAGAGTTGTTGCGGGTGACTCGGGACTGACGCACTGTTCTCTTGGTTTTGTCTTTTCTACTGAGCTTTCTTTCCCCTCCTATCCCCCCAACCCCCTTTCCACCCCCGCCGGGGCGGAAAGGGGGGGCCTCATTTGACCGCGCGAACTGGGACCGGGCAAGCCGGGAGCCGTTGAAATCAGCGTTGGCTCGGCAGGAACTCAAGGGGCGAGTTCCGAGCGCCGGAAGCCAACTCGGTGGTTCGAGGTGAAGCCCTCTTCACTTTTGTGACTCGTCGCTGGCGCGCAGCCGCCAGCCGGTGGCGCACTTCAACTCCTCGAACCAGTTACGACCGGCTGCGACCCATCTTGCCCAGCGGCAGCAGTCGCAACGTTTGCGCCGTGAACGCGGTGGCCGACACCAGAAGCCAAATGAGGCTCCCCTCTTCCGCCCGGCGGGGCGGGAGAGGGGCTGGGGGAGTGAGTGGGGAAAGCAAACCAACTCAATCCACAACAACCAGCACCGGCGCAACAGCAACCAAGAAAGAACGTAGGAAAACCCCTCACCGTTCGTAAGCCGCCAACCGCCTTTGCTCATCCGGCGTGAACTGACTTTCCTGCAGTGCCGCCAGCGCCGCCAGCCGCACCGGCTCGGGCTCACGCGCATTGGCGCGCAGCAACCGGTCTCGTTCAGCCAGGTAGGCCTGGATGCGCGCCTTCCAGGCCGCTTCCTCGCGGTCCAGCTCGGCCAAGCGCGACGCGGCTTGTGGGTCAAAGGCCGCCGCACGCATGCGGTAAACCTCGTCGTCGCTGGCGCCGTTCTGCCGCATCCTGGCAGTGGTTTCTTCGAGGCGGACCACCGCCATGGGTGCATCGTGGGCGTCACGCAATTCCGGGGCTCGCGCGGCGTCCAGCGCGGCCAGGCCTTGCTGCTTCTGAGTGTCGCTAAGCGTCTTGTCCTGGCTGATCTCCATGCGACTGATGGCGTCCAGGTCGTAGGCGTCATCGAAGCCAAACATGCCCTGGACCTCGCGCTCGTCGAAGTAGCGCGCACGCAGTTGTTGCATGCCGACCAGCCGGGCGCGCAAGGCCGCCACGCCATGGCCGGCCAGCTCCGGGCGCTGCTCCAGATCGACCAGCGCGGTCTTGAACGCCAGATACAAGGCCAACAGCCGTTTGGCATAGGCCGCCGCCGCGCTTGGCAAGCGTTGGTCCAGCGCTTGCTCCACCTCGGCACGAATCGCGTCGAGGCTCTTTTCTCCAAC
Source organism: Rhodoferax sp. (assembly GCA_030685025.1). Taxonomy (GTDB): domain Bacteria; phylum Pseudomonadota; class Gammaproteobacteria; order Burkholderiales; family Burkholderiaceae_C; genus Rhodoferax_D. The sequence goes on from JAUXWC010000312.1 coordinate 18,037, forward strand.
AGCACTGAGGTGGTAATCGAAGAACTTGCGAAGTTCGGCGTCCACCACCAAGCCACCACCAGCGGGCGTGCCGTCCGCGAGCACCTGAATCTGTCCGTCCGTATCGGTGCCCTGCATGGTGCGCGGTGTGGCCGGTGCAGCGGTAGCCCCCACTGCGCCGCTGGCCGGCACCGGTACGGGCTCCCGGTTCCAGGCGACCAAGCTGACGGCGATCCCAAGCAGGATCACCGCCACCAGCGCCCAGCTCCGGTGGTTGAGGATCTTGGCCAAAGCCGCCTACAAACCCAGGTTGCGCAGCCGGTTGGCGTGCTGGCGATACAGCGTGACCGGGTTGGTCTCGAAGATGTTGACGATGCCGATGGTCTGGTTGACTTCGTCCAGGTGGTTCATGGCGTAGTCGTCCCGAATGACCCGCCCGAGGCGGGTTGAACAACTCGCCACCAGCCCGTCATTCTTGGCGCCGCCAAACGCCAGCGAGGTAAGTGCCAGCGCGGGGTCAAGCACATCGAACACATTGGTATACGCCTTGGCGCCGCTCCACGAGAAGTAGGACACGCCCCGCGCCACATAGGCCCCCTCACCACAAGCGGTGGTTGGCACACCTGCCGGATGCGCCAGATTGAACTTGGCCGAGCCTGCGGTGCTGAGCGAAGTGGCGGCGGCCAGCGCGTTTTGTGGCATGGTTGGGTTGCCCGACAGGAAACTGATGATCGAAGCCAGCCCATTGGTGACCGACACGATGACCGCGTTAGACAGCGATCCGGGAGGCGCCACGCCCAACAACAGGTCGGCCACGGCCGAGCCCTTGTGCACGCCACCAATCGAGGTGACCGAGGCGACCAGGTCCGGGCGAACAGAGGCGACGTAGCGCGTCGTGGGGCCGCCATGGCTGTGGCCGATCAGGTTGACCTTGGCGGCACCGGTGGCGGCCAGGATCTGCCTGACCTGCGTCAGCAGTTGCTCGCCCCGCACCTCGGTGCTGTTGGCCGCCGACACCTGCGTGACGTAAACCTTGGCCCCGTCGGAACGCAGTGCCGAGGGGATGCCATACCAGTAGTCCACCGGCCCGATGCGGTCAAAACCGAAAAGGCCGTGGACCAGCACGATCGGGTATTTGGTTTGGGTGTAACCGGCCGCCAGGGCGGATTGGGCAAACATTGACAGTGCGACCAGGCCAAGGCCCAGCCAGGTTTTCCAAAATTTCTTCACGTCGTCTCCTGTTGGACCAAGGGTCCTGTTATGGGTTGTGTAACGAAGCTGCTGAAAACGGAAACGATGCACCGGGTACAGGCCATCGCCCGACTGCATGCCATGGTCGGCCGTGGATCGCGGCCGTCAGAATGCAGTCAAAATAGCACGATCGTGCTTTTATGAATCTTAGTTTTTCCGTCATCGAATGTCACGATGGGAAACCCGCACGGGAAAACCCGATACCTGAGACCTTGCGGGACAGACCAAAGTTACATGCGTCCTCGGCTCCCGCCGATTCCGGGGCAGTGAACTTTGCTCTGTCCTCAACTGATCGTCGGATGTCGGCTGTCCGCGCTAACATCGAAGCATGCCCGCATACACTTTCGAAGCCATCGATTCCCAAGGCGACACCCGCAAGGGCGTGATGGAGGCCGAGACCGCGAAAGCCGCGCGCAGCCTGTTGCGCGACCAGGCACTGGTGCCCATCCTGGTCGAACCGGTCAACGCCGGTACACCGGGCACCAGCGGTAGCCAGGGGGTCGGCCTGGGCACGGTGCTGTTCGCCAGCCGCGTCTTCGGCGCCACGGAGTTGGCGATCTGGACCCGCCAGCTCGCCGGCCTGGTGTCATCGGGCTTGCCGCTGGAACGCGCCCTGACCTCGCTCACCGATGAGGCCGAGGACGAGCGCCAGCGCAACCTGGTCGCGGCGCTGCGTGCCGAGGTCAATGGCGGCACGCCCTTTGCCAAGGCGCTGGCGCAACACCCGCGCGAGTTCTCGCCGATCTATACCGCCGTCATCGGCGCGGGCGAACAGAGCGGCAACCTCGGGCTGGTGCTGGAGCGGCTGGCTGACGACCTGGAAGAACAACAAGCGCTCAAGGCCAAGCTGATCGGCGCGGCGCTGTACCCCGGCATCGTCACCGTGGTGGCGATCATCATCGTGCTGTTTCTGGTGAGTTATGTGGTGCCGCAAGTGGCCAACGTATTCGCCGGCAGCAAGCGCGCCCTGCCGCTGCTCACCACACTCATGCTGGGCTTGAGCGCGGCCGTGCGCAACAACGGTTGGCTTATCTTGTTTGCTATTGTTTTGGGAGCAATTGGCGCCCGACTGGCTTGGTCAAGCGCCGGTTTTCGTATGAAGTACGACGCAGCGTGGCTGCGCCTGCCGGTGCTTGGCAAGCTCGCGCGCGGCTACAACGCGGCGCGCTTTGCCAGTACCCTGGCCATGCTGGCCGCCGCTGGCGTGCCGATTCTCAAGGCTCTGCAAGCCGCCGCCGACACCTTGTCGAACCGCGCCATGCGGGCCGACGCGCTGGATGCCTTGGTGTTGGTGCGCGAAGGCGCCCCACTGGCCTCGGCCATGGCGCAAAAGAAGCGCTTCCCCGGCTTGCTCAGCATGTTTGCGCGTCTGGGCGAGCAGACCGGCCAGTTGCCCGCGATGCTGCAGCGCGCCGCAAGGCAACTGAGCACCGAAGTGCAGCGCCGCGCCCTGCAGTTGGCCACCATCCTGGAGCCGCTGTTGATCGTGGCCATGGGCCTGGTGGTGATGCTGATCGTGCTGGCCGTGCTGCTGCCGATCATTCAACTCAACCAACTCGTCAAGTAGTGGATCGCGGCAGTTCCCTCACTCAAGGAGCCTAGACATGGCCACAACCCTGGACGGCAAACTGGTCGTCGCCATTTCATCCCGCGCGCTGTTCGACTTTGAGGAAGAGAACGAGCTGTTCGAGCAGGGCGACGACCGCGCCTACATGCGCCTGCAGTTGTCGCGCCTGGAGCAGCCCGCCAAACCTGGCGTGGCGTTCTCCCTGATCAAGAAGCTGCTGGCCTTCAACACCAGTTCGGCAGCCAAGCAGGCACCGACCGCACAGGCACTTGCGGCGCCAGCGCCGCCGTCTCAACCCGTCGAGGTGGTGATCCTGTCGCGCAACGATCCGGTCTCCGGCATGCGGGTGTTTCGCTCGGCCCAGCACTATGGCCTGGCGATTCAACGCGGCAGTTTTACGCGTGGGCAGCCGCCGTGGCGCTACCTCAAGCCCTTGCACGCCAATTTGTTCTTGTCGGCGCACCTTAGCGATGTGCGCGCGGCGCTGGACGCGGGTGTGCCCGCTGCCCAGGTCTACCCGCAGTCGGCGCATGCCAGCGACGCGCATCCCAATGAGGTGCGGATTGCCTTCGACGGCGACGCCGTGTTGTTCAGCGACGAGGCCGAACGGGTCTACCAGGCCCAAGGGCTGGATGCGTTCCAGAAGCACGAGCAAGCCAAGGCCGCGCAGCCGCTCTTGGCCGGCCCGTTCAAGCCCTTGCTGGCCGCATTGCAGCGTTTGCAGAACGAGGGCACGCCCAGCATGCGCATCCGCACCGCGCTCGTCACCGCGCGCAGTGCGCCGGCCCATGAACGCGCCATTCGCACGCTGATGAACTGGAACATCGAGGTGGACGAAGCGATGTTTCTGGGCGGCCTGGCCAAGGGTGAGTTCCTGCGCGAGTTTGAGCCCGATTTCTTCTTTGACGATCAGACCGGCCACATCGAATCGGCCGCGCAACACGTGCCGTCTGGCCATGTGGTCAGCGGCATCAGCAACTGAGACTGGCCGACGCATCACCCAGCGTCAAGGCGCCGACGCATCCACGTAACGCTGCCAGCCACGCTCGCGCAGCTCACAGGCCGGGCAATGGCCGCAGCCGTAACCCCAGTCATGCCGCACGGCGCGCTCGCCCAGATAACAGGTGTGGGTGTGCTCGACGATCAGGTCCACCAGGGCACGCCCGCCCAGCTCGTGCGCCAGGCGCCAGGTGGCGGCTTTGTCGATCCACATCAACGGTGTCTCGATCAGAAAACGCTTGTCCATGCCGAGAGACAAGGCCAACTGCATGGCCTTCATGGTGTCGTCGCGGCAGTCCGGATACCCGGAGAAGTCGGTTTCGCACACGCCGGTGACGATCACCTGCAGGTCGCGCCGGTAGGCCACGGCCGCGGCCAGCGTCAGGAACAACAGATTGCGCCCCGGCACGAAGGTGTTGGGCAGGCCGCTTTGCTCCATCTTGAATGCGGTGTCACGCGTCAGCGAGGTCTCGCTCACCGACCCCAGTACCGCCAGATCCAGCAGATGGTCCTGCCCCATTCGAGGCGCCCAATGGGGAAACTGCTGGCGGATTTGCGTCAGAACCTCCAGACGCGCAAGCAGCTCGATGTGGTGGCGCTGACGGTAGTCAAATGCGATGGTTTCGACGCGCTCATAGCGCGCCAAGGCGTGCGCCAGACAGGTGGTCGAGTCCTGCCCGCCGGAGAAGAGAACCAGTGCGGTGGTGTGCATGCCGCAATGGTAGCGCCAGCCGTTTAGCAAGCTATAGGTTTTGCGTTTTGCTGACCTTGCTGGGCGTGTAGGTCAGCTCTTCCTTGATCAATTGGCCGGGTGTGGCATTGGGATTGAGGTTTAGATTCTGGTTCTGCGCTTGCGCGACTTCAACCGCCGTGCCGCTGGCTCGCCACATCGACTGCAAGAACTCCAGCAGCAGTTTGGAAATCGGTACCGGCGGCGGGTCTTCGACTTTCTCGGGTTCGGGCCGGCGGATGGTCCAGTCGCGCTCGACGGCGGCGGCGCTGGAGCCGGTCTGCGCGGCATCGACCTTGCCGGTGTCGAGCGTCTGGCTGGCTCGGTTCGCCTGGGCCTGCCCCACTTCGCTGATGCTGTAGATGACACTGGGCGACACCGTCGACACACTCGGGTTCACGGGCGCGACCGGCACAACACTGGCCGGCAACGACGGTGCAATGTCGGCGCCCGTAGGCTGCAAACTTGCTGATCGATCGATGGCTGGCAGATGCATAGTGTTCAAAGGTCCCGGTCTTGGTCTGGGGCTTTTCTCCGTGTGCGTACAGTTCTTAACGGCAGATTTAGGGGGGAATTTAGGGCTATTTCTGAAATAGTTCGAAAACTCCTTGCCCGCAGGGCGCCCCTGACGTCCGACAAAGAGCCTTCGACGCTACTTTTTTACTGATAGTTGCGAGTTCCCATGCGACGGCTCCGTGGGTTTCAGGTCTTCACATCCACCGCGCCCCGCCACCGATGCACTACAGACGAAAACACCCGTCTTTGTCGTGTACGTTGCGGAGTTCGGCCCCTGCTTGCGTATTTCCGTTCCAACCGGCACCCAGCAAAAACTCACCCAGACCTGATAGTTGAAGCACTGCGTGCCTCGCGGCGCCCGACCTCCATCGCCTGCTGGTGGACCGGGGCTTGATCAGGGAACAGCTTGGTGCACGCCGCCATCAGGCCGCGCAACAGGTCGTGGCGCGCCATGACGCGTGCCACAAGTCGCTCGCCGTCGGTCATGGCGACCCAGGGTGGCGCTGGCGGCGACGGCGGCGGCCCGCGCCTGGGCTCTTCGCTCCCTGCGGCAGGGGCCGCAACGGGCTTGTGAACGATGGCCTGGATGCGGCTGATCAAGGCCTGCGGGTGGTCTTGCTTACCCATCACCTCGCCGATGAGCTTGCCATGGCGAAACACGTAATGCGTTGGCACGCCCTGCACGTCCACCAAGGGCCGGAGGTCCGGCATTTTCGACCACGGCGACCACTGCACCCGCGCAAATGCCATGGGCACGTCCAGGCTCAGGGCCGAGGCCTGATCGAAGATCTTGTCCGCGCCAATGCAGTAGGTGCATCGCGCGTCGGGCGAGGTCATTTGCACGACCACATACTCGTGCCTGGTGACAAAGGCGGCCAGCTCCGCCACACTCAACTCGGTCACACTGGCCGCCGCGGACGCTGCGGCGCAAGCCGCCATCGAGACACACCACACCATCCAGCGACGCACTGGTTTTGACAACATCGGTTTCCTCCTGGTTTTCTGATCGCGCCGATGCGGCGCTCGTTTTACGGGTGCTGGTGCGCCCGTTGTTGGCCCAACTCCGGCCAGCGCTGGCCGGGCGACAGGCGCAGCGCGCCAGCCTGCCCGGCGGCGAGTTCAAGCGTCTGGTAGGCGCCCACGCACGCCGCCATGCGCCAGGGCTTGAGCGTCGGCACGATCTTCTGGATCACCCCGGCGCGGTCCAGAAACACCACGTCGATGGCATAACGCATGAAAGCGGTATGCACCGAGGCGCAGGGCGCCAGCAGCAGGCCTTCGCCGCTTTGCAGTGGCGCCATGGCCAACAGGCCCGCCAAGCGGCGCAGGAAGGTGTCGGCGCGGCGCACCTTCAATACGCTGATGGCGCCTGGTGCTTCGGCCTGGGCTGGCATCGGCGCCATCGTCGGCGCGAAACACTGTGGCATTGGCTCCATCAGGTCAATGGCCCGCATCAGTGGACCAACTGATGGCGCATCGCCTGCGCGGCCGCCTGGGCGCGCGTGTTGACCTTCAGCTTGATCATTACAGCCTGGGCCTGGTTCTTGACGGTGTGCGGCGAGACTTGAAGAATCGAGGCGATCTCGCTGTTGCTCTTGCCGTGGCAGATCCAGCTCAGCACCTGCGTCTCGCGGCTGGTCAGGGCTGGCGCTTGGGGCGCCAGGTGCCGGGGCGCCTCGCCCTGGCTGCGCAGGCAGCGCAGCAAGGCAGCATGCATGCCCGGCACGATGAGTCGCAGCAGCATGGCCTGCTCTGCTCTGGGCGGATGGGTCAACTGGTGGAAGCTGAAAAACGAGACATGCTCGCGGTTGATGTCGAACAATCCGTGCGCCACGATGTTGTGCAGGCCGCTGGCCTTGAATGCCTTCAGGCAACCCAGCGCGGGGGCGTGGGCATCACAACGGAGGTCAAAAAGCTGCGGTTGGCCGCTTTGCAGCCAACTCTGCATCAGAAACGTGGAGCAGCGCGCATGGGGCTGTGCCGACGATCCCATGCACTCGTCGGGGAAGTTGGCCGACACCACGGTCATCGGCTGGACGCCCTGTGCCAGCACTTTGCCCACGCAGCCCATGAACGCACCATGCGCGAGCGCCCGATGAAAGTCAGTTTTCGTCCAGGTGACGAAGTCCGCGCCAGTGTCCACGCTGTCGAGCGATTGCATGGCCGCGACCAGTGCGGCGTGGTTGAAAGTGCGTCGGTTCGGTTCGGTAAGCGGCATCCCTGTTGCTCCGGTGTTGTGAATGGCCGTCGCAATGTACAGGGAGATTTAGCCACTTCTGCGCGTTGCTTACACTCAGTAACAACTTGCTGTGAAAAGATGCAAATTGGTCACAGTTTGGAGACGTTTATATCGATGACGGGGCACCAGCGTCTATCTGACGGCCTTGGGGTCCGTGGGCATGACGATGCAGCCTGCCATGATGCGGCCCTGCGGGACCATGCTTTTTAGATCGGTCAACACCAACATCAATTCCACTTGCTGTCTTGGTGATTGCTCGGCGGGCACCGGTATCTTGGACTCGCAGAGTTGACCGCCATCACCTTCGACTTGGCGACAGGTGAAGCGTGCCCCGTGCCTGCGAAGTGGGGTCTGCACCGCGTCCATGGGTTCGTCAAAAAAGACGGTGAGCGCCGACGCCATGCCAAAACTGCTGGCGATGCCAGCGGCCTTGAGGCCGAAGATCAGCGTTGGCTGGACGAATGCGTAATCCTTGACAGGACCCGAGTCTTGAAGCAGCGACAGGGGTTTGCGATTGAACTGACCCCTGGCCACCGCCAGCGGCAACTGAACATACGCTTGATTGGCGAATTCCATGAATGGTGCAAGGCTGGCGCAGCGCAAGGTCTTCTCAAGACTTGGCACCGACAAAACATCGACCGCATCCGTCGCGGGTGTCGTGGCTGCTTGGGCTGCTTGGGCTGCGTTGAGCGCCAGCATCAAGGCCGCTGCTCGCAATAGAGCGTTGAATGGTGTGTGGCGCATAGGGTCGGAGGCGTGGTTCATGGTTGGCGGTCTGAAAGTCATTGGAGTGTTTCCAACGGCGGGTTTGCCGCGTTGCGGCTATTGGCATCTACGGAAACGAATCGCCACCAGACTTCAGTATCTTGCGATCTCGTGCGAACCGTGGTTGGCCATCGTATTCAACCAAGGCCCAATTGAGCAAGACGGTGTCGCCGCCCACGCCAAATGACAAACACAGCACGTAGTCGTCGGAACGAACCTGCCGCAAAACATCGGCGGGAATGCGCGCGCGCACCGTCACGCGGTAGGGTCCGCGCAGCGGGCCAGAGTACATCTTGCCGCCGGGCGCGGGTGGCTCGTGCCAGCTTACTTCGACTTCTCCGGGGATTCTGTGGCCGGAGGAATGGCGGTAGTGGTTGGAGTCACCAACAGAAATCAATATCTGTCTTCCCAATGTGGCAAAACGGGACAAACTGGACTCTTCTCTTCCCCCATAAACATAGATCACCCCAAAATTTAGGTGACTTTGCCCTGGTTTGTTTACTCTGATGCTCTCCAGGATTAGCGCGGAAAAGTTCAAAATGGTGTAGCTCGCACTCTCCCCCCCAACCGCCGTGGCCGCTCTCGACACCCCCGCCGCAACCGTGCAGCCCGCTAGCGGCAGCAGCGACATGACCGCCAGCAATGTACGTTTAGTCGGTTTCATCGCAAGCTCCTTCAGTTGGCAATAGTCAAACCGTAATTGGCCTTGAGCCACTTGGCGTATTCCACCATATCGACCGCACCCGCCACGTTGCGCGGACAGCCCGGGCAAGCAGGCCGCCGGATAAAGGTCTCGGTCTCCGCAAGACTGATGCCCTGCAACGGCGCCTCGCGCGAGTTCACCTCCCAGCCTGGACTGTCCGAGGCACCGGGGTAACGGACCTCGCGATCAGGACCAAAGAATGGAAAGACCTTGGTCTCATCATGCAGCACCGGGTTGCTGACCGTCTTCAGATCGTCGGGCAGCTCCAGCATGCCCACCCCCGCCGCCTTGGCCTGCGCCACCATCCAGTTCAACGCCACGTCCGACAAGTCGCCTCGCCCAGGACCGGCGCAATCGGCGCAGTTGTAGCCCCCGCCAATGTCGCTGTGCGCGCCCACAAAGCCTCTCTCAGTGCGGTTGCCAAGAAATCCCGGTCCGCCAAACTCCTGCTCGATCGATTCCAGCGGGAACAGGCTTCGGAACTCGTTGCGCGCCACGGCGTGGGAGACGTATTGCACCGCCTCGGGAATCGCCAGTTTGAAGCCGCCCATGTGGGTGCTCAGCACGGTGTCAAACAAGCCCATGAAGCGTAACTCCACCTTGACGCAATCGCCGCTGAAACCGTTGGCCTTGTCGCGGTAGTAGTTGGCATCGCGGCGGCTGATCACCTGGTTGGCAAAGTCCCGCGCTGCCGCCGATCCACGACTGAAGCCGACGATGTCCAGGATGATGGCGACCGGGTTGTCTTTGCTGATCGGGGTGCCAGCCTCGTTGGTCAAGCGCACTTTCTCTTTGATGTGGGTGTCCAAGGCCGCCAGTTGGCTGTCGATGCGGCTGCGCAGCGTGTGAGCAACGAAGCCGTCTAGCCACTTTATGCCGTCGGTGCCGGGGCCGGGGATGTAGTAGCCGCGCGCTCCATCCCCGACCTTTTTAGAAAGTATCTCGGAGTCAAGATCGTCATTCCCGTTGTAGTTGTCCCTAAAATTGACGACATTCGTCACGCTTCCCTCTGTATTCCCCGTCCCGTCAAACGCGAACAGTATCAACCCTTCCGGGTCGATGTACTTCAGCGGGTTGTAACGAACGTAGGCATAGGGGTTGGGTCCGTCGGGCGTGCCCAGCGGGTCGGGTGTCAGGTACTCGCCCCGGCTCGGGTCGTAGTAGCGGTGGCGGTTGTAGTGCAGGCCGGTTTCGCTGTCCTGGTACTGGCCGGGCAGGCGCAGGTTCAGGGTGAAGCTGGTTTTACCAGGGCTGCCGCTGGCCTTGGCAAAGCCGACAACGCGGGCCGCACCAAAGGCCTGGTAGCTGGCCTGCCACAGCACCTGCCCCTGGGCATTGGTCGCCGCCTCGGGCGCGCCCAGATGGTTGGGGTGCAGCCAGGCCCACTGCTCGGCCCCACCACCGCTGACGCTACGCCACAGGTTTTTGAGGATGAAAGCGGCATCCTTGGCAAGCTGGGTGGGCGCGGATAGCTCCTGATTTAATAGCAACACACCGTCCGGCGTGTCGATCACCGCAATCGGCTGCTCCGACAGATAC
>JAUXWC010000314.1 GCA_030685025.1 Rhodoferax sp.
AACAGGCGGTGCTGGCCTTGTTCGGTGTCGCCGACACGGTCAAGGAATCGAGCCGCGAAGCCGTCGCCCAGTTACACGCGCTCGGCATCAAGACGCTGATGCTGTCGGGCGACAACCAGCACACTGCAGCCGCCATCGCCAAGCAGGTGAATATCGACGACGCCAAGGGCAATCAGTTGCCCGAGGACAAGGTCACCGCGATTGCCGCGATGATCGGAAAGGATGGCTTGGTCGGCATGGTCGGCGACGGCATCAACGACGCACCTGCATTGGCGCGTTCCGACATCGGCTTTGCGATGGGAGCCGCCGGCACCGACACCGCGATCGAAACCGCCGACGTCGCCATCATGGACGACGATCTGCGCAAGATCCCCGAGTTTGTGCGGCTCTCCAAAGCCACCGCAGCGGTGTTGAAGCAGAACATCGCCCTGGCGCTCGGTGTGAAGGCGATCTTTCTGGGACTGACCCTGGCAGGAATGGGCACGATGTGGATGGCGGTGTTTGCCGATGTCGGGGCCAGTTTGCTGGTGGTCGGCAATGGCCTGCGCTTGCTGCGCAACCAATGGGCCTAGCCTGCGCGGGATACCCGGTTTTCCAGCATAATCACGCGCTACTTCCGCCCGGCATCCGACGCAAGCACCCCTCGCAAGCCCAGAATTCATGAGTCAAGCCATCCACCCCATCCATCGCGCCGCGCCCGGCCAAGCTGTGGCGCGCTCCTTGGTGTGGCTGGTTCGCTGGTTGCTGGTACTGCTGCTGATGGCGGACCAGATCGGTTCTCCCTTGCATCGCCACCACCACAACTTCGGTGTCGATGGCGGCGCTTTGCACGGGCAACACCTGGGTGCCTCGCACCTCGCCCACCATGTCGAGGGCGGCCAGCACGAGCCCGACGTCTTCCATGCAGTCACGACGCTGCGCGTCGAGTCGCGCCTGTCGGCGACACCGGACGCCCCAGGCAACGCCGATCCGCAGCCGCTGGTGCTGGCCCTCGCGTGGGCCCTGCCCTGGTCGGACCCTGAAGCCAGTAAGCGCGTGAGCTGGGCGAAACCAGCCGCGCCACCCCGCCCACTCCACCGAAGCCTGCCGCCAGCCGGTCGCGGACCGCCAGCGCGCGCCTGAACAGCCGCCCCGCCGTCTAGTTCCTTGGTTC
>JAUXWC010000005.1 GCA_030685025.1 Rhodoferax sp.
TTGAGATGGACTATGAGCCAGAGGGAGCCTCTCAACAACAGTTGGATGAACTAGACCGGCTGACAGAGAAGTGGATCGACGACCACAATCGCGCGCATCACCGAGCGCCAAAATGACGCGAGAACTCGGTACTCTTGAGATCAGAAGATCGGCTTGCTTGGCAAAATCCGCTGGCCTGCGTTGGGCGAAAGATTGCAAGTTGACCAGCTTCCACCGCAACGCTGGCAACTCGGCCGCATGTGGGCACTGGAGCAGATCCCACTGCGGTTGCGCACGCGCCAGGCCGGTGAGGAATCTCCGCTGCTTGTCCGTCATGCGCTGCGGCAGTTCCGTCCTGAGACGGGCGCGTGTTTTCAGCAAAGCGTCGATACCGACCGTCTTTATGGTCATGCCGACGAAGCTGTTGCTGTACTCGTTGGCAATCTCTTTCTCGTTGCCGAAAAGCACCTCGTGGATCGGCCGATTGTGTCCGGCCAGGTAGGTCACGAAGCACTCCACCGCAGCATCGGTCAGCCCGCCCGATTCGAACATCTGCCACACGTCGAACAGGTCACGCGGATGCTGGCGGTCCATCGCCGCGACCAGCTTGCTGCCATACAGCTCGTCCGTTGCGAGCACAGGCACCTCCAACTCCGCGCTGAACATCTGCGCGGTCTGGTCGGTCAGCATTCGGCGCTCAGTAGGGAGTACGGTGCCGCGGAAGACGACGTTGACCTCGACCTTGACCTGGCTCGCCTCGTTCTCGACCAGTAGCTTCGTGTCGCTGAGGTCTTTGCTCGCGATCGTCCGCGTGCTCAGGCCGAGCTTCGCCACGCGTCCGGCAATTGCATCGAGTTCGGCCGCGATCGCGGCCATGGCCTGCTCTCGTGTGTGCTGCCACGGCGTATAGACCACGTCGATGTCGACCGACAGGCGAGGCATGTCCCGCACGAACAGGTTGATGGCCGTACCGCCTTTCAGCGCGAAGATGTCGTTGGCGAACACGTCCGGCGTGATCGCCAGCAGCAGGCGGACCGTGTCGGCGTATGCCTTATCCATGAGGCTTCAGGATGAGCAGCGTGCCGTCCTTCTGGCGCGACATCCAGCGCTTGTCGCTGCCGACCGGCAAGGTGTTCAATTCAACCAGTGCGTCGACATCGACGAGCTTGGTCTCGCGGGCCCACGTCAAGAACAGACGCACGACCTTGATGGTGGTACAGCAGCCCAGCAGGCAAACCAGCATGTCCTTGCGCAGGTTACGCAGACCATCAAACAGGCTGCGCGCTTCCTCCAGACTCTGATGCGTGCCGACCTCGTACAACATCTCCAGTACCGCCCTCTCGGGCACGGACACGCGCAGGCCGTCGCCGACGCCCGGCGGCGTCGTCAGACTTTGCGCCGACAAGGACTCCTCCGGCCAATCGAACAGGCGCGCCGACGTGTAGCGTGCGGGAAAGCGGGATGTGAACCATGACGGCAGCGTAAAGCGGACGTCACCCCAGAGCACCAGGCGTTCACGCGAGGCGAGGTTGTGGCGCACCGCCTGCAGCGCAAGCGCGCTACGCCCCGCGACATGCAGTCCCGTCACCCGTTCCTGCAGCAATTTGATTGCCCCGTGCGCATCCAGTTCATCGCCGGGGAAGGCATAGACGCCCTGCCCCAGGCGTTCGAGCCAGCCGCTTTGCGCGTAGTACGCGGCCAGCTTCGCGGACACGCCCAGGCGCTCCAGCGCCGCAAGGCCAAATGGCGCCCCGCGAGGAAGATCGGTCTGCACCCGCTTGATTAGAGATTGCTCAGAACTTCTCATGACAGGCGAAAAATAGCACAACTTCCAATCAGTCTGCACGCATTTGATTGAACTATGCGCTGAAATTCCTACGGGCCTCGGCGCTCACGATTCCTGACCCACCTGTGCTCACGGGATTCTGACCCAGCGAATGCGCAGTTGTTTGTTGCCGCCCGGTGTTTGAGTTCAGCGATGCATGCCTGACTGTGCGGTGCAGAGTTGTCCACGGCGGCGGGCGGTCGGCGCTTGCGACGTACCGGCCGACCGAGGCGGTGGACAACTCGTGTTCAACGCCTGGACTGCCCGCGTGGGGCTGTCGGCGGCTCGGCGATTTGCAGCGGGTCAGGCTGCGGGAGTGCGTGCCGATGGGCTCGTGCGGCCCGTACTGGCCGGCATCGGGATTTCAAGACTGGGCTGTCTTGCGGCGCGTTGCGGGCGGCCCGGGCGGCTGCTCAACAGCCGGCGCATCAGCGGCGGCACCGGTGCGCAGCGAGGGTCCTTCGATCCGGATCGTGATGCAGTGGTGCTGCAGCCGATCCAGCAGCGCGTCCACCAGCGGCTTGTTGTCGAACAGGCCGTACCACGCCGGGTAGTCGAGATTTAATGCGGAGAAGATTGTTATGCAGACTCCCCTCCCTGAGAGCCTGACTCTTACTCTATTCGGAACGACTTTCGCGCCGCATAAAGGAAGGTGATGTCAGCGACTCAATCAACTTGTCGCTGGCGCGGAAGCGCCCCGATCTGAGATGCGGAGCGGTGTTGGCGTTGAGGGCTTCGAGCTTGATGGACGGATCAACGCGCGTGTATATCTCGGTCGTTTGCATGTTGGCATGACCGAGCCATAGCGACACCTTTCGAAGATCTTTTGTCGCCTCCAATATGGCCAGGGCACAGCTGTGCCTCAAGACGTGCGGAGATACGCGTTTCTCATTCAATGACGGACATCGTGCGCGCGCGATGTGGACGTACTTCTCCAGGATGTACTCGAAGCCTGACCGGGTCATCGGTTCACGCCTCGCGTTGACGAAGAGCTCCGGAACTTGAATCGAGCCACGTACAGCCAACCAGGCGCGCAGCGCCACTGTGGTCACCTTCCACAATGGCAAGCAGCGCTCCTTCCGTCCCTTGCCGTGAACAAGAACGCTGGCTTGTGGAGTTAGCGACAGGTCGTCGAGGCGAAGGCCAGTGAGCTCAGATACACGCAGTCCGGCGGCGAAGCAAAGATGCAGCATTGCACGATCTCGGACGCCCGGCCAGTCAATTGGCTGCGGAGCGTCGAGCAAGGCCTGAATCTCATCCCTGCCAAGGTGCCGCACCAATCGTGAATCCGTCTTCTTCATAGGTATTGCGAGGATCCGTTGAATCTGCTCAAGAGCCGACGGAACCCGGTATTCCATGAAGTGCATGAACGACTTGACTGCGGCCAGACGAACGTTCCGTGAGCTGGCGCCGTTCGCGCGACTTGTCTCCAGATGACGAAGGAAGCCAACCACCAATGGCGCGTCAATTTGTTCGAACGTCATCTTTGATGGTGCAACCCGTAGACGATTGCTCGCGAACTCCAGGAGCAGCTTGAAGGCGTAGGCATACGAATCACTGGTGTTCACGCTCACGCGTCGCTCGAGAGTCAGGCGCTCGTTGAAGAACGCGGTCACATGCGGGGCGAGCGAAGTCATACCCACCCTCCGGCAACGTGCACTTCGCAACGCTCAGCAATGCCACGCATGAGATCTGGCACCGCTTCGAGGTACCAGTACGTGTCGGCCGCCTTGGTGTGCCCCAAGTAGGTTGAGAGCATCAACAAATGCTTCGTGATGTGATCGCGGCCGTCTGGACAGGTCTGTAGCGCGCGAACCGCAAAGGCGTGTCTGAGCGAATGGGGCGTTGCTCGACGATTCCCTCGTCCTCGCGGCAACCCCATCTTGGCTGCCACCGTTCGGAAGGCGGTGTCAACGTCGGCCGATAGCAGCGGCTTGCGACGCAGCGATATGAACACGTGATCGTCGAGTGGTGCGTATGAACGCCGTTCCTGCAGGTAGCGCTCCAAGCCAGCGCGAGCGGTCTCATGCAACGGAACCAGTCGGCTCTTTTTGAACTTCGTGTCGCGGATCATCAGGCCATCTGGCGTGAGGTCGGCGTATCGCAATCGAATGGCCTCTGAGACGCGAAGCCCTGTACACGACAGCAGCGCGAACAGCGTGCTGTAGGTCTTCCTTCGCAGAGTTCGGTAGCCCGACTGGGCAGCCAACTGGACGAGTTGACCGATCTGCTCGTCGGAGAGGATGTACGGGGTCGGCCGAGGCCGACTTGCACTGCCGAAGATCTTGGGTGGGATTTCGTGGCGTGCATCTTCGGCGCGCAGATATCGAGCCAACCGCTCGACGTCTCCCAACCGGCGGGCCCGTTGATGAATCGACGGAACCTTTGCTGCCCAATCAATGGCCGTCTGACAATTGACCCAACGCTGGCCCAGGCCATCCGCATACGCTGCGAAGCTTCTCAGGTTGAAGCCCGTGATTCCGAGGTGGAAGCCAGCGGCTCGTCGCTCTGACAGATAGGACTCAACAGCGCGGCTTAGCATGGTGCCACCTCTGGCCACGGTTGGGCGATCTGCTGCAGCGAGGTGACATCAACCTTGGCATAGATTTGCGTGGTCTCGACGCTCCTGTGCCGAAGCAGATCCGCGATCTCTTGCAGCGATGCGCCTTGCCGCAACATGGAACTGGCAACAGAATGACGCAGGAGGTGCGCTGCACCTCGGGCCGGCTTGGCAACCCCGGCGCGACATATGGCTCTGTCGACAAGCACCGAGACGGCGCAGTGGGACCTCAGGCCTCTGAACGGTGCACGCGAGCGCTGGAAGAGTTGATCATTGCAAGTCGCAGGACGCCCGCGCTGCAGGTAATCGACAATCGCTTGCCCGACTTCTTGACTCAGGGGGAGTTGCGTTTGCCGGCGGCTCTTCCCACAGACCTGAATTGTTGCTTCCTTCCAGTCGATGTCCTGCAGACGCAATTGCACGATGTCGCCCGCCCGCAATCCCAATCGGGCAAGTAACAGAAGGATGGCTCGGTCCCGCAAACCTGCCGGTGAAGATAGGTCGCACGACGCAATGATGCGTTCAACATCTGCTGGTGCGAGGACTCGCGGTAGCGAACTGAGGCGCCAATGGGCCAGCTTGGGGATGGCGCCCAACAATCCAGCCGAGCATCGACCATCGGCGATCAAGAAGCGAAGGAACATCCGCAGTCCAGTCGTGCAGTGATTTGCCGCTGCCCACCCTACTTGCTGACTCCGCTCCATGACAAACTGGCGCAAGAAGCGCGCGGTCAACTTGCTGGGATCGTCGCCAATGAGACGGATCAATTCTCGAATCGGTCTTGCGTAGTTGGACAGCGTGCCATCGGCAGAGCCACGTTGGTCTTGCATCCACTGACAAAAAGACTTCAACAACTCTGACTCCGGAGCGACTGCCTTGGCAAGGCGGACCGCCGCGCCTTCCGCGCCATGCAGATTCGTGAGAAACAAGCGCGCCCCGGTGACGATGTCTACGCGAGCCGCACAGTAGAACCGCCCGCAGCGGCATCGGCAGAGATGCCTATCGAAGCGCTCGAGAGCAGGGCCATCCAAACTGTCGACCAATAGACCGTTGCGGATCGCCCAGTGAACGATGTGTTCGGCGGACCGGATGTGCCGACGGGCTGAGATCTTCGAGTAGCCACTTCGGAACAAGTAGCCGGCGAAGTCTTCAAGCAGCGAGCCCGATGGACCCTCGTGAATCGCGTACTTCCGCGCCGACTCGCTAAAGAACTCTGAGAGCATGACGACCTCCATGTTGACAAGGGAGGCATGCCACTTTATGCGGAGTCGCGCCGCGTCGACCGCCGCTCACACCGGGCACACGCCCAGCATGAACAGGGGTGCATTGCGCGGTGTGTTCTCTCAGCTCAGCATAAAAACTGGCTCCGCATTAAACCGC
>JAUXWC010000012.1 GCA_030685025.1 Rhodoferax sp.
TTGTAGAGTAGAGAGGGGACGGCAGTGATGCCGTCGCCCTCCCCCTCGTCAAACCGGACGTGCGGATTTCCCGCATCCGGCTTTCGCTGCAAACGTCTCTTCCACACGGCGTCATAGATAGATCAGTCCCATTCGTTTGAAGTAGGCATACGGGCTTTCCTTGGCGTTTGGCCGCCAGGGACGTTGGCTCCGACGTTGAAGGTGCCAGATGAGTTTCTCCCTCACATAGCTGTTGAGGTCTCGGAACGCTTTGCGCGGATGCCCCAGCCGAAAGTAGTTCGCCCAGCCGCCTGCCTGACGGTTGAGTTTTTCGATCAGGTCCGGCAGGGGTGTGTGCCCCTGTCCCGAGTGAAGTGTCTGCCTCACTTTCTCACGCATCCGCCCTTGGGCTTTCGCGCTCGGTTCGATTCGCAGATACTTCCGCCCCTTCCTCCCATGCAGGTCATGCGCGTGCTTCATGCTGAAGCCTAAAAAGTCGAGCTGCTCGCCTTCGGCTTTCAGGTCGTGGATCACGCGGGTTTTCTCCCGGTTGATCTTTAACCCGAGGCGTCTTTCGATCTTCTCTTCCACCCAGTCTTCAATCCTCTCGCCCACTTGGCGCGCTAGGATGACAAAGTCGTCCGCATATCTCACCAGTCGGGCGTTGGCCCAGGCCGCTGGTCCTTCTTTGCCATGGAAGGCGCGGTCGAACCAGTGGAGGTGGATGTTGGCCAGCAGGGGACTCAAGACACCGCCTTGCGGCGTGCCTTGGGTGCGTCGTGTCATCCGTGGCTTGCCCTTGCCGTCCTTTTCGTCAGGCGGTTCCACCACGGGTGCGTCCAACCATTGCCGGATCAAAGCGAGCACCCGGCCATCGGTGACGCGCTGCCGCACTCCGGCGATGAGCTTGTCATGTGGGATGGTGTCGAAGTATCCCGCCAAGTCGGCGTCATAAACCGCGTTGCGTCCTTCACGGATGCTTTGCTCGACGCTTTTCATGGCATCGTGCGCGCTGCGTCCGGGCCGGAAGCCGTGCGAGCAGCCCTCAAAGTCTGCTTCAAAGATCGGCTCGATGATGAGCTTCACTGCGGCTTGCACGACGCGATCTATCAAGGTTGGTATGCCAAGAGGTCGCAGCTTGCCATCGGCCTTGGGGATATAGACTCGCCGCACGGGTTGCGCCCGGTAGGTCCTCTCCTTGAGGCTTTGCTGGATCGCTGCGACCCATGCCGCTTCGCCTTCCAGCGTCGCGGTGATTTGCTCAATGCTCACTCCGTCCACCCCTGGCGCACCGTTGTTACGCCGCACGGTTTCCCATGCAGCCCACAACGTGTCAGTGCGACAAACGTGATCGTAGAGACTGTAAAAGCGGTGTCGCTTTTCCTCTTTGGCCTTGTGGCCCAGCTTCGCTCTCAGCGCCTGGAGTTTCGGCCACTTCGCCAGCGGTGCGCTTTGATGGCACTCGATGGCTGCCGCGTCCTTTTCTGTCATAGGACGACTCTTCATCTTCCAATCAGCTCCCCTCGCTTCTGAGTCGGCTTGTTTGCAGCCAAGGCCCCTTCGCTCCACTGACTTTCACCAGCTTCATCACTACTATGGACCTCTCCGACGTCCCGACGGCTGCCCATCCTCTTATGGTTTAAAGGACAAGCTCGCTGCGCACGGCTGACACCGCACGCGCCGCCTGGATTTTCCCAAGTTCCCAACCTCTCTGTCCCACCGCGCTGTCCCTCCATACCCCGGGGAGCACGTTGCACCTTCGCGGTTGGCAAATGCAACGATACTGGCTTCACGGCAATCGACCCGCTGACCACTCCCGTCTTCGATTTTCGAGGCTTTCTCCAAGGATTCGCTCGCGCTACGGCTCGGCGGTTCGCCTTCCCAGGCTTCGACGCAAGGAATCGCTCCCCTGCCCCGCTGGGGCGGCTACATGATTTCAACCTGTTGTCATGACTGACTCCTTTCATTCAGCTAGATTTGTTGGACTTTGCTTGGCGCACCGA
>JAUXWC010000020.1 GCA_030685025.1 Rhodoferax sp.
GGCCTGCGCCGCTACAACTTGTGCCTGTGTCACCAACTCCATATCAATTCGACGTGGTCTTGCCATGGGAATACTCCTGGGAACATTTGACTCCCGGAGTGTCCCACAATTAGAATCATCTTGAAAGCTAGTTAGAATTAGTCGTTCTCTGTTCATGGGTGCTTGTCGGGTGTGGCGGTGGTGGTGACGCAGCTCCCGCCGCTCCGGCGGGGCCAGTAACCTCAACACTCTCGTTCCCCTTAAGGTCCGGCTTTAATGCGATCACCGCAAGTGGTGCCACGAGTTCCCTTACGGCGAACGGCACCACAGCGACGAGAATCACAGATGGGGATTGCAGTGGGACAATACACCGGACTGTCGGACCTGCAAACGTTGCCACTACATTCGAAGGCGCACCGGCACTTTCAGCCGTAAGCGTAACCACGAGTGCCTTCTCAAACTGCACACCTGCCTCGGCTGTGGCGACTTCCACCAGTTACTACGACAGCAACTACCTGCCGCTGGGCTACAGCGTGCAAGGTGGTGACTACGCCGTGTACTTGGTTCCGCCCACGATACCTAACTCAGTGAAGGTCGGTGATGTGGGCATTGTCGGAACGCAAACGATTTACTACAACAGCACAAAAACGACAATTCCCCCGATCAAAGGGAGTTTGGCAAGTAGCTTTATCGTTGAGCCTGACACAACCACCACTGCAATTGTTAACCTGATTTCCAAGAGATTTAACTCTGGCGTGTCGCTCGCTTCTTATACCGCGCAGGACAGATACCGGATCACGAGTACTGGCGCACTGACGTTGATTTCAGTTGACATTCAGTACGCCGGTGGATCAACAACTCACCTGGTCTTCAGATAAGACGATGGATGATTTTTGTGGCAACCGTCGTATGCTGCGCCTTTTCCACGATTGGCGCGCTCGCCTCTGCCGTAGAAGATTCCTTTGGTGGATGCATTGTGTTGACGCCCGAGCTCCACAAGCTGCGCCAGTATTCCCACTCCTTGTCATCGGCCGCCGCCTTGGCTGCCCGGTTCGCGTAGAAGGGAATTGAGGACAGCGTTTCCTTTGAGCGGTGCACGCCCAGCACCTGGCGGTGCATGGCGTCGTCAAACTCCAGCTTGTCGTAAGGCACATCCATCAGACTCTCCACCCGCGCCACGGTCACCGCGTCCTGCATAGCCCAAGGGTTCGGATACAACTCGGCGAACCTTGCCTTTCCGAAACGAATAGACGCTTGAAGGCGTTTGCCGTCCCATTCTCTGGCCGGCAACGTTCCCTGTTCCGCAGCCATGAGTTTCGCTTCCTCAGCGGTCAGAATATGGCCTGGCTCAGGCGATTGAGGCGATGGAATTGGGGTCGACATCGGTTCGGATTCCACTTGATGTGTGAATGCTGATAGCTGCAAGACTACTCCAATCGGGACCTGATGGGTAGTTGTTTGCGACCTCGCAATGACCGCCTGCGCGGACCCCGAAGGGGACGGCTGCCGTCGGTCGCGTGGGACCGCAACTGTCTTGAGACGTGAGAGAGGATTGTCGTGGCATGGACCATGATGAAACTGAGAGGGCTGGAGGGCCGACGTATTCGCAGCAACCCACTTCGAATGTCGGCTATGTCTATTGCCTTTCAAACCCGGCCATGCCCGCTTTGGTGAAGATTGGATTCTCAAATCGCACACCGTAAGCGTTCCGCAAACCCACCTTGCGCCGTCAATGGCGACTGTGATATTCGGCAGCGCTTGGCGCGGCGGCCAGCGGCCAACAATGCGGGAGCTCTCCAAATTTGCGAATGCCGAAATGAAGCAGGCGCGAAATATGTTGGCATCGTGTTAACGTGTGTTAACACTTGGCAGGAGCCATGTTGGTAGCAGGGCTACAGTCGTCGGCAATGAGGTGTGAGTGTCATTTTTGAGAAGGAGGGGTTCTAGTGGCAGAAAAGAAGTATGAGTGGGGCGGAACCCGTTTAACCTTGGAAGAGCTTCGCGCCGTGGACCCGATGGCGGCATCGGAGATTGAATCGGAAACCGCAAGGCCCACCGAGTCCAAATCAGATCGGACGGCATCAGAGATTGCCATTTTGGTGCTTGGTGTCTGGATTGGCGGAGTGATTGTCGCCCTCTTTCTCAAGGGTTAGCGATGCGGACTGCTATCATTTTGATAGCTCCCACAGTAGTTGCGCTATCGCGCGTAATTTCTGAAATTCAGCTTTGGTGGACGAAAGAAAACAGTGTCGTGGTACGGTGACCGTGGTGGTGGTTTGTCAGGTCGCCAGTCCGGGCTGCCGGTGCGGCGCGCACGGACTAACCGCACCAAGACGAAATAGTACAAAGCCAGACAGTGCAGTACGTGGCGTGGACAATGGCCAAGAAAGTAGCCCAGTTTGTCCCGCATTTCCATTGGACAACTGTTCATTCGCAATTCGCGCTGCTCCACTGGCAGAAGCACACCCTCATGGCAGCATTGTTCCAGTGCGAGCCACAGGTTGTGCTCCCATATGCACTCATCCCAGAACACCACGTGCTCTTCGAAATCGTCATCTGCTTCGGCCTGCACGCGGAAGAGGTCTAGCTCGTCAGCCAGATTGGCACACGAGGCAGTATCGAAATCGTCTTGGTCAGGCTCAAATCGTTCAAGTTCATCCCACCACTGATCAGCTAGGGACGTTGTGTCATTGAACTTGGTAGGCCGGTCGCGCATGGCGTTTCATCCTACGCCTGTTCTTGGCCAAACTGCGAAGTAACGGTGACACAATTGCTTTGCAAGTGGCGCTTGACCGAAAGCAGCCGAAAGCAGGTCAATGGAATTTGTCTGGGAGCGTTCAATGGACAAAACGCAGAGTGCGTCGGTAGATGCGGGCAGGTTGAATTTTGAGCGCATCAAAGCTGACGAGGAACGGCGCAAGAAACTGATACCGTTTGAGTGGAAAGAACTCCCACGCGTCGCGTGGCTGCACGGCGACACACACCCAAAGGGTTTTGATGGATGGCCCGTCCCACAAACCAATGGGCGCAAGGTATCGGTACACGCGTTTCATCAGGAGTTCATCTATGCGGGGCACGTTATGGGGATGCCCAATGAGCCAACACGATATTTGGTTGAAGCCATTGGGCGCGCCGAAAAGCTCTGCCCGCATGTGAAGTGTTCGCCCGTAGTTTTGTCACCCGCTCTGTACTGGGGAAGGACTGAACGGGTTACCGATGGCAAGGACACCAGCTACGACTGGATGACGTTGCCCCGAGTGCGCTGTATCGCTGAGCTGTTCAGCACGACCGCAGCCCGTGCCATTGACGAGCCGTTTTCATCATTGGTCGTTATCTGGTTTCAGGACCATTTTGGGATGCCGGATGCTGGAGTTCAGAAGCGACTGGCTGACCTGGACTGGAAAACTTTGGCGGTCGATTGGTGTCCTTAAAGTTTCATCGACACATTCGTTGGTTGTGGACTGATACTTGGTCCCCGTCGCTCTGCCGTTGATTCGCTGCAATTCGGTACCATTGCCGTGAGTACATTGGTCGAGGAGTTCTCTTCTCTTGCAACATTTCGACGGTGGCCTACGACCACATCTGACGCACGCGGTGCCTGCCCGAGACGGCGCCCTTGAAGGGGGTATCCAAGGCAAAGAGGGGGAACAAGTGGGGGAACAAAATTGCATTGCGAAGCGAAAGAACACGAATTTATGCGGCTTTCAGGGCATCTTTCAATTGACCCCAGCCCACCACCAGATTAAAAATCCAACCGGGTCTCCGGTTGGATTTTTTTTGCCTAAACCCGCGTGTTCATTGGGGTTCCCGAGGGTTCTTGCGGACTTCGTGGTTTTTCCCGGCGTCCAGAAATCCACCACTTTTACTCTCTCCGGGCCAATAGTCTCCGTGGCGGAGAGCACTCCAAACGGCCCGAAGTCCGCAAGGGACTCCGTTTCTACCCTTAAGAATCAATCTACCGCCTTACACGTGAATTGCTGACCCAAGTCGACGCATCAAATTTGAGTTAACGCCGGTCTGATGATTGCACGATGGGAAACGGACGGTGAATTTGGACAATCCTGAAGTCGGGAAGAATCGCTGGTCGAGTGAGCTTGTCTGTTGCTATTTCACGTAATTTATTGACAAGTGCCTATATATTGCAACATACTTGCATCATGAATCTTCGCTCCCATTCCACACATGAGCACGCTGTCCTGGAACTTGCCAGGGCAAGGCCGCTGCTGCGTGCCCGGGATCTTGCGCAGCAAGAACTCCCAACTATTGTGCTCAGCCGACTGGTCGCCGCAGGAAAGCTCGAAAGAGTTGCTCGAGGGGTCTATGGCCTGCCAGGCCAAGCCATAAGCGAACACCGATCACTAGCAGAAGTGGCTCTACGTGTACCGCAGGGGGTGGTTTGCCTACTTTCGGCACTGCGTGTACACGGCATCGGGACCCAGGCACCTTTTGAGGTCTGGCTTGCCATTGAACATCGCGCACCCATTTCACGGCTTGACCAACCCAAAATTCGACCCGTGCGCATGTCGGGGGCTGCATTTACCGACGGCATCGAGCACCTGCCGGTCGACGGCGTTAGCGTGCCGGTATTTAACGCTGCCAAGACCGTAGCCGACTGCTTCAAATACCGCAACAAGATTGGGCTGGACGTTGCACTGGAAGCCCTGCGCGATGGCTGGGCGCAGCGAAAATTCACAATGGACGAGATCTGGCATTTCGCGACCGTTGACCGCGTAGCCAATGTCATGCGCCCGTATCTGGAAAGCGTGACAACATGAGTCGAAATCTGGCTGCATCGGTCCGCGCACGTCTGAAGCAACACGCCGACGCGACCAAGCAAGACTTCAATTTGACGCTGACGCATTACGGTCTGGAGCGTTTGTTGTACCGACTGTCCGTTTCCGAGCACGCATCGAATTTCCTGCTCAAGGGGGCGCTGCTGTTCACACTTTGGTACGACGTTGCACACCGACCCACCCGTGATGCTGATCTTTTGGGCTTTGGCCCGGATGACGTCGACACAGCGGTCAGCACTTTTCGGGAAATTTGCCTGACTTCTGCCGAAGACGGGGTGTTGTTTGACCCCGATTCAGTCAAAGGGTCGATCATCCGCAAAGAGGCTGGATATGGTGGAGTCCGGATCGACATTCAGGCAAAGCTGGATGGTGCGCGCATCGCACTGCAAGTTGACATCGGGTTCGGCGACGCGGTGACTCCGGCACCACAGGCGATCAGCTATCCGGTACTGTTGGAAGATCTTCCGGCACCGCAGCTGCGGGCCTATCCGAAATACACAGTCGTCGCCGAAAAATTCCATGCAGTTTGTCTGCTGGGGCTGGCCAACACACGGATGAAGGATTACTTCGATTTGTGGGTGCTACTGGATGACACCACGCTTGACCCATCCGAAATGTGCCGAGCCATTGCAGCAACTTTTGAGCGCCGCAAAATGCCCATGCCGACCACGGTGCCCGTCGGGTTTACCGACACCTTCGCAGGAGATGCAGCCAAGCAAACTCAGTGGAAGGCATTCCTGAAAAAGAACCAGCTTGATCCAATCGTGCTGGCCGATGTAGTGAATAGATTACGCGGTAAGTTTCATGATGTCGGCGTCATCTGAGGATATGCCGACAAAAACGCAAAATTTTCAGTCGACCCTAACCGCTGCAGCCAGGGCCTTTGTCGACGTTGACAGGCACGACTCTTCGAAGGCTTCGATATCGACCTGCCGGTAGAGGACACGGCCGCAGAGCTTGAGGAACTTTGGGCCAATGCCCTCGCTGCGCCAGCGCTCAAGACTGGCCTCGCTGATGCTCCAACGGGCTGCCAGTTGTTTTTGCCCCAGATGTTTGGTTTCCACGAGTTTCCTTCCGAATGAGTTGGTGGTACTCCATGAAGGCGTGTTTTCAGCCCAAAGCCAAGAGGTGAAAAAATGCGGACGGCGGTTCAAGTGCGAAATACGGATTTGAACTGGCGTCCACAGTTCTCGATGGGGTCGACCATCGGCCTCTGATAGACTGCCAGTCATGTTGGAGGTTTCCGCAGCTCTTCGATGCAGCCATTGGCAGCAAAAAGGAGCCCAGTTCGCTGGGTTTGACAGGGGGTGCGGCCCCACCACCATAATGTGAAATCCCAACCCTTATCCGGTAGGGATTTTTTTTGCCCGGAACGCCCGTGCTGGCGCGGTTTTGCGCCTTGGCTTCTTGAGCACGCCCCCCCGTTCCTTCATCGCCTCGGTGGAATCTTGCACCAGATCTTGGCGATGGAAGGCGCGGCCAGCGGACATGGTTCAGATTTGGAACTCGGTGATCAGTTGCGCGCGCTGTGGCCCATCGGGCATCTCTTGCGCCAACAGGGCCACGAACTGCGTGGGTGAGTTGGCCTTGGCGGCGGCCTTTTTGACGATGATCTTGGCAATCGGACCCATGTGTTTGGCCATCACCAGGTTGGCGCGCGCTATCAAAGCCGGGCTCAGCACTTGCCGCTCCATAGTGGCGCCGCTGGCGCCGGTCTCGCGCGTCTGGTGCGCGGTGGAGCCCAGTGTGCCGGTGCTGGCATGGCGTTGCATCAGCGTCAAAAACTTGGACCGATCTTCGGGGCTGGGAATGTCTTGGGTGAGCAGGATGATCAGGCCGGGCAGGTCATGGCACTTCCTGGCGGCCTGACGCACCAGCACCTTGGCCATCGGTCCCATGAAACGCGCCAGCGCCGTTTGCACCGGCTCCAGCATGGTCGCGTCCCAACCCGTCAGGGCGGTTTGTTGGGTGGCGCGGCCGGCGCCAGAGTGGCCGCTGCCCGATCTTGTGGGCGATGGCTCCCCCGCGCCGCGCGCCGAGTGAACAATGATGGTGGTCTCGGCCGCCGAGGCAGCGTCCACATCCTTGCGCTTGAGCAGCGCCGTGCGAAACGCCGTGGCGTTGGCGTAACGCTGTTTGGCGTCCCGGGCCAGCGCGCCGTTCACGATCGGCTGGTAAAACGCCGCCAGGTCGCCATCGGTCAACTGGCTCAGCGGTGTCGGGTCCTTGTTCATGATGGCGTACATCACGGTTTCGGCCGAGCCCGAGAAGGGCGGCTGACCGGCCAGCATGCGGTACAGCAGCACACCGGCGGCAAAGATGTCGACCCGGTGGTCAAACGACTCGCCAATGTACTGCTCGGGCGCCATGTAGCCGGGTGTGCCGATGGTCGAGGTAACCTGCGTCAGCGCGGCCGACTCAATGCGGGCGATGCCGAAGTCGGTCACCTTGAGTTGGCCGGCCGAGGTGATGATCAGGTTGGCCGGTTTGATGTCGCGGTGCCAGACGCCTTGTTGGTGCGCGTACTCCAGTGCATCGAGCAACTGGTGCATCACGCGCAGAATCACCGGCTCCGGCAGATTCGGCGTGGCCGACAGGATTTGCGACAGGTCTCGCCCTTCGACAAATTCCATCGCAATGAAGGCGTTGTCCTCGTGCTCTCCCAGATCGTAGATGGCCACGATGCCGGGGTGGTTGAGGCGCCCCACCGCGCGGGCTTCGTTGCGAAAACGCTCCGACAGGGCGCTCTCGGTGCTGTGGTCGGCCGCCAATGATTTGCGAATGGTCTTGATCGCCACCTGGCGGCCAATGCCGGGGTCGTAGCCCTTGTACACGACGCCCATGGCGCCTTCGCCCAGTAGGCCGGTGATGGCGTATTTGCCAAGCTTGTCGGGGTGCTGCATGGATCGGGGGTCGGGATTCCAGTTGCGTTACGGGGCGGCCAGTGGCTTAGTCGTCGAGCAGCTTCATGGCGTGCACCAGGCTCTTGCGCATGCGCGCGAAGGACTCCGCCAAGGTGCCGATTTCGTCCTTCGAGCCGACGGCGAACTCGGGCGCGTCGAGTTCGCCCAGGCTGACCCGATCCGCCAGGCCTGAGAGCTTGGTCACCGGCTGGATCACCAGCTTCCACAACATCAGGTTGAGCACACCGCCAATCAGCACAAACACGCCCGCCAGTGAACCCATCACCACGCCGAAGGCATCGTCAGCGCGCTTCAAGGGCACCGCCATCGGCACCGAAACGATTTGGGCGCCCAGGGTGTCGTTCATCTTCCAGCCAAAGCCGTTGGCGGGGCCGTATTTCTCGATCATGGTCGGTGGCGCGGCGTCTACCGTGCTGTGGCATTGCAGGCACAGCGGGTTGGTTATCCGGATCGGGCGGGCGATGTACATCGCCTGGCCCGACGCCGTGCTGCGCTGGCCCACGTACTCGGTCAGGGCGGTGTTCTTGGCGAACTGCGAGATGATGTCTTCCTCCCAGTCCTGCGCGCGGTCGCGCGGGTTGGTCGGGTTCAGCATCGCCGGCTTGTAGGAGTAGTCGGGGTGTTTGGCGCGCAGCGCATTGACCACTTCAAAGGATGAGTAGGCCGGCACGGACTGGGGCAGAAAACCATACTTCATCTGGTTCTCCAGCAAGGGCTTGATTTGCGTGGCGGTATAGGCGCTGACCGCCACCGCGCTCTCCATCATCAGCCGCGCGTGGCCCAGCACCTCTTCATGGGCGCCCTTTTGCAGCATGGTGCGCGCGATGTAACCGGCCGCACCCAGGCCCACCACAAACACCAGCAGGAACACAAGATTGAATTTGAGCAGGAGTTTCATACGACCTCATCGAGCAGTGGAAGTAGCGGACGGTGACACGGCTGGTACGGTGGTCATCAGCGGCTGGCGGGGGTTGCCGAGGCGGCCGAGGCGGGGTTGGCGGGCAGGTATTTCTCGGGGAACAACACGCGGTCCCACTCCGGGTGGGCCTTGATGTGGCTGGCCAAACCGGCGCGCAAGTCGGGGTTGAGTTGGGTTTTCCAAAGCGACACCAGCACGCTGCGCAACGCTAGCTCGGCGCTCAACCAAGGTGTGGCTTCGGCATAGGTCAAGGCCCCGAGTGGCTTGGCGGGAGGCTCGGCGCGGCCCTTGAACAGTTCGCTGCGCGCGGGGATAGGGTCCAGAAACGCCTTGGGCACACTTTGCATGAAGGCGCTGGGGGGGTGGGCGCTGACACTGGCCTTGTCGGTACCGGTGCGCGCGTACAGCGTGCCCAATTTGAGCGCCAGCAGCGGCGCGGCCTGTCCGGCGCGCCGTTCGCTCACGTTGACGGTGCCTGACTCCGCAAACACCTGGCTGCTCTTGGCCTGAATCGATACCACGGCGGCGCCGGTCAGACCGGAGACGTCCAGCGATTCGGCCAGCAATTGGCTGGCGGCCCGGTCCTTGCCTGCGGTGCCGCTCAGTTTGACCCAGCCCGACAAGGCATACAGCGTGGCTGGCCGGCGCTTCGGACCGCTGGCCAGCTTGGGCGCCAACATCACCTGGGTTTGCGGCCCCAGATCGGCAATGGTGCCGCTGCTGAATTCGATGCGCACGATGTTGGTTTTGGGGCCGGTCTCCAGCATGTCCAGCGCCAGCAGGCGCATGCCGGGTCTCAAAGCCAGCTTGGTGGTCTGGCGCAGCAGGGTCGCGTCGCCCTCGACCACGGTGGCCAGGGCAATGGGTTCCTGGGCGTAACCCAGGGTCGCAAAACCAAACCCGATGAGCCAACACAGCGCGCGAGACAACACGATAGAACTTTCACAAAAAGATGCTGAACCTGCCCCACGGGCGCGGCGGCGCTTGTCGCCACCCGTCAGCCCATGTCTGCGGGTGATTGTGTCAGCAAATGTCTATTCGTGTGCGCTCAGGCTGAGGCGGCAAACACTGGCCAACGCTCGGTGATGCGTTGGCCATCAAACACCGCGATGTCGCCAAACTGCAGCAACACCGCCTCGCTCTGGCGTGGCCGCAGAAACACCCAGTCATCCGGCTTGACTGAGGTGGCGCCGGACGCCACCAGTACTTGCTGGTTGCTGGAGGCGCCATACAGCCCGCTGGGTGTCACGCCGGGTGGTGACACCGGATCGGCCAGCCAATGCCCCCCGTGGATCGCCAGCGCGCGCGCTTGGTTGACGTCCCAGGCGGCGCTGGCGCGGCTGATCCACTCCACGCCCACCGGCAGCCGAAACGCTTCCATGGTTTTGAGTACCGGCGTGGCGATGAAGCAAGCCGCCATCAGCGCCTGGGTGCTGGGGCGCTCGAAGTCCAGTGGCTTGACGGCTGCCGAGCCCACACTCACCTCATTGGGCACCTGTTTGCCGTCGTGCAAGTGGTAGGTCAGCGAGCCGGCCGTGTTGAGGGTGAGCGCCTCGCGGGCCCGGGTGCCCAGCAGTGCCTGGGCGTTGGCAAAGTGGCGCGCATAGGCTGCGCGGGCGTGGCTGGCGGCCTGTTCGCGCGCACCGGGCAGATCGGGGATGGCCACGATGTGGGGGTCGTAACCCATGAAGCCGCTCCAGCTCAGCAGCGGCTCGCTCTGGATGATCTTGAGCAGCGCCGCCAGGTCGGTATCACGCTCGATGCCACCGCGGTGCAGGCCCACGTCCAGCTCCACATTGAGCCGCAGTGGCACACCGGTGGCGCGGGCCAGCTCGCGGTACTGCGCGGCGCGTGCCGGGGTGTCGATCAGCCATTCGATCTGGCGCGAGGCGTTGAACGGTGCACCGGCCAACTGCGCCAGCACCCATTGCGCGGTGGAAGCCGGCAGCGGCTTGCCTAGCAGCACCTGCACGCTGGGCCGAGCGCGTGCCAGCGCCAGCAACTGCGGCGCGTTGAAGGTCATCACCTTCTCGGTGCGCCAGGCCCTGAGCGCGTGCTCGATCAGGTTCAGGCTGGGCAGCGACTTCACCACCACGCGCAGCGCCAAACCGCTCTGCGTGGTCTTGGCAATGCGGTCCAGGTTGGCCAGTAAGCGTGGCTGGTCCACCACCAGCGTGGGCAGTGCCGGGCCACTGCTCTGCAGCGCGCGCTGCAGGGCGCCGAAGTAGGCGTCGTGCGCGCCGCCCCGGTCGCTGGGGCGCAGCGCCACGGCCGCGCCCAGCCCCAGGGCGGCGGCACCGGCTACAAAGTGGCGGCGTTTGAGTTGGGCCATGTCAGGTCTCCCCCAGCAGTTGTTTCATGTAGGGCGTGAGCATGCGCCCTTGTGGATCAAGCTCGCGGCGCACGGCGGCGAAGGCGTTCCATTGCGGGTACAGCGCGCGCAGTTCGGTGGGGCTGCGGTCGTGCAACTTGCCCCAGTGTGGGCGTGCGCCGTGGCGCCGGTACACCGGCCCCAGCTCGCTGAGCAGGTAGTCATGCGGTTCGCCCTGCATGGCATGCGCGGCAATCGAGCAACTGTCGCGGCCATAAAAGGGGCTCAGCCAGGCCTGGTCGCCCCGGATGGTGCGGAACTCGATGGGGAAGAACACCTCGTTGCGTTTCTCCAGCGTGGCCAGCACCTCGCGCAGGCAGGCGATGCCGTTCTCGTGCGGAACATGGCCCTCGGTTTCGTTGAAGCGGGTTGGGCGCTGGGTGGAGAGCAGCCTCCATGACACGTCGGTCATGGTCTCGCTCTGGTTGGGGTCGATGGCGCGCTGCGCCACCCAGCGCCGCAGCGCGGGCCAGCGGCCCAGCCAGTCGCGCAGGCGGCGCAGGTCGCGCAACACGTCTTCGTCGGCGGCCGTGCTGCGCTGCACTTGGCCTACCGGCACTTCGTCGTGCGTGATGGCTGCGCCATAACCGGTAAAGGGCAGCAGGTACAGCTCAAACTGGCGGTGTTGGGCAGCCAGCGTCGGGGCCTGGTCCAGCAGGTCTTGTGTCTTGGCCAGCCACACGCGGCGTTGCAGGTGGTAGTGCGCTCGCACCCGCAGCGTCACCTCGGTCAGCACACCCAGCGCGCCCAGCGACACTTGGGCGGCGGCAAACACCTCGGGCAATTTGTCGGGTGAACAGTGCAGCAACTGCCCAGCCGGTGTCATCAGGCTCAGGCCCAGCAGATCGGTGTGCAAGGCGCCAAAGCCCACGCCAGTGCCGTGGGTGGCGGTGGCCATGGCGCCGGCCAGGGTTTGTGCGTCGATGTCGGGCAGGTTGTACAGGCCCAGGCCTTGCGCATCAAGCAGGCGTGAGGTCACTTGCAGCCGGGTGCCGGCGCCCAGCGTGGCTTGGCCGTCTTTGAGGCTGTGGCTGCGCAGGCCACTGAGCCGGTCCAGCGACAGCAGTGTGCCCGCCGTGGGCACCAGCGGCGTGAACGAATGGCCGGCGCCCACGCAGCGTATCGGCCCCGGCGCGCGGCGCAGCAGATCGGCCAGTTCGTCCACCGTGCCGGGCACTTGCCAGGTGGCGGGTTGGCAGGTGTGGATGCCGCTCCAGTTGCGCCACCGGTTGGTACCGGCTGGGGTCTTGGCCGGCACTGCCGCAGCGGGCGACGCTGCGGGTGCCGGGGCGGTTGGCTCAAGTTCGGCTTTGGGCACGCCGCTGGCGGGCTGCGCCTCCACCAGGCCGTTGGCGCCGATGCTCAGGCCGCCGGCCAGCGCGGTGTGCAACAGGCCGCGTCGGCTCACGCTGCTCACTGGAGTACCTTCGTGCTGCGCACTGCGGTGAGAGCTTGGCTTGGGCCGGCCCGGCGCGCCGCTCATGGCTGCGCCCCCCGCATGAAGTCAATCAGTGCGCCCAGTTCTTCGCGGCTGCAATCAGGGCACAGGCCCATCGGCGGCATGGCGTTGCGGCCTTGCTGCACGCTGGTGATCAGGGCGTCGCGCGCCGGGTTGGGGCGATTGCGCCAGGCGGCTTGGTCGTGGGTGCGGGGGGCCCCGCTGGCGGCGTCAATATGGCAGGTCATGCAGGCCCGTTCGTATTTTTCAGACAGGTTGGCATTGGCCGGGCGGCTGACCTCCAAGCGGGACTGGGGCGCGTTGGCCACCGCGGCCGGGCGCGGCTCGCAGGCGCCCAGCAGCAGCGCGCCCAGCAGGCACAGTGATGTGAGGCATCGACGGGGCAAGGCCGCTGGTTGCGCAGTTTGTGAGTTGGAAATTGCCGACATGCTTTGTGTTGTCATCGCCGCCCGGGAGCGGGGTGGCCGACTGGTTGGCTGGCCGGGCGGCAGGGTGACGGTGGCGTGCTGGTCCTCATTGTTTGTAAAGCTAGTCATGACTAGCAAATATTGACGGCCAGTTTATGCAGGAATGACTCAACCGGTACTCAGGATTAACCCTGATGGTTGGGTGATTTTTCGTCCTGAGAAGTCGATCACAAGCATCGGGCCGTGAAAAGGCGTGCAAAGCGGCGAGTGAGTCCTCTCTTCCCCGCGGTTCCCTGTTTTGGCGGATGCGGTCGGTTTTTTCGTCCGTCCATACTCGGCCGCTTCAATAACACGGTAAACAGGGAGATACGGATGAAGAGCTTCGCTTCTGGGTCGGTAGTCGCGGCTTTGCTGTTGCTGGCGGGTTGTGGCAGCGCGCCGCAGAACAAGTCGACCGCGTCAACCTCTGCGGCGTCCCCTGCAGCATCGGCGGCGCCTGGGGCGGCAGCTGCTACGCCTATCGCTGCGACGCAAACAGTTCGCGTGCCAGCCGAGTCGGCCAAGAAGGTCGTGCTGAACAAGACCGGTGCCAAAGCCTCACTCGACGCCAACGTGAGTTTTTCCGACCTCAACACCGGGCAACGCTTCGGAGATCAGGCCTACAACACCATGTCCTCAGCCTGGTCCGGTGTCTTCGCCAAGATGACGCCGCAGCAGGTTGATGCGATCGGCTCGGGCGTGTTTGGCGAGATCAAGACGCGCTGACCGAGTCGCTTCATGCGGGCACGCCGCAGAGGCGGTGTCAGAAGTAGTAACGCACCACCCCCCGCCACGCCCGGCGCTGCGCCGGCGCGCCGTACTCGCTGCCGGCCTTGCCACTTTGGACTTGCCATTGCAGGGCCAGGTCGGCATGGTCCAGGTGGTAGCGTGCCTCCAGCCAGGCCAGGCGGCTGCGGTCGGCCAGGTTGTGGCGCAGCATGGCGTTGAGGTCAAGGCGCTGGAGCAGGGCGTCCTGCCACAGTGCGTACATGCCCAAGCCCTGTTGCGTCGGCAGCTCCTGCGCGCGCTGTGTCCATTGTCGGTAGCGCAGGTAGGCGGCAGGCGGGCCGCGCATCAGCGCACTCCAGTTGGCCTTACTGAGTGCGGCGCTGTTGTGGTGGTACTCCAGCGTCAGCGAGAGCTTGCTGGCAGTGGTGTAGCTCAGGCCGGTGGCCAGGCGGTTGCGCCAGGCGGTGTCGTCGGGGGTGGCCAGGGCCTGGGCGTACTGGCTGCGGCTGCGCCCGCCGGACCATTCCACAAAGGCTACGCTGGCATCACCCATCAGCGTGGTCAGGTTGAAGCCAAGCTGGGTGGCCTGGCCCTGGCCGCCGTAGGCCAGCCACTGCGGGTTGAGGTTTTCCGTCACCTGCTGACTGGCCGCCAGTAGCCAGCGATGCTGAGCATTGGTGGCGCCAAAGTCCGGGCTGAAGGGCTCGGCGCTGGCTTGGTCCGCCAGCTTGGGCGAGACCAGTGCGGTGAGTGAGCCGCCGCGCCATAGGGCTTGGCCGCGCAACATCACGCTGCCAAGGCGATTCTTCTTCAGGCTGCCCGGGTCGACCGACACCAGTGAGCGAATCGCCCCGGCGCGCAAGAAGTCGGTCGGGTTGTAGCCGGTGGCCACGCCATAACGCGCGTTGATGCGGCCGATGTCGACAAGGCGGTCGTCGCGTGCCTGCCAACTGAGGTAGGCCTCCTTGAGCGTGTTGATGCTGCGTGGTTGGCCGCTTGGGGCGCTCCAGTTCACGTCGAGCCGGTTTGCCAGCACGGCGCGCCAGTGTGGCGCCAAGGATTTGTCGAATTGCACGTCGAACGACAGGCGCTGGTTGACGGTGGTGCCGCCGCCATGGCGTTGCGTGGTCTGGCCGAGCGCGCCCTCGGCGTACCACTGCCACTCCTTGGTGGTTTCGACGTGGCGGGGTGCGGCGTCGGCCAGCCGCAGGGCGTCGGTGTCGTCCGGCTGGGCCAACGCTGGCCATGCGGCACCAAGCAGCAGGGCGGTCACGGCGGCTCGGTGCAATGGTCTGGCAAGGCCAGCCTGGCATGGCGCAGGTGGCGCGCCCAAGGCTTGAGGCATGGCGCGCTACTCGGGCTTGAAGCGCGGCAGGTAGTCGCGCTGCAGCCAGGCATCGGGCACCTCGCGTTTGGTCCAGTCCGAGAATCGCATCACGGTGACCCAACCGGGGTCAAGCCCGTCGATGATCACGGTCTCGGTCGGGCGCTGTGCCCCAAGCTGCGGCTGATAGTGGCGGAAATAGGCAGTCTTGAGCAGCTTGCCACTCTCGGCATAGAAGCGCGCTTTGATGGGCTGGTGGTTGCGGGTGTCGATCCAGATTTCGATGTGGTGGTAGCTGGCGTCGGGCGTGCGCGCGGCCAGCGTCAGCTTGTGACAGCGCCGGGTGGTGCGCTCGCCGTCCTGCATGTCTTCTTCGCCGGCGTCGGTCGCCTGGTAGTCTTTGGCCAGATTGACGCTGACCACATCGCCGTTGGAGGCCTGCCCCAGCAGACGCTGCTGGGGCGACAGGCGCACGCTGGCCTTGTTGGCGGGGTCGTAGAACCACAGGTCCTTGCCGCTGTAGAGCATCAGCTTGCCCGCGTCGCGCGCCGGCGCCATGAAGCGCACCAGGCTGCGGAACTGGCCGCTGTGGGGGTCCGCCTTGGAGTAGATGCCCAGCGTGCTGGTGTTGGTCTGCTTGCCGTTGCGGTATTCGATCAGCGTGTTGGTTACGCCAAACGGATGCTCGGGGTTGCGAACGGCATCGCTGGCGGCAAGAATGGCTTGTGCGCTCGCGCCGGTTTGGGCAAGCGCGCATAGCGGGGCGACGAGGGCCAGCGCCAGACAGGCGGCAGTCAGTGCTTTCATCGTTGCTTCCTTTCAGGCGTGGCGCAGCGCGTCAACGATTAGCAGTTTCGACGCGCGCGTGGCGGGCCACCATGCCGAGAACACTGCCACTACCACCAGGCCGAGCACGCTGCCCAGCAGCAAACCCATGTCTTCCAGCACGCGAACCTGAACCAGGTAGGCATAGACATAGCCAGGTGGTGTGTAGGACAGGCCGCTGTGGTTGATGGCGTAGGCGGCCAAGGCCGCGCAGAGCACACCCAGGGCGGCACCCAAAACGCCCAGCAGCACCCCCTCGCAGACGAACAGACGGCGGATGCCAGCGCGGCGCAGGCCGATGGCGCGTAGCGTGCCGATCTCCACCGTGCGTTCGACCACGGCGGTGCTCATGGTGTTGCCAATCGTGAACAGCACGATGACGCCAATCAGCACCGCGATGAAGCCGAACACCGAATCCATGAACGCCACCGATTGCCCGTACATCGGGTAGAGGGTGCCAAAGTCCAGCACCTCCAGAGCTTCGTCTTTGAAGTCGGTGGCCAGCAGTTGTGTCAGCCGCTCTCTGGCGGCGGGCATCTGATCGGTGTGCTGCAACTGCACCGCGATGCCGGTCACCTGAGGAGGCGCCGAACCATAGATCAGCTTCTGAGCCTGCGACAGGTGCATCGCAATGTAGACATCGTCAATCGCTTTGAGGCCCATGTTCTGTGCCTTGACGACGCTCAGGCTGACGACGTTGGGCGCACCGAAGGCAGAGGCCGACAGCATCTCGATGCGGGTCTCATTGCCCGGCGGCAGCGCCGATCTTTCGAGCGCAGATAAGGCCGTGATGTCGTCTGGTGCAGACTGGGTGTCGGCCGCTGTTTTGGCCGGTCCCTGCCGACAATCGGCTACCTGGAGCGCACGGCACAGGCCCAACTTGCGCGCCACGCCGTTGCCGATCACCACTGCGTTTTCCGGCGTTCCAATCAGGGGCAGCGGCTGGGCATAGCTGGTCAGTGCATAGTCATTCCAGGACAGCATCTGGTTGAGTTCCTCGGCCACCACGCCAGAGGCCATCACCGAGCGCGAATCACCGGTCTGGTAGTTGCCGGCCACGCCACCGAGTTGCAGGGATGGCGTCACCACCGCCAACATGGGCGCCAACACCGGGTCGCGCTTGATGGCGTCCACCATGCGCTGGTAGTTGCCGATGCCGTAGGCGCTGGGGTTGTCGCCGCCGTCCGAGAAGTAGTTCTGGCGTTGAATCTGCAAGTGGCCAAATTGTTGAACCGAGCCGGTCTGCAGGCCGTATTTGGTGCTGGAGCTGTAGCCGCCAAATATCAAGATCGCCACCATGCCGATGGTCATCGCCAACAAGGTCGTGAGCGAGCGGCGGCGGTTGCGCAACAAATTGCGCGAAGCAAGCGAGAGGGTTCTCACGAGAGTACCTCCGTGCTGTGCACTCCGGTGCGAGCTTGCATAGGGAAGCGGCCCCGGCGCGGCGCATGCGCTCACCCCGTCAGTCTGCATTTTTCGCTCGACACGGGTGATGCGGCCATCGTGCAGAAGCACCGCATCGTCTGCCGCCGCCTGCACTTGGGGGTCGTGCGAAGAAAACACGAATGACACCTGGTGTTCGCGCTGCATGCGGCGCATCAAGGCGATGATGGCCGCGCCGGTTTCGCTGTCCAGGTTGGCGGTGGGTTCATCAGCCAGCACCAGTTGCGGCGCCGTTGCCAACGCCCGCGCAATGGCAACCCGTTGGCGCTGTCCGCCAGAGAGCTGGCCGGGGCGGCTGTGAGCGCGATCCGACAGCCCCACTGCGTCGAGCAGCGCCAGCACACGTTCGCGCCGCTGCGCCTCGGGCATTCCGGTCAGCAGCAGCGGGTACTCGACGTTCTCGTAGGCCGTGAGCACCGGCAGCAGATTGAAGTTCTGGAAGATGAAGCCGAGGTGGCGGGCGCGAAAGTCCGACAAATCGTCGTCCGACATCTGCTGGGCGTGTTGGCCCGCCACCATCACATCGCCCTGATCGGCTTGGTCGATACAGCCAATGAGGTTGAGCAAGGTGGTCTTGCCGCTGCCGGAGGGGCCGGAGATCACGGTAAAACAGTTCGCGCGAACTTCGAGGTTGATGTCGGTGAGGGCCGGCACGCCGACTGAATCGAGTTGGTAGGTTTTGTGGACTTGGCTGAGGATGACGGGGTGCATGGCATGTTCGAGAGTAAGGAGCGAGGCCATCAAAAGGGCCAAGCGCGTGCAGTGTGCCGCGCCCTGCGCCGCGCGTATTGAACGATTGCGACATGTTGGCCGCAGTAGACTTGGTGCATGAATGCACTTGCCGATGCTGTGAAAGACGTGCGCGCAACGGGGACACCCACGACCAGTGTGTTGATGGCGCCCAGCCTGGCGCTGTCGTCCTGCGTACGGGCCTACATCACGCGCAGCACGGTGGGTGCGGTGTTGCGATCGGATCAGCGCCACAACCATTTCCCGGCTTCACCCCTGTGCGGCATCTTCTGGCTGCTTGAAGGCGAGTCGCTGATCGTTCGCCGGGGCGAGGAGTTGGTCAATGAGCCGGTGCCACGGCTGTCCTTTGCTGGTCCGCACACGGTGCCGATGGTCAGCGTGAATCCGGGTCCGGTTCGGGCTTTCATGTTGGGCCTGCTGCCGCAGGCGTTTCAGGCGCTGACGGGCCTGGACCTGCCGGCTTTGGTCAACCGTGTCGTGCCGGTCGATGCCGTGTTGGACAGTCCATGGCAAGCCATGGCCCAGGCGGTTCAGGACGCCCCCGACGACCTGGCCCGCGTGCAAGTGATCGAGGCGTTCTTGGAGCCACGCTGGGGTGCGTTGTGCCATCAGGCTGTGTCGCGCCCGCAGCGTTATCGCCACTGGGCCGAGACCCTGGCCCTGAGAGCCGGAACCTCGGGAGTGGGCAAGAGCCTGCGCCAGGCAGAGCGCCGCATCAAACAGTGGGTTGGCCTGCCGATGCGCGAACTGCGTCGCTTGGGTCGCGCCGAGGAGTCGTTCTTCATGGTGCGCAAGGGTCATCTTGCCGACCCTTACTCCGAATCATCCGCACCTGCACCCGACTGGGCGGCGATCGCCGTGGACAGTGGTTACAGCGACCAGGCACACTTGTGCCGAGAAGTCCGCCGTGTGGCGGGCCTGAGCCCCAAGGAGCTCAAGCGGGCAATCGACGAGGACGAGAGCTTCTGGACCTACCGGATCTGGTCGTGATCCGGTTGTGCGCGCGACCGCATCAGTAGACCTGGAAGGTCCGGCTGGTTCCGCTCAAGCCATAGATCGCGCCGTTCCAGCCGTTCTTGTAGTCGCCGTAGTGACGAATCCGGTATTGCCCTGTAACGGTGTCCAGCGGGATGTCCCATGAGATGGCCGCCTTGGAGCTGCCCCAGACCGGATCGACCCGCACCCAGCGGTACATGGTGGACCAGTCGCCATCGTTGGCCACGGTGCGCCAGGCGGCGCCGTCCCAGCGTTGCACTTCCAGGAACGTGCCGCCCTGGCGCAGATTGTTCTTGGGGTGGCCGGTCCAGAACTCGACGTTGACGCGTTGTCCGCGGGCGTAGCCGGAATAGGCTTGCAGTTCGACATCACCAAAGCGCTTGAACAGGGGCACGTTGTCCAGCACCACGCCGGTCTGGAACGACATCTGCTTGGTGGCCAGGTCGCGCGGTGTGGCGCTGGCATAGGCGCTCAGACCTTGTTTGAGCGCCGTGGCCAGTTCGTGAAAGGTTTGCTGGTAGGCGGGCAGGGTCCAGCGCCCGAAGTGGGTGGAGGCGCCCTCGTAGTGCTGGGCGTCGTATTCCTCGGGCGTGGTCACGTAGCCGGCGTAGGCATTGGCATAACCGGCGAACACAATGTGCTGCACGCGGTCACCCAGCGCGGCCCGGACGGTGTCGCGCACCCGGCGGCCCGACATGATGGTGAACTCACCCGGCGCGGCCACGATGGCCAACTGGCCGATGCGCACGATCGACACCGGCAGCACTTCGGGTGTCCACGGATAAGGCGTTTGCGTGCCGGTGGCCAGCAGCACCGGCTTGGGCGCCTGGCAGTCGCGCACCCACTGCGGCGCCGGGGTGATGATGCCGCCCAGGGCGGTAAAGAATGGGTTGCGGGCCAGGTCGCCCTCGGTGAAACCATCCAGACCGCGGCCGTCTTCGGTACCGGCGGCGAACGCCGAACCGACGGCGGCCGGACAGGTTGCGCGCGTGGCGCCATCGGTGAAACGACCCTCCACGGTGATGCGCGAGAAGTCGACAAAGCGTTGCCGGTAGTCCACCGGGCCGCTGAGGGTTTGCAGCGCACCGTTGTAGATCTCCAGCGCCTTTTGCAACTGGCGTTCGCCAATGATGCGGGTGTTGTTGAACTCGTTGCTGGTGGGGCCGGTGCCATCCAGATGCAGGTTGGGCGTCATGTCGCCAGCGTTGGATTGCGCGAACGCGGCCACGAAGTCGCCGTCCGCGTTGTAGCGCACGCCCTTCATGTTGTGCTCCCAGCGCCAGGCGGCGTAGCCCTTGTTGTCGGGGCTGATCAAGCGGTTGGTCGGTGACATGGATACGCCGTGGGTGGCAAACCAACTGATCACGCCCACGTCGGTGTTGCCTTGCTTGAAGCGCAGCAGCGTCATTTCGGGGTCGATGTGCGTGCCCCAGCGCTCGCGCTCGGCTTGGGGGTTGCGCTGGTAGGCGCTCAGCGAGCGGTTGTTGTTGGCGTTGGTCAGTTCACCCTTGCCGATTTGCACACTGCCGGGCTTGAGGTCGCGGTGTGCCTTGTCGATGGCCAGCACGATGCCACTGACGATGGCCGAGAAGGTGCGCGGGTTGTAGCCCCAGGTGGTGAAGTTGTACAGCGCGTAGTGCGAAAAACCGCCCGGCCCGCCGTGGGTGTGGGTGGCGGAAAGAATCACGTTGTCAGCGCCGTACAGGCTGCCGTATTTGGCCTGCAACTGCTTGAGCACCGCCTGCTGCACGCCCTGGAACACCATGCCCAGGTCGTTGTTGACGAACACCATGCGCTTGCCGCTGGCCTGGTCGGCCACGATGAAGGCCCGCGCGCGCTGGCGCATGTGGATGCCGGCAGCCACTTGGGCGGTGGAGGCGTAGCCCATCATGCCCACCTCGGCCGCCTCGCCGGTGATGTCGGCCATGCCGCGCCCGACCAGATAGGGGTCGGCCCAGGCGGCGCCGGTTGCAAGAAGGGCGCCCAGCACGGTGGCGAGGCGTCGAAAAACAGAGCGAATCGACATGATCACCATTGCTTATTAAGCTAGTTATAACTACTGAACTTGGGTGGCCAGTATAGGAACGGACGGACCGGTCGGCACCGGGACAAACCCTGAGAGCCGGGGTTCCCGCAGCGTGTGAACGATGGCGTTGGCGCATGGGTGCTGAAGCGCCTGGCAGGCTGAACGCGGCAGACCTGACGCCCAATTGCCTTGGTAGACTTGCCCCTGCATGCCTTCCACCCGCCTTGCCCGCCGAACCCCGGTCGCCCCCGTTCTACAGAGCAAGGCGCAACCGCGCCAGCAGCGTGCGCTCGACACCTATGAATTGATTCTGGGGGCCACGGTGGAGCTGTTGTCCGAGGTTGGCATCGAGCGCTTGTCCACTAACCTGGTGTGCCAGCGCGCGGGCATCTCGCCGCCGGCCCTGTACCGCTACTTTCCCAACAAATACGCGTTGCTGCGAGAACTGGGGCAGCGCTTGATGCAGGCGCAAAACGAGTTGGTCAGGGCATGGGCGACGCCGACCATGCTGAAATTGCCGCCCCGGCGTCTGGTGGTGCAAATCCACGCCCTGTTCGAACAGACCTTGCTGTTGACCAAGGCCTTGCCTGGCGGTTTGTGGGTGACACGCGCCTTGCGGGCGGTGCCGACCCTGTCGCACGTGCGCATCGAGTCGCATGCGTTGGTGAGTGGCTTGATCGTGCAGGCCT
Source organism: Rhodoferax sp. (assembly GCA_030685025.1). GTDB lineage: Bacteria > Pseudomonadota > Gammaproteobacteria > Burkholderiales > Burkholderiaceae_C > Rhodoferax_D. The sequence goes on from JAUXWC010000020.1 coordinate 21,674, forward strand.
TCATGCAAGCCTATCCGCATGCGCCGCAAGCCGATGTGGCGATTCTGGCGCGCCTCGCCGTGGAGATGAACTACGCCGCCTTGGAGATGTTGTTTGACGATCCCAGCCTGGACAGCCAAGCCGTGGGGCTGGCGTTGGCAGAGATGCTGGCGCAACGCGTGACTTCGGTGCGCCGCGGCGGCCAGTAGACCCGCGCGGCGTCAGGCTTGGCGTGTGGGGTGCATCGCGATGCCCGCGTCCAGGCAGCCGATGATGGCGTCCGGCCCGGGCATGCGACACCGCTGCACTGTGATGACGGCGGCACTGAGGCGGATGAAGCTGTTGACCAGCCAGTTGGGAGCATGTTCCATGCCGTTAACATAGCGCAAAGTCGCATAACCAGGAGCGGGCCATGCCGATCATTGTTGTTGCCAATCCAAAAGGCGGTGTCGGAAAGTCCACGCTGGCCACGAATATTGCTGGTTACTTCGCATCCCGAGGCCACGCGGTGATGCTGGGTGACGCGGACCGGCAGCAATCCACGCGCCTGTGGCTGAGCCTGCGTCCCGCCACGGCGCGACCGATCTCGACCTGGGAGGTGAGTGCCGACCTGATTGCCAAACCCCCCAAAGGCACCTCGCATGTGGTGCTGGACACGCCCGCCGGGCTGCACGGCTGGCGCTTCAACGACGTGATCAAGATGGCGGACCGGGTGATCGTGCCTTTGCAGCCGAGTGTTTTCGACATTTTTGCGACGCGCGATTTCCTGGCGCAACTGGCGCAAAACCGCCACGCTGGCAAAGCCAAGATCGGCTTGGTTGGCATGCGCGTGGATGCGCGCACCATCGCGGCGGACAAGTTGCATGCGTTCGTCGATTCGCTGGACTTGCCGGTGTTGGGCTACTTGCGCGATACCCAAAACTACGTGCACCTGGCGGCCCACGGTTTGTCGCTGTTCGATGTGGCCCGGGGCCGCGTCGAGAAAGACCTGCAGCAGTGGCAGCCGATCTGTCACTGGCTGGACAGTTGAGCCGACTCACTGCCTCTACAGTCGACGCATGAAAACCATTCAAACCCTTGCAGAGCTGGCTTCGTATGTCGGACAGGAGGTGGCCACCAGCCCGTGGATCGAGATCACCCAGGAGCGGGTCAACCAGTTTGCGCAAGCAACCGGCGACCACCAGTGGATTCATGTGGATGTCGAGCGGGCGGCGGCCGGACCCTTTGGCGGCCCGATCGCCCATGGCTTCTTGACCTTGTCGCTGATTCCGCGCTTTTTCGAATCCTCATTCAATATCGTCGAGTCGGGCATGGGCGTGAACTACGGCCTCAACAAGGTGCGTTTTCTCGACCCGGTGCCGGTGGGCAGCCGGCTGCGGGCGCGGCTCAAGCTGCTCAAGTGCGAGCCCATCGACCGCAATGGCGTGCAAATGACCTGGGAGGTGGCGGTAGAGCGCGAGGGCTCCAGCAAGCTGGCCTGCGTGGCCGAGTCCATTTCGCGCCGCTACCCCTGATGACGGTGCAGCGCTTCCGGCGCAAAACGAGCGTGAGCTCTGCTAGCGGCTAGCGGCTAGCGGCGTCAGACCGCGCCGCCAAAGCCCTGTTGTCGCCAGGCCTCGAACACGGTAACGGCCACGGCGTTGGACAAGTTCAAGCTGCGCTGGCCACTGCGCATGGGCAGGCGCAGGCACTGTTGCGGGGCGAACGATTGATGCACCGGTTCGCGCAGGCCTTTGCTCTCGGAGCCAAACACCAGCCAGTCGCCAGGTGAGAACCGTGTGTCGTACACGCGGGCCGTGCCGCGAGTCGACAGGGCAAACAAGCGCTCCGGGCGGGGTCGCTCGCTCCCCAAGAAATTTGCCCAATCGGCATGCTGCTTGACGGTGGCGTATTCGTGGTAATCCAGCCCGGCACGGCGCAATTGCCTGTCGTCCATCGAGAAACCGAGCGGCTCGATCAGATGCAGGCTGCAACCCGTGTTAGCCGCCAGGCGGATCACGTTGCCGGTATTGGGGGGGATTTCGGGTTCGACCAGAACGATGTGAAACATGGTGGCTTATTGTCAGTGTTCGTCGCCGATCAGTCGGTTCCGACTTCGGGTGAATTGGTGCGGGCGAAGACGATGCCCGTGATGTGGCCCGCACCCGCGCCACGCAAGGCGCGGGCCGCGGCGTGCAGCGAGGCGCCGCTGGTCATCACGTCGTCGAGCAGCACGACCCGTGCGGCCTTCAGGCACGGGGCCTTGAGTGGCTCCACGGCAAATGCGTTGTTGAGGTTGGTCAAGCGCTCGTTGCGGTTCAGCTTGAGCTGAGGCGCGGTGTCCTTGATGCGCAGCAACAGCCGCGACTCTATCCTTCCCGTTGGGGCGAGCTGCTTGGCCAGTTCCACCGCCTGATTGAAGCCCCGCTCCCGCAGGCGCGGGGCCGACAGCGGCATCGGGATCACCAGGTCTGCCTGCTCCAGGGCGGGCTCGACCCAGGGTGCGCTGCGCATCAGCCGCCCCAGGCTGCGCGCCAAGCCGGGCTGGCCGTGAAATTTGAAGTGGCTAATCAAGTCAGTCCAGGGATAGTCGTAGCTGACTGCGGCGATACATGCATCCAGTGGCGGTGGCGCCAGCACGCAGGCGCCACATTGGCTAACTGAGCCGTGCACCGGAAGGGCGCAGGTTTGACATCGCGCCACCGGCTGCCCAAACTGGCTGACGCAGGCCTCGCACACCGGCTCGGTTGGCCAGGCGTGGCAGACTGCGCAGCGGCTGGGCAGAGCGGGTAGAACTCGGGCGAGGAGCGTCGACAACATCGTGTCAATATACTCGCGGCACACCTTGCGAGAACCATGACCGAGCAGCGTCCCCCCACCATTGATCCCGCAGCGGCCCGGCGCTGGCAGCAGTTCCCCGCGACGCAGACAGCCTGGTTGCATGAGGAGGTGGCGCGGCGCATGCAGGAGCGCCTGCAATGGATTCGTCTGCAACCGCAGAACTGGGCGCACTGGGAGAGTGTTCGCGGTGGCTTGGCGGCACATCGTGAACTGGTGCGGCGTTACCCGAAGTCGCAGTGTTTTGTGGTCGAGTCCGATGCGCAGCGGGCGCGGCATGCTGCGAAATTAGTAGCACCGAAGTGGTGGCAGGGCGGGCGCTGGTTGAGCGCCCCCACGCGTTTCGAGTTGCCATCGCAGGGGGCCGTGCAGATGGTGTGGGCCAATATGCTGCTGCATATGTGTGCGCAGCCGCAGGCGCTGATGGCGCAGTGGCATCAGGCGCTGGCGGTGGACGGTTTTGTCATGTTTTCATGCCTGGGTCCGGACACCCTGACCGAGTTGCGCGGCGTCTACCAGTCGCTCGGCTGGGCGCCGCCCGCACACGAGTTCACCGACATGCACGATTGGGGCGACATGCTGGTGCAGGCGGGATTTGCCGAGCCGGTGATGGACATGGAGCGCATCACGCTCAGTTTTGCCGATCCGGCGCGTCTGCTTCGAGAACTGCGCGAGCTGGGGCGCAACCTGCATCCGGAGCGGCACCCGGCGTTGCGGGGTCGGCAGTGGCGCCAACGCTTGTTGCAAGCCCTGGACGCGCAGCTCCGCGGGCCGAGCGGCGAGCTGGCCCTGACCTTCGAGGTGGTCTACGGGCACGCCTTCAAACCCGCACCACGACACACTGTTCGAGCGCAAACCATCCTGTCGCTGGAGCAAATGCGCGCAAGTTTGAACCAGCGCAAAACCTATCGCGGGTAACTTTGAGTTTTGGGCTTGACACGTCAGCGCCGAGTTGGTAGCTGGGCTACAATCCTTGCCTAACTAATGCGGGAGGGTTCCCGTGTCCAGTCACGCCGCCCCGGCGACTGCGCACTGCGTGGTCGCGGTTGGTTACAGCACGAGTTTTGGCAAAGAAGAAGTGAACACGATGAACAACACCATCAAGAGACTGGCTTGGACCTTGCGCGCGGCCGCTGTCTGGGCAAGCAGCGTGGCCCTGAGCGCCGCGCACGCGGTGAAGGATTTACCCGGTGGCCCGGCGGTCAATCAGCTCAACTTGCATCCCGCGGTTACCAAAATCGCTCAAGAGCAGGCCTGGCTGCACTGGATGATGCTGATCATCTGCACAGTGGTGTTTGTGCTGGTGTTCGGCGTGATGTTCTATTCAATCTGGAAGCATCGCAAGTCGGTCGGCCACAAAGCGGCTAATTTTCATGAGTCGGTCACCGTTGAAATCATCTGGACCATCGTCCCGTTCCTGATCGTGATCGGCATGGCTTTGCCCGCCACCAAGGTGGTGGTGGCCATGAAAGACACCACCAATGCCGACCTCACCATCAAGGCCACCGGCATGCAGTGGAAGTGGGGCTACGACTATCTCAGGGGCGAAGGCGAGGGCATCAGCTTCTTTTCGGCGCTGGACCCGGCGCAGCGCACCATGTCCAACAACGGCGGTCCCAAGGAAGGCGAAGTTCCTGGCAACGACTATCTGCTGAAGGTGGACAAGCCGCTGGTGGTGCCAGTGGACCGCAAGGTTCGGATCATCACCACTGCGAACGACGTGATTCATGCCTGGATGGTTCCGGCGTTTGGCGTGAAGCAGGACGCCATTCCCGGCTTCGTGCGCGACACCTGGTTTCGGGCCGAGAAGATTGGCGACTACTACGGCCAGTGCGCCGAGCTGTGTGGCAAGGAGCACGCCTACATGCCAATTCACGTGAAGGTGGTCTCCGCCGAAGACTACGGCAAGTGGGTGGACGGCGAGAAGAAGCTGATGGCCGCCAAGGCGGACGATCCGGCCAAGGTCTGGGTGCTCGATGACCTGATGAAACGTGGCGAGAAGGTGTATGCCACCAATTGTGCGGCCTGCCACCAGCCCAATGGCAAGGGTGCGGGCCCGATCAAGCCGCTTGATGCCGCTGCCCTGGTGCTGGATGCAGACAAGAGCAAGCAGATTGCGGTGTTGCTCAATGGCCAGAACAACGGCGCGATGCCACCCTGGAAGCAGCTTAGCGACACCGAGCTGGCCGCAGTCATTACCTATACCAAGAACAACTGGTCCAATAAGACCGGTCAGGTGGTGCAGCCTGCTGAAGTCTTGGCAGCGCGCCGTTAATTCGATCCGTCGTCACAACTATTCAAAGAATTGAGAAGGAAAACACAGATGAGTGCTGTTCTGGATCACCACGGCTTGCCCCACGCCGACCCTCATGACCACCACGACCATGCCCCCAGCGGCTGGCGGCGTTGGGTCTACGCCACCAACCACAAGGACATCGGCACGCTGTACCTGCTGTTTGCCTTCTTCATGCTGATGCTGGGCGGCGTGCTGGCATTGATGATTCGCGCCGAGTTGTTTCAGCCTGGCCTGCAACTGGTCAACCCGGAGCTGTTCAACCAGCTCACCACCATGCACGGCCTGATCATGGTGTTCGGCGCCATCATGCCGGCCTTCGTCGGCTTTGCCAACTGGATGGTGCCCCTGCAGATCGGCGCGCCCGACATGGCGTTCGCGCGCATGAACAACTTCAGCTTCTGGTTGTTGATTCCGGCCGGCTTGATGCTGGCGGGCTCCTTCTTCATGCCCGGCGGCGCCCCCGCCGCCGGCTGGACGCTCTATGCACCGTTGACCCTGCAAATGGGCCCCAGCATGGACGTCGCCATTTTTGCCATGCACGTTCTGGGGGCGAGTTCCATCATGGGCTCGATCAACATCATCGTCACCATCCTGAACATGCGCGCGCCCGGCATGACGCTGATGAAGATGCCGATGTTCTGCTGGACCTGGCTGATCACCGCCTACCTGCTGATTGCCGTGATGCCGGTGCTGGCCGGCGCCATCACCATGACGCTGACCGACCGCCACTTTGGCACCAGCTTCTTCAACCCGGCCGGTGGTGGCGACCCGGTGATGTACCAGCACATCTTCTGGTTCTTCGGCCATCCCGAGGTCTACATCATGATTCTGCCGGCCTTCGGCATCATCAGCCAGATCGTGCCCGCGTTTTCACGCAAGAAGCTGTTTGGCTACGCCTCGATGGTGTATGCCACTTCCAGCATTGCCATCCTGTCGTTCATCGTCTGGGCGCACCACATGTTCACCACCGGCATGCCGGTGACGGGTCAACTGTTCTTCATGTACGCGACCATGCTGATCGCGGTGCCCACGGCGGTGAAGATCTTCAACTGGATCGCCACCATGTGGCAGGGCTCCATGACCTTCGAGACGCCGATGCTGTTCGCGGTGGGTTTCATCTTTGTGTTCACCATCGGCGGCTTCACCGGGCTGATCCCGGCGGTGGCGCCGATCGACATCCAGTTGCAGGACACCTATTACATCGTGGCCCACTTCCATTACGTGCTGGTGGCGGGCTCGTTGTTTGCGATCTTCGCCGGTTTCTACTATTGGGTGCCGAAGTGGACCGGCGTGATGTACAACGAGGGCCGTGGCAAGCTGCATTTCTGGTGGTCGATCATCTCGTTCAACGTCACCTTCTTCCCGATGCACTTCCTGGGCCTGGCGGGCATGCCGCGCCGTTACGCGGATTACCCGATGCAGTTTGCCGATTTCAACATGGTGGCCTCCGTCGGCGCGTTCTTCTTCGGCTTCGCCCAGGTCTATTTCTTCCTGTTCGTGGCGCTGCCAGCCATGCGTGGCAAGGGCGTGAAAGCCGACGCCAAGCCATGGGACGGTGCCGAGGGGCTGGAGTGGGAGTTGCCGTCGCCGGCACCCTTCCATACCTTCGAGACGCCACCCAAGCTCGATGCCACGGCAACCAAGATCATCGCGTGATGCGTACCGATCGGACTCGCACCATGTCTGACGAGCAGAGAAGGGCCAACCGGCGCACCGGGCTGATCCTGGCGAGCATCGCGGTCCTGTTCTTTTTCGGCTTCATGGCCCGCATGGTGATTCTGGGCGGCTAGACCATGGTATTCGAGCGCGACAACCTCGTGATGGCCTCCAAGCTGGTGGTGGTCGCCACCGTGATGGCGGCTTTTGGCTATGCGCTGGTGCCGATCTACCGGGCCATTTGCGAGATCACCGGCATCAACATATTGGCTTTGGGGGATCGCAACATCCCTGGCGCCACGCCCAAGCTCAGCGCCAATACGCAAGTCGACACCACGAGGACGATCACGGTGGAGTTTGATGCCAATGCGCGCGGGCCATGGGAGTTCAAGCCGGCCCAGCGCTCGATGCAGGTGCATCCGGGGGAGATGGCAACGGTGATGTACGAGTTCCAGAATGTGCAGAACCGGCGCATGGCGGCGCAGGCAATTCCCAGCTACGCGCCGCAGCAAGCCGGGCGCCATTTCAACAAGGTCGAGTGTTTTTGTTTCACCCAGTACACCCTGGAGCCCGGCGAGAAAAAGAGTTGGCCGGTGGTGTTTGTGATCGACCCCAAGCTGTCCAAGGATGTGACGACCATTACTTTGTCATATACCTTTTTCGAAGTCGGCGGCAAGACCCCGCCCGCGCCGGTGGCGCAGGCTACGGACGCGCGCGTTGGCGGAGCACGCTCGTGAGTTCCGCCGACAAGCGCCACGATTCCGACGGTGCCGCCTCGTTTGGCCGCAGTCTGAAGGCCGTCGCCTGGTCGTTTTTGGGAATCCGCAGAAATGCCGAGTTTCAGCAGGATCTGGCCCATTCCAACCCGATGCACATCATCGTCGTGGGCATTGCGGGGGTGCTGGTGCTGGTCGCAGGCCTGATGTTGTTGGTGAATTGGGTGGTGGCGAAATAGCCCCCGCGCAAGGCATCGGAAATTGAATTGAATCAAATCGAACTGAAGAGATTGGAGCTGACATGAGTTCACACGCACCGGCGCCCGGCGCCCATTACTTCGTGCCCCAGCCGTCGCGGCATCCGGCCTTCGCCTCTTTTGGTTTGTTGTTCGTCATCTTCGGGGCGGGTCAGTGGGTCAACGGCGTGGATTGGGGCAAGTACGTGCTGGCCTTTGGCATGGTGTGGTTCCTGGGCGTGCTGTACCAGTGGTTCATGGATGCCATCACCGAGAGTCAGGAAGGGCAGTATGGACACAAGGTGGACTTGTCGTTCCGCTGGAGCATGAGCTGGTTCATCTTTTCGGAGGTGATGTTTTTCGGCGCGTTCTTCACCGCCTTGTGGTGGGCCCGCGCGCACTCGATACCCGCCTTGGGCAGCATCGACAATGCCATTTTGTGGCCCGACTTCAAAGCCGTGTGGCCCAGCGTCATGGCCGGGGTGACGGGCTCGCCGGCGGGCATTATCGAGCCCTTCAAGACCATGGGGCCGTTCTGGCTGCCCACCATCAACACGGCCTTGCTGCTGAGCTCGGGTGTGACCCTGACCATTGCGCACCACGCCTTGATTGGTGGCAATCGGGCTCGCACGCTGGGTTTCATGTGGCTGACCGTGTTGCTGGGCGCGACCTTCCTGGGTGTTCAGGGGTACGAGTACGCGCATGCCTACAGCGCCTTGAACCTCAAGCTCAGCTCCGGCGTCTATGGCTCGACCTTCTACATGCTGACCGGCTTTCACGGCTTCCACGTGTTCCTGGGAATGTTGATGTTGCTGTTCATCACGCTGCGTCTGCAAAAGGGGCATTTCAGTGCGGAGCGCCACTTCGGTTTTGAAGGTGCCGCGTGGTATTGGCACTTCGTCGACGTGGTCTGGCTCGGTCTGTACATCCTGGTCTACTGGATGTAGCCGCCGCGGCGCGTCCAATGGACAAGGCACCCGATCAGGGTGCCTTTTTTACAGGTTGATGCGGGCGGTCATCGTCCCGGGGCGATCCCGGTGGGTTGAATCCAACCCGCCGACCAGGCGATCAGGATGAGCAGGAAAAGCATGATCGAGACCGCCACCCGCAAGGCCAGCGCTCGCGCCATGCGGGCCGATTTGGGCTGGCCGGGCGCACCAGGCTTCATCATCGCGACGAAGGCCACCCCCAGGCTGGCGATGATGGCGGCAAAGGCAATAATCGTCAGGTACTTCATGTTGCGGATTATCTTTTGAAAACGCCACTTCGGTTTTGCTTGGTCACGCTCGCCACCGTGCTGGGCGTCGGCATCACGCTGGCGCTTGGGGCTTGGCAGTACGGGCGCGGTCTGACGATGCAGGCACAGGATGCGGCGCTGGCCCAGCAGGGCCGCTTGGCGCCCATCTCCAATACGGGCTTGCTCGCCCTGACGGCACCCGCGCAAGCCGTGCACCGCACGGTCAGGCTGCGCGGACACTGGCTGGGCCCACGCACGGTGTTCCTGGACAACCGTCCCATGAATGGCAAGGCCGGCTTGATCGTGCTCACGCCTCTACAGTTGGACGGTGCGGTATCGGTGCTGATGGTGCAGCGCGGCTGGGTGGCGCGCAATTTTCTGGACCGTAGCGCCTTGCCCCAAGTGGCCACACCATCGGGCTTGGTCGAGATTGAAGGCAGAATCGCCCCTTGGCCCTCCAAACTTTATGAGATGGGTGGTTCGGGCGCGGGGCCGATCCGGCAAAATCTCGACTGGGCGCAATTCCGCGCCGAGTCGGGTTTGCCAGCCATGGAAGTGACTGTCAAGCAGACGGACTCCCAAACCGACGGGCTGGTGCGTGACTGGCCCGAGGCTCAGGTGACCTTGCGCAAGCACTTCGGCTACGCGATTCAATGGTGGGGCATCAGTGCCCTGTTGGTTTTTCTTTATGTCTGGTTCCAAATTGTCCGACGTTTTTCCGCCAAGCGCCGCGCGTGACCCGCAGACGCCCGCCCAGGCCCCTGTTGCTGACCAACCGTTGGGGTTGACTGTTCACGCAATGCCCTTGCAGGGCGCCGACACGGGCGTGGCGGGTTCGTCCCTGGCCAGCGGGCGCCTGAAAATGCTGGCGATTCTGCTGGTCTGCGTGGCGCCGGTGGTGGCCTCCTATTTCACCTATTACGTGATTCGCCCCGAGGGGCGACGCAACTTCGGTGAATTGATCGACCCCCAGCCGCCGATGCCCAACGCCGCCACGGTCAGTCTCAACGGTGAGCCGGGCACCTTGCGTGATCTCACGGGGCAGTGGCTGCTGGTAAGCGTGGCCTCCGGCGCCTGCGATGCCGCGTGTACGCGCCGTCTCTACTTGCAGCGCCAGTTGCGGGAGAGTCTGGGCAAGGAAAAGGACCGCGTTGACTGGGTCTGGCTGGTCGATGACGACGCACCAGTCGACGCGCAACTGCGTGACGGCCTGCAGCAGGCGCGTGTGTTGCGTGTCAAGCACGCGGACCTGGCTGCCTGGTTGGCACCCGCCGCCGGTCACGCGCTGGCAGACCACTTGTATCTGGTTGATCCCAAGGGGATGTGGATGATGCGTTTTCCGCCCGGTCTGGAGGCTGCCACGGCGGCGAAGGCCAAGTCCGATCTTGAGCGGCTGCTGCGGGCCTCGGTGTCATGGGACAAGGCGGGTCGGGAGAGCAGACCTTGAGCGCGCAGCCCCTATACGACCTTTCTCCGGTCTTGCACGTGATGATCATGGGTGCGCTGCTGGCCTTGGGGCCGCTGGCCTGGATATGGGTGCGCAATAAGCAGGTGTCTGTTACCCGGCGTTTGCAGGCCCTGACATTGTTGACGCTGTTTCTGACTTTTGACTTGGTGATGTTCGGAGCCTTCACCCGCTTGACCGACTCCGGCCTGGGTTGCCCGGACTGGCCCGGCTGTTATGGCAGCGCCAGCCCGGTCGGCGCCAGCGCCCACATCAGTGCCGCGCAAAGCGCCATGCCCAGCGGACCGGTGACCCACGGCAAGGCCTGGATCGAGATGATTCACCGTTACCTGGCTACCGGCGTCGGCGTGCTCATTCTGGTGCTGGCCGCGGCAAGCTGGGCGGTGCGCCGCCGCGCCACGCATTCCACCGAGCAGCGCGCCGCGGTCCACCCATGGCTGGCTTCACTGACGCTGGTGTGGGTGTGCATTCAGGGTGCCTTCGGTGCGTTGACCGTGACCATGAAACTGTTCCCCGCCATCGTGACGCTGCATTTGCTCGGTGGGGTGATGCTACTGGCATTGCTGTGCATGCAGGCCGTGCGCTACCACCAGGCACACCAGGCGTCGCCCTTGGTGGCAATCGGTCCTGGCACTCGCACGCTGCTTGGGGTCACCAGCGCCTTGTTGTGGATTCAGATCGCGCTGGGCGGCTGGGTCAGCACCAATTACGCGGTGCTGGCGTGCACCGATTTCCCGCGGTGCCAAGCCAGTTGGTGGCCGTCCATGGACTTTGTGCAAGGCTTTGAGATCTGGCGGGAGCTTGGCCTTACTGGCGCCGGCGAGCACATTGCGTTCGAGGCCCTGACCGCCATTCACGTCACGCATCGCCTGTTTGCGGTGTTGGTGCTGCTGGCGCTGGGTCTCTTGGCCTGGCGTCTGCGTTCGGCGCCTGGCTTGGCGCCGCAAACGCGCTTGCTGGCCGGCCTGGCCGCGCTGCAACTGTTGACCGGATTGAGCAACGTGGTGCTGGACTGGCCTTTGCTCGCAGCCGTATTGCATACTGGCGGCGCCGCGGCGTTGGTTGTGGCGCTCACCTGGACCGCGTGCGTCACCACCGGTGCGAGCCGCCTGAGCGCCCACCCGCTGACAACAACAAGAACAGGATCCCCCGCATGAGTGCCACTTTGCCGCGCAGCACCGCCACCGTGTTGCGCCAGTTCTACGCCTTGACCAAGCCGCGCGTGGTGCAGTTGATCGTGTTTTGCGCCTTCATCGGCATGGTATTGGCCGTGCCCGGCGTGCCAACCCTGGCGCAGGTCAAGCTGGCGGCGTTGGCCAGCCTGGGAGTGTGGTTGGTCGCCGCCGCTGCAGCCGCCTTCAACTGCATTGTCGAAAAAACCATCGACGCCAAGATGAAGCGTACCGCCTGGCGGCCGACCGCCAAGGGCGAACTCAGCGATTGGCAGACGCTTATCTTTTCCGCCGTGCTGTGTGGCTTGGGCTCATGGTTGCTGTACGTCTGGGTCAACGCCTTGACGATGTGGTTGACCTTTGCCACCTTTGTTGGCTACGCGATCGTCTACACGATTTTCCTCAAACCCAGCACCCCGCAGAACATCGTGATCGGCGGCGCTTCGGGCGCTATGCCGCCGGTGCTTGGCTGGTCTGCCATGACCGGTGATGTTGGACCGGAGGCGTTGATCCTGTTCTTGATCATCTTTCTGTGGACGCCGCCGCACTTCTGGGCGCTTGCCTTGTACCGGGTCGAGGACTATCGCAAGTCCGGCTTGCCCATGCTGCCGGTGACCCACGGCAGCGAGTACACGCGGCTGCAGATCCTGCTCTATACCGGCGTGCTGGCAGCGGCCTGCATGTTGCCGTTTATCTACGGCATGAGTTCCTGGCTGTACCTGGCGGTAGCGATTGGCCTGAGTGCGGGCTTCTGCCTGTACGGTTTTTGGCTCTGGCGCGACTACTCGGACGCGCTGGCGCGCAAGACTTTTCGTTTTTCGCTGATCCACCTGAGTGTGCTGTTTGCCGCACTGTTGGTTGATCACTACCTGTTCTAAAACCCCGGATCCTCCCCATGCAAAGACGACTTGCGTTCAAAACCATCGCGGCCTGCGCCGCTCTCGTGCTGGCCGGTGGCCTGCTTGCTGCGTGTTCCGAGCAGAAGCCAAAGTTTGCCGCGATTGACCTGAGCGGGGCCGACTACGCCCGTGATTTCTCGTTGACCGATCACAACGGGCAGCAGCGTTCCATCAAGGATTTTGCCGGCAAGGTGGTGGTGCTGTTCTTCGGCTACACGCAGTGTCCCGATGTCTGCCCCACGGCGATGACTGAACTGGCGGAGGTCAAAAAACTTCTGGGCAAGGATGGCGACAAACTGCAGGGCCTGTTCGTATCGGTCGACCCGCAGCGCGACACCCCTGAACTGCTCAAGGCCTACATGGCCAATTTCGACCCGGGTTTCCTGGCCCTGACCTCCACCCCGGACAAGCTCGAAGCCATGGCCAAGGAGTACAAGGTGTACTTCAAGAAGGTGGAAGGCAAGACCCCCACCAGCTACACCATGGACCACTCGGCGGGCAGCTATGTGTACGACACCACTGGCAAGCTGCGCCTGTATACCCGCTATGGCACCGGCGCGGCGCCCCTGGCGGGCGACATCAAGTTGCTGCTGGCGCAGAAGCCATAGGCCCGGCTCCGGCTTGCCAATAGACAGCCGACATCCGATGATCGGTTGAGGACAGAGCGTCGCTACGCTCCGGTCTGTCCCGCAAGGTGGACAGCCGACATCCGATGATCAGTTGAGGACAGAGCGTCGCTACGCTCCGGTCTGTCCCACAAGGTTTCAGAAGGTCACTCGGTCTTGATGCCACGCATCGTGATCACGCCACCCAGCAAGTCCGTGTCCAACTTGATGCGGTTGGCCAAACCCTCGGCCGATGTGCCCGCCACCTGCCACCCTTGATTGAACAGTTTCTGGCGGATCTCGGGGCTGCGAGCCACCTCGCTGAACAGGCTCGACAGGCGCGCGACGATCGGTTTTGGCAAGGTGCTCGGCCCGGCCACCGCATTCCAGATTTCCAGTTGGAAGTTGTTCACACCGCCTTCACTCAAACTGGGGACCTCCGGCACCAAGGGGCTGCGCCCGGCGGACGTGACCCCGATCGCCCTGAGTTTTCCGGCACGTACTTGGGGCATCGCCAGACCCGGCGGCAGCAGCGACATCTGGATCTGCCCACCAATCATGGCCGTGATGACTTGGGGGTTACCGGGGTAGGGCACATGCACCGGAGCAATGTTGGTCTTGGTCTTGAGCAATTCCATGCCTATGTGGCCCACGGTCCCGTTGCCAGGCGTGCCGTAGTTCCACTTGTCGCCGCCATCGCGCGCGGCCACAAAGAACTCCCGCGCGCTTGGCATGGTGCTTGAAGCGGGGGCCGTTAGCACCAGGGGCGCGGTACCTATCAGGCTGATTGGGGCCAGATCCTTGGCGGGATCAAAAGGGCTTTTGGGGTTGAGTAGCTTGGCAATCGTCAAATTGCCGTTGATCATGATGCCCAGGGTATGGTTGTCGGTGGACTTGGCCACCAGGTTGGCCGCGATGTTGCCGCCCGCTCCGGGATGGTTTTCCACAATCACCGGTTGCCCCAGTGCCTTGGACAGCGGCTCAGCCAAGGTGCGTGCCATCAGGTCAGGTGAGGAACCACCCGGGAAGCCCACCAGCAGCTTCACCGCCTTGCTTGGCCAAGGCGCCTGCGCGGCCTGCGGTTTTAGGGTCTTTTGAGCGCTCGCCCCATTGGCGAGGGCGGCAAGCACGATCAGAAGGGTCGCGCGGCGAATGAATTGGCGTGGCATGGCGGTCCTTGTGAACACAACTGCCTGCCATTGTCGCTGACGCGGTGGGTCAGCCGCCCAACTGAGCCCGCCGCTATCGATCCAGGACAGCACCGCCACGCTCCGGTCGGTCCCGCAAAGTGGACAGCCAACATCCGACAATCGGTTGAGGACAGAGCGTCGCTGCGCTCCGGTCTGTCCCGCAAAGTCTCAGGACTAAGCGTATTCGGCCAGCGCCTTCTTCATTTTCTTCATGGCGGCGGATTCGATCTGGCGAATGCGCTCGGCGCTGACGCCGTATTCGGCAGCCAGTTCGTGCAGGGTCATGCCGCCCGAGCTGTCGTCGTTGACCTTGAGCCAGCGTTCTTCGACGATGCGCCGGCTGCGTTCGTCAAGTGCTTGCAGCGCTGTAGCAATGCCTTCGCTGGCCAGCACGTCGCGCTGACGCGATTCAATCATGGCCGTCGGCTCATGGCGGGTGTCGGTCAGGTAGGTGATGGGGCCAAACGCCTCGTCGCCATCGTCCGACGGGCTTGGGTCGAGCAACACATCGCCGCCGGACAGTCGGGTCTCCATCTCGATCACTTCTTCGCGCTTGACCTTGAGTTCGCGCGCCATGGTGTCGATCTGCTCTTCGCTCAGGCGCTCACGGTGCGTGCCCATGTCGGCAGCCGCGTCGTCGGACTTGAAGCGCTGTTTCATCGAACGTAGGTTGAAGAACAACTTGCGCTGCGATTTGGTCGTGGCCACCTTGACCATGCGCCAGTTCTTGAGGATGTACTCGTGGATCTCGGCCTTGATCCAGTGCAGCGCATAGCTGACTAGGCGCACGCCATGATCCGGGTCGAATCGCTTCACCGCCTTCATCAGACCAACGTTGCCTTCCTGGATTAAGTCTCCATGGGGCAAGCCATAACCCAGATACTGGCGCGAGACGGACACCACCAAGCGCAGATGCGACAGCACCAGTTTGCCGGCGGCTTCCAGGTCGTTGTTGTTGCGGAGCTGACGCGCGAACGTCTGCTCTTCTTCGGGCGTGAGCATCGGCAGGCGGTTTGCCGCCGAAATATAGGCATCCAGATTGCCCAACGAAGGCACCACTGCCCATGGGTTTGCCACGGCCAACGCAGAACCTGAAACTCCAGTTTGAATGGTCATACCAGAACTCCTAAATGTCATATTGATTATGTTAGCACTCTCTTCGATCGAGTGCTAATGAAATGGTTCAATCGCGCCCTTGATCAGTTGAGGTCAGAGCACGTCGCTTCGCGAGTGGTCTGACCCGTAAGGTCTAGCACTCGCCGGGGGAGCGATTGGCTGTGTTCAGGTGCAGGCGAGCGCCGCCGCGGCGGAGGCTCGGCGCACCAAAGGCGTCCGCCTTGGACGCCCTCGCGACTCGCCGGTGCGCCCGGGGGTGACGCGCGAGACTGTCTCGACTGTCAGGTCAGTGATGTCGGCGACATCGCGCAGCCGCGGCATGACGATCTGCGACCCGTCCAGCGCTGGTTCAAGTCCGGCTCCCAGTAGCCGCACCAGTCTGGCCACCCGGTCAGCCGCCCGTCCACCGCGCAGCGCGACGACGTCGGCGGCGCGGCGCTGCGTGGCGGCGAACAGGCCCAACAGCGACGTCTTGGGCTCTTTCCATGGCGTCAGCACACACGGTGTGAGTGCGCGCGCCTGGAAAGCGTAGTGCCCGCCAACCAGTGCTTCCGCGCCGATCACGTCGCCAGGCAGGGCCAGGCTGGCAAACTTCGGGCCTTGCGCGTCGGTGGTGTCGAGCCGCACCGCGCCAGATAGCACGCACCAGGCCTGGCCCTGGTCGCCGGGCGCATAGACGCACTCACCGCGCTTGAAGTTGCGCGGCTGGACCAGCGCCACGGCATGGGTCTTCTTGACTTTTTGTTCAGACATTCTCTTGCTCCGCGAGCAAGTCCAGCGCGTCGACCCAGGTCGGGTGATTGCGCGGGACTCTGATGTTTGAGCCGCAAGCGGCCATCGCATCGATTGGGGAAAGATGGCAAGCGGCCCGCCCCCTGGTTCTCAGCGGCTTGCCCCAAGGCCTCGGTCACGGAACAGGCGCTGACGCCTGTGCTGACCGACTGCCGGTTCTCACCCCAGGCGCGGAGGTCCTCGGGGCGCCTGCAGTACCCACTCGGTGCGCGCTGGCGCAGCGGGCGGCGCAGCCGCTAAACGGGCGCCTGGCCTCGCGGCAAACGCCTGCGTGGCTTGCGCACTGGTCAAGGCGGGGCCACCGGCCAGTGAACACAATTCGCACCATTGCGCCGCGTGCTCGGCAGCGTCGGAGAGGGCGATGCGAAGGGCGTTGGGGCCGCCTTGAGGCGCGCCCCTGCCCGTGCAGATTTCGGCAAAGAACGGGCTTGCGGCACCACCCGCGGCGAATCCGCGGGCCGGCATCAAGCCGATATTGGCCAGTGCGTGCACCGACAAGGCCAGCATGGCGCACACCAGCAGCCAGTTCGGCTGTCGGCGGGTCACATGGAAATGACGATGGCGGCGCATTTTAGTTAAATGGTAGCGCAAGCCGCTATTTCAAGAGGTCGCCAAGCCGACGAGGACCGGGGCCGACGCCCGCAGTGGCAAACACAGCGGCCTTGTCAGGGTTTGGTGGCAGCTTGTCGCCAGACTTCCAGCAGGTCGGGCGAGCCTTGTGCCCGCACGCCGTTGTCGGTCAAGATGTCTTCGGTGGCGGCGAGCATCTCCTTGTGGGGAAACACCATGGATTCACCACCTCGGTTGTCGGTCTGCACCACCACAAACTCATCCTTGATGTCACGCAGCACCGTGACCAGATGCCGCAGACTGCGAATCGGCACGCCATTGACGGTATCCACCACGCCGGCGGAAGGATTTGAATAGCCCTTGGCAAGCTTGTGCGGAAAGAACGGCGAGGCGATTACCACCAGTTCTTCGCGCTGGGCGCCGGGCGGATCGCCGCGACGTGTCACCAGCGGGCTGCGGATGAAACTGAATGCCAGCATGGTGTTGGCGTTGCCGCTTAGAAAGGCCGCGTATTGCGCGGTCGCGCTGGAGAACACCAGTGGGCCGTAGACAAAATAGGAGGGGTAGCGACCCTGCAAATCAGGAATCAGCAGGGGCCAACCGTGGCTCACCGGAACGTCCACACGTAGGCTCTGCCCAGCGCGCACCACCGTCAGCGGCACCTTGCCGTCACGCGCTACCTTGTGGATCAGGTAGCGAAAGTTGACCCGCAAGTCCGACCCCAGTTTGACCATGCCCTGCTCGTCGATGGGTGTACCGCCAATGTGGGTGACCACATCCCACTTCTGGAGCGGGTAGGCCGGGTCGGCATCGGCGGCTCGGTGCACCACCAAGCCTTTGACCGATTTGTCGAGCTTGAGGAAGGCCCGCAGAGTCGGGTTCTCCAAGGTCTGGAACTCGTCCATCAGGGACGCCTTGCGCCCCACCGTGCCAGCTTCGACACTGCCCAGGAACAATTCGACCTCTTCGTTGGGGATGATGTAGCCGATATTCTGCGCATCGTTGAGGCGGCTGAACGCCAGTCCGATCATCTTGTCGCCCGAGACGGCCGGACCACCACTGTTGCCAGGATTGATCGCGGCGTCGATCTGGATGCGCAAGCCCGAAGTGGGGAAGTTATAGGTCGCGTACTCAATGCGCGAGACGATGCCCTTGGTGATCGACAGCGACGTGCCGCCGGTTGGATAACCGTAAGCCAGCACCGCTTCCTTGATCTCGGGCAGGGTGCTGGCCCGCGCCAGTGGTGCGTGCTTGTCGAAGAAGGACTCGTCGTCGAGTTTGAGAATCGCAAGATCGATTCCAGGCGAAATCGCCTCCACCGTGGCGGACAGCTTCTCGCCACCCTGATTGGCCTGCACCTGCACCTGGCTGGCGTACAGGACGACATGCGCGTTGGTCAAAATGCGTCGCCCTTCAATCACGACACCGGAGCCTGTGGACTCCTTGGGCGCTTGCTTGGTCCAAGGCTTGAACGGGTCTGGATACCGCGCGGTGGAAAACACTTTGACCACCGAGTTGGCGATGCTGATGGTTGGAGCCAACTCGGCGCTGCCAGCTTGGGCGCTGGCAGGCGCGGCGTGGGCCACCAAGGGGGCAAGTATCAGCGCGGCCAGGACGCGCCGCAGGGGAGCAAGGATCATGGGTGTCGGTTTCCGGTGAAGGGCTCAGAGTGGTCGGTGTCCATTGTGGCACGCGTGCGCTTCGTCAGCGGGATGGCCCGGCCGCCGGCCAGAGACAGCGCCCGGAGTGCCACTGGCTACAATTTGCCGCATTGCTGCAATGAAAGCGGGACGGCGTTTGAAACGAATCTTTCGAGGGACACATTTCGCGGGCTTGCGCCTTGGCGCGGCGGCACTGGCGATGATTCATGTCGTGGGCACCCTGGGCTACCACTACCTCGGACGACCGTCGGCCACCTGGATTGACAGCTTCTACATGACCTTTATCACGGTTGCCACGATTGGCTTCAGTGAGACGGTTGATCTAAGCCGCCACCCCATGGGGCGATTGTTCACCGTCGGGATTGCATTCTTGGGCATCGGCACGATGACCTACATGTTCTCGACCTTTGTGGCCTTGTTGCTTGAATCCGATTTGAACACTGCCCTCAAGAGGAAACGCATGAAAAAGG
Organism: Rhodoferax sp.; assembly: GCA_030685025.1. Taxonomy (GTDB): domain Bacteria; phylum Pseudomonadota; class Gammaproteobacteria; order Burkholderiales; family Burkholderiaceae_C; genus Rhodoferax_D. The sequence continues at coordinate 40,551 of JAUXWC010000020.1, forward strand.
AAATCGCCAAGCTGTCGGGTCACTACATCATTTGTGGCATCGGTCGCGTGGGCACGAATGTGGCCAACGAGTTGGTCAAGACCCATCGCACGCTGGTCGTGATCGAGCAGGATCGCAAGGCCTTGGACGACTGGCTCGAGAACCACCCCCAGACCTTGTTCCTGCACGACGATGCGGCTGACGACGATGCGCTGCGCAGCGCTGGCGTGATGGCTTGCTCTGGTGTGTTTGCAGTCACCGGGGACGACAGCCACAACCTGGTGGTGTCCCTGTCCGTGAAACTGCTCAACCCCAAGGTGCGCGTGGTGGCGCGGGTGCACGACATCCGCAATGTCAATAAGGCGCGCCGCGCCGGCGCTGATGAGATTGTTTCGCCCGACTTCACCGGCGGCATGCGCATTGCTTCGGCCATGGTCCGCCCGCATGTCGTGAACTTCATGGACCAGATGCTGCGTAGCGACGATGGCTTGAGAGTGGAAGAGGTGCTGGTGCCGATCGGCTTCGAGGCTCGACCGATCAAGGATCTGTTGCCAAAGTCGCGTGACTACATCTTGATGGCCACCCATGAACATGGGCATTGGGTGTTCAATCCCGACGACGACCATGTGGTCAGGGCAGGGCACGTGATCGTGATCATGGCCAACCCAGGTGGGCGGGAAAGCGTCGAGCAGATGATCAACGCATGACACCCGGACGCCACCTCTGCGCCGTTCTTGGTCACTGCCGCGCGGCGACCGAACCGGCCCAGGCCAGCCCGGCGGCAACGCCGCCAAAGCGATCACCGTGGACCATGGTGGCCCCCGCAAAAGTCTGTTCCAGCGCCTGCACCAATGGTGCAAGGCCTGATGAGCCACCGGTCAGGTAAACGGCATCGATGTGGCGCCGGCCACTGCTGGCCACGCACTGGCGGGCGCATTGCACGATCTTGTCAAGCTGCAGTTGCAGTGTCTGGCGCAGCGCCTGCGGCGTCAGGTCGGCGTGCAAGCCGCGCTCAATGCAGGCGAGATCAATCCCGGCTGCGTCCGCCGAGTTGGCGCAGGCGATCTTGGCGGCTTCCACATGTGCCAGAAGCTGATGACCCTGGCGCTCCTGCAGCACCTGCATCAAGCGTCGATGCAGCAGGGTGCTGTTGTAGGCGGTCCTAAGCTCTGCCGCGTGGTGCAGGCGCTGGCGCGTGTAGGCGTGATGGATCAGGTGCCAGGTCGACAGGTCGTGGAAGATGCCGGATGGAACCTGGCGTCCGCTTGGCCCGATGTGACCGAGACCGAGCAGTGGCATGACCAGTTCAAGGTTGAGCAGGCGGTCGAAGTCGGTTCCGCCCAGATGCACGCCGCTGGTCGCCAGCACGTCGTGGGCGCGCTCGGGGTCATTGCGCCGCGCTGGCCCGAGTTGGATTACCGTGAAATCGGAGGTGCCACCACCAATGTCCACCACCAGGGTGGTGGTTTCGCGCTCGACACGACGCTCGAAATCGAAGGCGGCCGCGATCGGTTCGAGTTGAAAGTAGACCGACTCAAAACCTGCCGCGTGCGCGGCGCGTGCCAGAGTCGCTTGCGCCTGGGCATCGCGTTGCGGGTCGTCGTCCACGAAATGCACCGGTCGACCCAGCATCGCGTCGACCACCGGGTGGCCCAGTTGTTGCTCGCTACGAACCTTCAGCACCTTGAAGAACAGCACAACAATGTCGAAGAAACTCACCAGTTGGCCGTTGATCACGGTGCGCTCATCCATCAGCCGGCTGCCCAGCAGGCTCTTGATGGCGCGCATCAATCGCCCGCCGTGAATCTGGTCCTGTGTCGCGGTCAGGTAGGCCTGAAGGGCCGCTGAACCATAGTGCACCTGCGCGCTTTCAGCGCAGAAGTAAAGCGCCGTGGGCATGGTGGTGCGATCGGCTTCCAGTGCAATTGGGCACAGCGTGCCGTTGGCGCTGACGTAGGCTGCGGCCGAGTTCGAGGTTCCAAAGTCGATGCCCAGCATCACGCCTCGGGCGCCTTGCCGGTGTGTGCCAGCACGGCGCGCAAGAACTGCGCAATATCCGCCACTTCCTGCGGGTGCACGCTGTGCCCCATCTCGTAGCTGTGCCAGTCAACGCGATAGCCAAGGCTGCTCAGGGTCTGTCTGGATGCGGCAGCCCTGTCCATCGGCACAACCGGGTCGTCGTTGCCGTGCGCCATGAAGATGGGTGTCGTCTGGTTGGCGGCGCTGCGTTGGCTGCCAAGTGTGTCGGCCAGCGGCAGGTAGCCCGACAGCGCAATGATGCCGGCCAGTGGCATGGGATGACGCAAGCCGGTGTGCAGGGCCATGGCACTGCCTTGCGAAAAGCCCGCCAGGACTATCGCCCCGGGTGCGATGCCGCGCAGAACCTCATTTGCGATCAGGGCTTCGATGGCCATGGCCGACCTGCCTATGCCGTCGCGGTCTTCGTCGTGGACCAGGGCGGTACCTCGAATGTCGTACCAGGCCGGCATGACGTAGCCGCCGTTGAGCGTGACCGCCATCGCCGGTGCGTGTGGAAAGACAAAGCGAATCGCCGGACAGCCGCTCAGGTCAAGCTCGTCCACCAGTGGCGCAAAGTCGTTTCCGTCCGCGCCAAGTCCGTGCAGCCAGATCACGGCCGCGCGCGGCTCATTGGCGCTGTC
>JAUXWC010000021.1 GCA_030685025.1 Rhodoferax sp.
GCTTACTTTCCGCAAGTCAGCCAACCCAAATAGCGTGAATTTCCGAGCCTATCGAACTGCCCGATACGCCTGGATCGGGACGCCCAGTAGCTTGAGCAGCTGACACTGCAAGTCGGTGAGCTCGACATCGAAGACTTGAACGGTTTGACCATCCTGGCTCAGCCTGTGGCGCTGGGCCAGACTGAACAAGCGCAGCACCTGCTGCGTGGTGGGGTGCACGCACTGACGCTGTTCGGGGTAGATTGGAAGCTCCTCGATCCCCTCTCGCATCATGGCCTGACGAAGCTCACGCTCGATCAAGGCCTGCACCAGCAGCGCCAGGAAGTACAAGGTGAACAGCGCCTCGATTCGTCCTTCGTTCTTGAGAAACACCGGCGCGATCTCGTGCACCGTCTTGACCTGCTCGAAACGCTTCTCGATCATGGGTTGACCCTTGTGGGCTTGCAGCACCTCAGCGGCCGGGAGCTTGCGATCATTGGTCATCAGCGGATACATGCCGTCGCTCTTGTGGTCGTAGTCGATCGCCTCTTCATCGGCGTGCCACTCAATATCAAAGCGCTGCTTGGTAACCTTGGTGTAGACGGTATCGGACCCAGGGCGCCCCCGACGCGCTTGCTTGAAACTGTGCTCCTCGCGCACCACACGCGTCACTTTGAGGTAGCGGCTGACATGGTGCTGCTCCAGGATGGAGGCGACCAACAAATCGATCTCGCCGGCGCCGCGCAGGCGCGCCTTGGCGCCAGCCAGGCGCTGGCGCAACCGCACCAGCGCTTCGGTGGCGGCGGCGATGTTTCTGCGCCGCCGAGCCGACTGGCGCAGCGTCAGCAAGGTGCTCCAGACCCACACCACCGCGCACACCTCGGCTGAGAGCAGCGGGGCGCGATAAACGTACCAACGGTCGCGCGGACCATCGCGGTAACGCGGGTTGTCCCGGTCCCAGACACACTCCCACTCGGGGGTGTTGGTCTGAATCCAGGCGCGAAACTCGGCATCCTCCAAGCGGTTGCGCGGCATCACGGTGACAAAGCGCCCACCGGCACGATCGATGTGGTCCATGTTCTCGCGCGAGCACAGCTTGGAATCAGCCACGTAGAGGAAATCAGCACGCCCAGCGACCCGGCGCAGCGTCTCCCAGGTTTCGATGTGGGTGCGCGAGTCGTTCACATTGCCATCGGCGCAGCGAAACGCCACCGGCACATGGCCATCGGCAGTCATGCTCAGGATGAATAGCAACTGCTTGAGGTCGGGGCGGTGCGCCTTGGAGTGGCCGTAGGTGATGGCTGGCGCCCTACGCTGTCGAATGGCGCGCCCGCTGGCTTGGTGAAAGTTGCCGCAAAAGCTGATCGAGGTGCTGTCGTTGTGCAGTTCATCAAAGCGCAGGCCAAAGCGCTCCCCCAGCGAGAGCGCCACCTCGGTCAAGAGCGCCGCGCGGTCGGCATCGAAGAGCCGGTCCAGCGCACGCCCGAGCCGGTCATCGCTGAGGCGCGCCATCTCGGGCGAGCCGATGCCAAACATGTCGCTGGCAAAGCCATGCACGCTCT
>JAUXWC010000022.1 GCA_030685025.1 Rhodoferax sp.
TGTCCACCATCCGCGCGGCGGATTGCATTGTGGTGCTCAACCACGGCCGCATCGCCGAGCAGGGCACGCATGAGGCCTTGATGTCAATCGAGGCAGGCATCTACCAGCGCTTGTACTTGCTACAGCAGATTGGGGACTGACGTGCCGTCATTGCGAGCGAAGCGCGGCAATCCATGTCTGCTGCTGGCACGCACTCCGAGGCGCGGGCGGGGCGAATGCCGGGGGCTCATACGCTGCGCTTTTTGAAATCGCCCCCGACCACCGCCCCACCCACGCCTCTGCGCGACCTGGGCGCGCGTGCTCAATCATTGGATGCGAATTCCGCGCTCAGCTCCTCAGCATTGAGCACCGCGACGGGCACCCCAGCGCGGCCGGCCGCCAGCAGGAACTCCACTCGACCCATGCCGCACAATTCACCGGCCTTGCCAGAGTTCAAGCGACCCACTTCGAAAAGCTTCAGTGCCAACATGAACTTGGCTTCGCTGGCCAAGGATTCAATGGACACGCCGGGCGACGCCAGGGCATCCATGGGCAATTCGAGCATCAACGCATTCATTCAGCGGTCCTCAGTCACTCCACTTGCACGGCAGTGGACTCATTCGCCAACCTTCGCCAACGCCTGGCGCACCAGATCGGCGGCGAGATAGGAACCCGAGTCCAGAAGATCTTCCACCAGCGGGCGGGCCGCCGGCACCAGCCCGGCTCGCCGGGCGCGCAATATGACGCCGAGCGTGCCGACCAGCGGCACCGCATGCACTTTGGCCGCGGCCCGCGCTTCACCGTCGTCGAGCACGGCCAGATGACCACCAAGCAGACAATGCGCCAACACCTGTGATTCCCCTTCGCCCAGATCCCACCCCAGGATGGAGGACGGCACCACAACATCACTCACGCGCCGAGATTGCGCCCAAACCAAAGAGGCATGCGCGCCCGCATCGTCCACACCGGCAGCAACCTCACGAAAAACGGCATCCGGCACCAAAATGCGCTGAGCCAAGCCGTCCAGCAAGTCCGTACGCCCCAATTTGCCAAGCAAAATCAAGGGCGAGGCGTTGATGACCCACGTGGTAGCGCTCACGCGCCCAGCTCCGCATCCAGTTCGTCGATGTCGACCTGAATGGCCGGCACGCGGCGGCGATGCAGTTCGTTCAAGAAAGCGCAGCGACTTAAGCCCGCCACCTCGGCCGCCTTCGCCTGGGAGATGCGGCGTTCGCCATACCACTGCACCGCGCTGGCGATGCGCATCTCGGCCGCGAAAGCCTTTGGGGACAGACGCAAAGCCGAAAAAACACCTTCGGGCAAATCC
>JAUXWC010000036.1 GCA_030685025.1 Rhodoferax sp.
TCCACCACGTGGGTGGGACTGGATGTCCACCAGAATTCCATCACCGCCGCCATCCTGGCACCCGGGGCTGTTCGCCCAACGATCCAGCAATTGCCCGGCGACCTGAATGCCACCCGTCGCCTGTTTCGTCGCCTGGGAAACACGGGACCCGTGAGGGCCTGCTATGAGGCCTCCGGCGCCGGATTCGTCCTGCAGCGGGTTTTGACCCACGACGGCTTCCACTGCGAAGTCATCGCCCCCAGCCTGATGCCGCGCAAGCCCGGGGATCCGCGCAAGACGGACCGCCTGGACGCCATCCGTCTGGTGGAACTCTACCGGGGCGGGCTCCTGACGCCGGTTGCCGTGCCGGGCGAGGAGCAGGAGGCGCTACGCCAGCTGGTGCGCTCCCGCCTGGCCCTCATCGGCCATAGCACGCGGCTCAAGCATCGCATCGTGCGCGTCCTGGCCACCCACGGCCAGCGCTTCACCGGCAGCAAATCCAACTGGACGAAGACGCATCGAAGCTGGCTTGCCGGGTTGCGGACCGAGCTGACCGGACCCCTGCAGATCGTGCTGAGCTTGCACCTGGACCATCTGGAATACCTGGAGAGCCAGATCCAGGCCCTGGACGCGGAGCTGGAGCGACTGGCCCGCCAATCTGAGCTGCGCGCCCGGGTGGAGGCGCTCTGCTGCTTCCGCGGCATCCAGACGCTGACCGCCATGACAATCCTGACCGAGATCGGCGACATCCGCCGCTTCGCCAATCCCCGGCAGCTGATGGCCTACTGCGGGTTGATTCCCGGCGAGCGATCCAGCGGTGACGTCCAGCGGCGCGGACCGATCACCAAATGCGGCAATGCCCATTTGCGGCGCGTGCTGGTGGAATCCGCCTGGCACTACCGGCATCGGTGCGGCGCCCAGTTGGTGCTCAATCGCCGCCGCATGGGACAACCCGCCGCCGTCGTGGCCGCCGCCCTCAAGGCCCAGCACCGATTGTCCAGGCGATTCTGGCACTTGGCCCTGACCAAGCATGTCAACAAGGCCGTCATCGCCGTGGCGCGGGAACTCTGCGGATTCATCTGGTCCGCCCTGTTGGCTGCCGAGTCCGCCTGCTGAGGGCAGGAAGAAGGTGTTGAGGAAGAAGACGGGCGTGTGACGCGGTAGGAGGATCCTCGTTTGAAGTATGCGGCAGGCCCTGGGCCGGACCCGCGAAATTAGACCGAGGCCGCTCCCGACGGACACCAGCAGGTGCGGTAGCCAACCCGCGGATATCAGTCTGATTCACCGTCGACGACTCACGCGCCCAATCAGAATCCCCCGGCTGCTCGCGCAGCCGGGGGATTGGAACTCGACATGTGACACAACCTCAATCAAAATGGTCTTGACGAAGGCCGTTCCATATCACTTCATCAGGACCATCTTGCGCGTCTCCACCTGGCCGTTGGCCTCCAAGGCGTAGAAGTACACGCCGCTGGTCAGGCTGGAGGCGTCGAGCGTGACGCTGTGCTGGCCGCGCTCCACCATGCCGTTGACCAGGGAGGCCACCGTGCGGCCGGCCAGGTCGAAGACCTTCAGGCTGGCGAAGGAGGTCTCATCCATGGAGAAGCTGATGGTGGTCGTCGGGTTGAAGGGATTCGGCACGTTCTGGGCCAAGGCAAAGGCGGCGGGCTGCTCGTTGGCGTCCACCACATCGGCGCAATAAATATTCAGAATGTAACTGCCGGAATAGGAACTGTAACCACCCACCGCCACCGTGTAGGTGTTCCCCGGCAGGGTCGTCCAGTGGATCTCCGACTGCAGGCCGCAATAGTCATCGTTGGACATCAACAGGTTTCCGACCAAAGCGCCCTGGGCGCAGGACACCTCGCCGTCGAAGAGATACAAGTACGTGTCGTAGCTGCTGCCGCAGAGGCTGATGACCAGATCGTTGCACCCGGTGGCCACGAAGCTGAAGATCTCATCGGGGGCCGTCGAGCCGTACCAATTGGTCCCGCCCACCGTCGTACCCGTCAGGTCGACGACCGGCAGGGTCAGGGGGGTCACGACGAAGCCGTCGCAGGGGTCCGTGGCGCCAGCAACCGTGAAGGTCATGCTGGCGTTCGGCGCGGACGCCAGCAGGCCGCCGTTGGGATCGTAGTAGGCGTAGGAATTCTCGTAACTCCAGGCTCCGGCCGTGTAGATCGACTCGACGACATCGCCCAGTTCCAGGTTCATCGGATAGGTGATGGTGTAACCATTGGGCATGGTGATGTCGTCGTAGACCTGCGAGCCGTTGACGAACACGTCCAGCTTGCCGCCGTTCCAACCATCACCGTAGGAATCATAGAGCACCAGCGTGTAGCCTTCCATCAACACCGGCGTGAACACGGTCGCGTCGATCACTTCGAAGTTCTTCGCCTTCACCGTCTCCGCCAGCACGGGGGCCGCCAAGCCGGCCACCAGGCTTAGCAGAATCAAGGTCTTCACGTTCTTCATGGGTCCTTCCTTCTCATTAGTTCAGGGGTTGATCACATCGCAGCACACCCGTCCCTCCAACAGGAAGCTCACAACAGGGATGAGGAGGTCTCAGGTTTCAAGGCAACGAGGGCAGGAGCAAAGGCCATGCCAATCGCTTAACAAGCGAACCGGTTTGGTGGCTAACGCCTTTGACACTCCTCAAAGGCAGCCTCAAGGGTGACTTGTGCCCGATTCTGATCAGTCGTGCCGGTTCCTGCACAAAGCGGGGAGAGGCGGGAGGAGGTGGAGCAGGCAAGCGGGTGGACAGTCCGGGGACAGACTGTGGACAGACGACTGACTCAAACGCCTTGCCCATCAGCACCCAAAAAAAGCGCCCCGGATCCTGGGAACCGGGGCGCTTGGTCTGTCTGTCGGACACCCTGTCTGGTGGACAGGGTAGGCAGCCGAAGGACTTAGACCTTATGGAACGGCCGGGTCCCTACGTTGGCCGTGGGTTGATCCACGAGGGACCAGAGCCACACTGGGCAGTGCCCAGAAACGTAAGGAGCCCGGCCATGCATGAGAGTAACACGTCCACCACGTGGGTGGGACT
>JAUXWC010000040.1 GCA_030685025.1 Rhodoferax sp.
CGCGCTGGCCCAGGGGAGGGTGCAGCCGAGCACGGTGGTCATGGCAACGGACAGGACAAGGCGTCTGGGGTACATGGGAGTCTCCTTGAGAAAAAAGTGGGTGAAACCGTGGATGCAGCCGACTGCAGCACAACAGCATAGACCGGGATCGGTTTTCGTGCAGCGGCGCGTCGAGTGCCGTGCCCAGCGCCTCTCGGGCGCAAGCAGCGTCCGGCTGCTGACGCGATCAGCGCGCCGGCGTGCGCGGGCCGGAAATGGCCTGATCGCGATAATTGGGCGACATGTCGCGGTCTACCATTCACCAATGCCAAGTGTTCGGCTCGCCTTGGGCGGGGGTCTACGCGACGCTCACCCACAGCGCGCGGCACTATGGCCGCCACTGGCATGCGGTCTACGGGCTGGGGCTGCTGGAAGACGGCGCCCAAAGCTCGGCCAGCGCTCGCGGCAAAGTGCAGGCCTTTGCCGGCGATCTGATCGCCAGCAACCCCGGCGAGGTGCACGATGGGCAGCCGCTTGGTGGCCCAACGCGGCGTTGGCGCATGGTGTACCTGGAGCCCGCCGTGATGGCGTCCATGGCTGACGACGCCCCGTCCACGCCGTCCGGGACCGTGGAACTGGCGCGGCCGGTGATCCAGGACGCCCGGCTCAGCCAGGCTCTGCAAGGCTTGTTGCGGCGACTCGGTGCGTGGGATGCACGCCGTCAGTCGGCCAGCGCCGATGCGCTGGCCTGTGAGGAGTCCTTGGTCCAAACCTGCGCGCTCTTGTTGCAAGGCCATGCCAGTGCCGCTTCACGTGTGGCGTTCAGTGCCGAGGTGAATCAGGTTCGCGAGCGACTGGCCGACGACCTTCTGGAGCCGCCCAACTTGACGGAAATGGCGGCGATGACCGGGCTGAGCAAGTACCAGGTGCTGCGGCGCTTCGAGCAGGCCTACGGCGTCACACCCCACGCCTGGCTGTTGCAGCAACGCGCCGAACGCGCGCGCCGCCTGATCTTGAGTGGTGCCGATTTGGCACAGGCGGCGGCATCGTCCGGCTTTGCCGACCAGAGCCACATGACACGCATCTTCGCGCGCCACTTCGGGTTCACGCCCGGCGCCTGGAAACAGTCCGCAGCCTCCGGCGGCCGACCGTGACCCGGCCAGCTTGCGCACGGTAGCTCAGCCGAGTGCAATAACGTTCAAGACGCCAAGCGCTCCAAGGGCGAGACTGCCCGCTGGTTCAACTCTTCAGGTTCAACATGTCGGCGTCTCTCAAAGCTCAGTTCTTGTGCAGCCTGGCCATGGTTCTGGTGGGCAGTACGGTGGTGGTCAGCAAAGTGATTGGGCAGGACATCGAGCCCTTCTTGGCCACCGCACTGCGTCACGCGGCGGCCTTACCCGTGTTCTTGCTGTTGATGTGGGCAACTGGCGCGCGCTTTGTGCGCGTCAACTGGCGTGATGCGGCCTTGTTGTTGCTGCAGGCGGCGGCCGGCAGCGTGGGATATTCGGTGTTGTTGATCCAGGGTGTGAAGCTGGCCAGCGCGTCCGACGCCAGTGTCATCGCCGGCACCCTGCCGGCGGTGGCCGCCTTGTTTGCGGTGGTGTTCCTGGGCGAACGCCCCGGCCTTCGAATGGCGCTGTCGATCATGCTGGCAACGGCTGGCGTCATGAGTGTTGCGCTGTCACCCGAGCTCAGTACCCCAGCCAACCACAGGCTGGCCGGTATTGCCCTGGTGCTGGGCGCCATTGCCTGCGAGGCGGTGTTCATCCTGGCCAACAAACGCCTGTCCCAACCGGTGCCCGCCCTGGCACTGTCCACCCTGATGTGCGCCGGGGGCTTGTTGCTGTCGGCCGTGCCGGCCTGGTTCGCCCTGCAGGCTTTACCCTCCACGCTCAGTACACCGGCCTTGTTGGGCGTGGCCTATTACGCCTGGGTGCCGACGGTCGGAGGTTTTCTGTTGTGGTACGCGGGCAGCGCCAAAACCAGCGGCGCGCGCGCCTCGCTGGCAACGGTCTGGTTGCCGGTGTCGGGGTTGTTGTTGTCGGCGCTGTTCCTGGGTGAGACGATTCACACTTGGCAGTGGGTCGGCTTGGGCTGTGTGGTGTTGGCCATCGTGATGGCGCGCAGTTCTTCGTCCGCATGAAGACCCAGGGCTGAGGGACGCCGCAGTCGGCGACGCATCAGCCGCGTCGCGGTATTTCCAGACCCCGCGCCACCGCCGGCCGCGCCACAAACGCCGCCAGGGCGCGGGTTACATGCGGGAAGTCCTGAATGCCGACCAGGTCAGCGGCCTCGTAGCGCTCGATCAGGTTGCGCACCCACGGAAAGGTCGCGATGTCGGCAATGGTGTAGCTGTCGCCCATGATCCAGGCGCGCGTCGCCAGGCGCTGGTTCAGCACGCCCAGCAGGCGCTTGCTCTCGGCCACGTACCGGTCACGTGGTCGCTTGTCTTCAAAATCCTTGCCGGCAAAAATCTGGAAGAAGCCAACCTGTCCAAACATCGGGCCGACGCCACCCACTTGCCACATCAGCCACTGGATCGTCTGGTAGCGCTGTGCGGCATCCAGCGCAATGAACTGACCCGTCTTTTCGGCGAGGTACAGCAGAATCGCGCCGGACTCGAACAGCGCCAGCGGCTGGCCACCCGGACCATTGGGATCGATGATGGCCGGGATCTTGTTGTTGGGGTTGAGCGAGAGAAACTCTGGCGACATCTGGTCGTTGGTCTCGAAGCTGACCAGATGCGGCTCATACGGCAGGCCAATCTCCTCCAGCATGATCGACACCTTCACGCCATTGGGCGTGGGCAGCGAATAGAGCTGTAGCCGCTCGGGGTGTTGGGGTGGCCACTTCTTGGTGATCGGGTGGTTGATGGGAAGGCCGGCTTGGTTAGTCATGGTCGGGATCCTTTGGTGGGGCGGGCGAACAGCGCCCAGAAACCCGAATTGTGGGCGCGAAGTCAATCACGTGCAGACGCCCGGTGATGCGTACCAAGCTCAGCGGCTGAAGTTCAAAAAATGCCCCTTGTAGGCCTCGCCCGTGCATTGGCTGCGTCCGGCCCGTTGCACGTCCGACGCATAACCCCGCGCCACCATGCTGCGGCAGAAGGCATTGCGGTTGCCGCGATCAGGGTCCAGCACGATGATGTTGGCCCGCTCGTTGGCGTGCCGGTCGATAAAGGTCGCCAGCACTTCGGGCTGGTTGCGCTCGTACAAAACGTCGCTGGCAATGATCAGGTCGAACTTGCCCAGCGCCAGGTTCTCGCGGTCCCAGTGGCCGGTCTGGTACTTCAATAGCGGCAAGTGGTTGAGGCGCAGGTTGTCTTGCAGAAACCCTTCAGTCAGTGGATGGCAGTCGCTGGCGGTGATGTCGCCCAGGCGCCGATGGATCACCAGGCTGGCCAGCGCCAAGCCGCAGCCCACTTCCAGAATGCGCTTGCCGTCGATGTGGTAGGTCTGCATGGCATTGGCCAGCATGCGTGCCGAGGGCCAGACCATGCCAAACAGCGGCCAGGACGCGCACGAGATGCCCGCCGCCAGCGCCGCGCCATCGGGGTCGGCATACTGCTGGCGGTCCAGCAGCGAACGGATCTCGAAGCGCGAATTGCCCAGCATGTGGGTTTCGTGTTTGACTTGGTAGCCTGGCATCGCGTAGCGCCTGTGCCTCAAACCGGAAAGGCCAACTCAAGCTCGTCGATCAAGCTGCCCACATAGGCCACGGCGTCATGAATCGGCGCTGGCGAATGCATGTCGATACCGGCGGCCTGCATCAGCTCCAGCGGCTTGAGCGTGCCACCGGCCTTGAGCACATTCAACCAGCGCTCCACCGCCGGTTGCCCCTCGTCGTGGACCAGTCGGGCCATCGCCGTCGAGGCGACCAGGCCAACCGAGTAGGTGTAGGGATACAGACCCATGTAGTAGTGGGGCTGGCGCATCCAGGTCATGCAAGCGCCCTCGTCGATCTCCACCGTGTCACCCCAGAAGGCCCGCAGGATATCGCCCTTGCGCTGGTTCAGCACCGACGCGGTGATGGCTTGGCCCGCCTCCGCCAGGGCGTACACCTGCCTTTGCAGCTCAGCCTCTAGCAGGTGCGTCACGAAGTTGTGGTGGAAGGTGCCCAGCACCTGCATGATGATCGAGCGACGCATCCGCTTGTCCTGGCTCTGGCCCAGGACGTGGTGCGCCAGCAGCATCTCGTTCATGATTGACGGCGCCTCGACAAAGGGCATGGCCGGGCGGGTGTTGACCAGCCGTTGGTGTTTCATCGCCAGACCAAAATGCCCGCCGTGGCCAAGTTCGTGCGCCAGCGTGAACACATTGCGCATCGAGTCGGCCCAGGTGATCAGGATGAACGGGTGCACCCCATAGGGCGAGGCACAGAAGGCCCCCGATGATTTGCCCACATTGTCGGATCGGTCCACCCAGCGCTCCTTTAGCGCCGTGCGCGTGAAGGCGCAGTAATCCGGCCCCATCACCGCCAGTGCATCGAGGATCAGCTCGCAGGCTTCGTCATAGGTCACGCGGGGGTTGAACTCGGGGTCCAGCGGTGCCTTGATGTCGCAATACAGCAGCTTGTCCAGGCCCAGCACGCGTTGGCGCAGCCGGGCATAACGACGCATGTGCGGCGCCAGCTCGGTCTGGATGATTTGCAGGATGTTGCTGTACAGCGCCATCGGGACCTTGTGGGCCTGCAACAGAAACGCCTCCGTACTGGGGTACTGGCGCAGGCGCGCCAGTACCACGTTCTTCTTGACTTCGGTCGCGAAGGTGGCCGCATAGGTGTGGTTGTAGGCCTTCAACCCCGCGCTGAACGACTGCCAGGCGCCACGCCGGACACTGCAGTCTTCGTGCGACTCGTAGTTGGACTCGTACGAGTTGAAGGAGTTGGCGTACACCGCGCCTGCCGCGTCGCTGAACGGCGCAAACTGGATGTCGCTGGTCTTGGAGCGGTTGTAGATCATCGAGGGCGCACCCATCACCTCGCCCAGCGAGGCCAACACCTGTTCGGTATCGGCGCTGAGCCGGTGCGGCCGCAGTTCCAGAAGGTCTTGCAAGTAGATGGTGTGGGCCGCCAGGCCGGGCTCGGCAGCCAGGAACTGCTCCACCATGCCGTCTGGCAGTTGCAGCACTTCCGAGTCCACAAAGGCCAGGCTGGCGCTCAGCCGGGCACCGAGGGCGGCCACGCGCGCCATGGCGGCCTGGCCGTGTGGGTTGGTGCCGTCCTGCGCGTTGCGCAGGTGGGCAAAGGTCATGACTCGAATGAAGCGCTGCTGGATTGCCTCCACCGTGTTGAGGCAATCCAGCAGGGTGGTGGCACTGTTGCCTAGTCGGCCCTGGTAGGGGCTGACCTCGGCGCGCGCCGCGTCCACGCCTTCCAGCGCGGTCTCCCAATCGGCCGGGGAGACAAACAGATCGTCGAGGTTCCAGGTCAGCTCGATCGGAACTTGCGCGCGTGCGGGTCGGGTTTTCATCGTGTGGGGCCGTAGCGTTGGTGGTGTGAGATGGCCATACTACCCAGTCTGGCAGCAGGCTGTTGGAGCCTGCCAGACGTGGACCGAATTGTTGCCGGTGGTGACCTACTGCTTAGTGATGTCGAGCTGAAGACTTCTTCTGCGAGCGCTTTAGCTGCGCACGAAAGCCAACAAATCCGTGAAGTTATTCTTGTCTGCGGCTCGTAATGCGGCGAGATACCGAGCCCGCACTTCGTTGGCGCTGACCAGGTTTGCGCCACCGCCCCAGCTAAAAACGGGTCGCCCCAATTGCTTCAGCAAAGCGTCGGCCATCATGCGTGAATGACGGCCGTTTCCGTTGGGGAACGGATGTATCCAAACCGAGGCATGGTGAAACCGTGCGGCCAGCTCATCCGGCGCAAACGTATTGTTTTCAACCCAATATTGCGCATTGCCAAACAGTTGATTCAGATTGACCGTGACCAAGGCCCAATCGCAACCGATGTTCTTGTCCGACTTGCGAAACGTGCCCGCCCACTTCCAGGTTTTGTTGAACATCCTTCGGTGCAAATCTCGGCAAAAGCCTTCAGATAGCACCGCTGGAATCTTGGCCCGCCGGAGCCACTTGGTGGCCTGAAGGATGTTTTCCTGCTCCCAGTCATTGAGCGCACCCTTGGTTTCGATGTGCCTCGGAATCAGTCCCGCCTTTTCGTCCGGGTCCAGTGGGGTCTGCCCGTCTTGCTCGTCGAGAGCGTCGAGTTCTAGCGCCATAGGTCGGACCACTTCCCGCGCAGCAGCTCTTCAGCGCGACGGGCTACCTGCCTTTGGATGCGCTCGTCCGTGGGCCTTTGGTCTTCCAGGCTCATCGTATGCGCCACCCCGTACACCTCGTCTCTCGCCAGTTGCTTCGCACGGTCCTGCACCACCTCGGTTAAGGGCTTGCGGGGCACGAGGGCGTAAACCAGCTCACAGTCCAGGCCGTCGGCCAACTTGCGCAGTTGACCGAGCGTGATGCGCTCCTGCGCTTCTGATTGTTCAGACTTGTGCAGCGTGGAGCCAGAAATTCCCAAGCGCTCGGCTTGTTGACGCTCAGTACGACCGAGAGCCTCGCGGATTTCTTTCAGCCAGCCGCGCGACGGTGCCCGTTTCGCCAGCAAAACCCGATAGGCTTTCACCGCTGACTGGAGCTGCTCTACCCGTAGATGGTTGAATTCAGAGGACATGTTGCTAGCCTATGAGCAATCAATTTGAGTCGCAATGATATCCCATTGGGAAGCAGATGCAAGTGTTTTGATGCATTAATGAGAAGCTAAAACTGGAATTTAGGTTCCATGAAGGCAAGCAGATGCATTGTTGTTGCTTCCCTTCAGACAAGCGTCTTTTGGCGCGCCGAAAAGTGACCGGTCGCTCGCGCCGAAGATTCCTTCGGCAATCGGCATAGGGGGGCAGCCATTCTGGGTGGCCCCTGGCTTTGACACGTTCCCAAGCTTGTTGCAGGTTCTCTCTCGTCATCCAACTCAGCCAAGGCCTCTTGCGTCGCGTTGTCGAAGCTGTTTGTCATGGCCGCGCTGGCAGGTAGGGGTGATATTCGCCACCGCACGGTCTACGTAGTGCATGGCGGAGTTGGCGGCGTCAATCCCTTCAAATCGAGGGATGACCCAAGCGGCCAAGTATTCGCTGCACTGACCATGGCACATGCCGAGGTTGCAGCACACGCCAATGGCGCGGGGTGACGTGCAGACGATCCGCATGGAGAGTCCGAACGGAGCTATCGCCCCAGCACCGACCAACCCGCATGGCGGTTGACTTTGTTGTTCTCGTACTCCCAGATGGTGCCGCAGCGCTCGCAGCGGTACTTGGTGATGGTCACCGACCCGTGCTTGTGCGCCACGGTGCGGTGGGTGCCCTGCATCAGCTCCGGGTGACCGCGCGCGCGGCGCCAGTTTTGTTGCACCCCGGCGCAGGCCTCGCACATTTCTGGGGCAATCACGGGCTCGGGCCGTGGGGGTAGGTCTTGGGGCATGGGGGGCTGCTCGTAAATGTTCAGATTGTCGCCGGTGGCGACAACGATGGTTCGGTGATCGAACGCGAAGCAAATCTACCTAAGTTGAGCGCCTGGAATGACGTCACAGTGCAAGTCGGTGGCAAGCCCCAAGGCAAATGCCTGCTCTTTGACACCAGCAAGCGCCTGCTGGAAAGGCGCAGCGAGCCCAGCCACCGAAATTAAGTCCTTGTTTTCGAATCATTTCGATATACTCATCCATCCCAAGGGTGGATAATAAATTGAAAATCGACTTTCTCAGCGCTAAAGACAAAGAGTTCTTTGAGAGCTCGAAACAAGTCACCAAGGCACATGGCCCCGAAAACGCCAAAAAGCTCAGAGCCCGATTGGATGACCTTGACGCTGCGCAATCCATGGAAGACATGCGCAACCTGCCAGGCCATTGGGAAGAACTTAGAAACGATCGTGCCGGGCAGTTCTCGGCGCGCTTACACGGCGGCCTGCGGCTCATTGTGAAACCGCAAAAGCAACCACCGCCCGCCAAACCCGATGGTGGCCTTGATTGGCCCGCCATAGACAGCATTTATATCCTTGAAGTGGTGGACTACCATGACTGAACAAAATTTGAGCTACCGCCCAGCAGAGGTTTCGCCGCCAGGCGACACCTTAGCCGAGCTGATTGAAGAGCGCGGCATTGCACAGGCCGAACTGGCCCGCCGTATGGGTCGGCCCATCAACGCCGTCAATGAGATGGTGCTGGGCACCAAAGAAATTACGGAAGATACGGCTTTGGAGCTTGAACGCGTGTTGGGTACTCCTGCACATTTTTGGCTTGCCCGCGAATCACGCTACCGCGAATACATGGCCAGGCTGCGCGATGCCAATCGGGCAGAAAGCCGACTCGACTGGCTTGGCAAGTTTCCTCTCAAGCAATTGCAAGATGCCGGCCATTTGCCTGCAGGTCGGCTGACGCAATCCTTCAAGGCGTCGTTGATTGAGCCTGCTCTTTGCTTTTTCGGCGTCGCGTCGCCGGAAGGTTGGCACGGACAGTACGACCGCGTGCAAGCGGCGTTCCGCCGAGCCAATCCCGCCAAGCAAACCGACAACGCCGCCATCACCGCCTGGCTGCGCCTGGGTGAACTGCAGGCACTGAAAGCCGATATTCCTGCCTTCAGCGCGGAAAAGTTGCAAGCCAGCATCGCAGACCTTCGTTCGCTCAGCACCCGACCTGCGGCAGAAATAGGCGTCGGCTTGCGGGCACGGTGTGCTGAGGCTGGGGTGGTGTTGGCTTTTGTACCCCCCTTCCCGCGCACCCATGTCAGTGGCGTTGCGCGCTGGCTGGGTGGCCTTCCGTTGATACAAATGTCACTGCTAGGCAAGTGGAATGATGTGTTCTGGTTCAGTTTTTTTCATGAAGTAGCACACATCCTCAAACACCCCAAAAAAGCAGTGTTTCTGGACGATGCCAGCGCTGGCTCGGCAGCAGAGAGCAAAGAAGAAAAAGAGGCAGATCAGTTTGCGGCTGACGTACTGATTCCGCCCGCTGATCGCAGACGTCTGGGGCAGATCCAACTCACCACTACCGGGGTGCGCAAATTTGCGAAGGAAGTCGATATTCACCCCGGTATCGTTACGGGTTGCCTACAGCACATGGGACTGGTTACCTGGGCCAGCCCCATGAACCAGTTGAAGGATCGTTACCAAATCGCCGCGAAGTAAGCCCGCCACATGCCCACCCTCGACTGGCTCAACCGCGCCCAAGCTTTCACCACTTCCGGCCGCGTTCCTTATCGCCTGCTGGAACAAGTATCCGTACACACACCGACCGCAAAATCTGGTGCGCCTGCGGTTGAACCAGCACAAGGCCAGCCCTTTCAGGCCGAACTCCTCACCGTTCGACGTGAGCCTATCGAAGGCCGCTGGAGATAGGTGGAACTAGAGGGCTATCAAGTGTAGGAAAGCCCTCAACCGGTCCAGCTCTTCCGCCAGCGCGCGCCGGTACGCGGCATCGCGTGGCGGCTTGCCGGCTACGTAGCCCAGCTCTGCCTGCATCTGTCCGTCGGCCACCGACACATTGCCCCAGCCAATCACCTGGTCATGCCACAGCAGCGGCAGCGCGTAGTAGCCGCGTACGCGTTTGGGCGCTGGGGTATAGGCCTCGAAGCGATAGGCCCAAGCCCACAGGTGCTCAAAGCGGCGGCGGTCCCACACCAGCGGGTCAAACGGGGCCAGCAGGCGCACGACCTCGTTGGGCGCATGGCGGCGGGAGGCGGGGTTTTCGTCGGCGGGCCAATAGTAGGTCTGGCCGTCTACCGTGGCACTGGCCAGGCGCGCTTTGGCGCGCGCCAGGGCGTCGCGCCGCAAGTGGGCCCACTGCGGTGCACCGCCGCGCAGGTGGCTGATCAGCTCGCTCAAAGATCGCTCGGGCAGTGGCGCGTATTTGTGAACGATCACATCCACCAGCGCATCCATGGCTTGCTGCGGGTCGGGCGCGTCTTCGGCGGCCACCCGTGCGGCATAGGTGCGCACGCCACTGGCGCGACCGGCAATGCGTAGCAGGCCACGGTAGTGCATGTCGTCGAGCAACTGCGTGCTGGCGTTGCTGGAGCCGCCAAACCAGTTGCGCGACTTGCCGTGCGCAAAGTGTGCGTCCACCGCCCGCGGGTGCACCACGCCATGCGCCTGCACAAAGTCCAGCACCGCGTCCATCTGCTTGCGCCGCGTGGGGGTGAGCGCGGTGCGGGGCGTGCGCGGGTGCATCAGCGCCTGGGTGGCGCGGGGCAGAAAGCCATAGTTGACGAAGAAGTCTTCTTCAATGGCAAGCAGGGGATAGCGTCGCTCCAGATCGCCTGCGCAGTAGCCCTTGACGCGGTGGCGCAGCGTCAGGTCTTGCGCCCGCGCCGGGGCGCGAATCGGGTCGGCCTGCACAAAGCCCAGCCTGGTGATGGCCCGATCCAAGGTGGTGGGCGCAAACAGGGTGCGCGCCACGGCGTAGCGGCGCAGGGTGTCTGTGGTGATGGGCATGTTGCGGGTTCGAAGTACTGTGCGCAATCACAGTATACGCAAGGCATTCAAACGCAGATGCGCCGCGTCCTCCAGGTCCACCGGCAACTGGTTTCGGGCCTGCAGGTAGTGGTGGGTGAACACGTCCAGGTAGGCCTCCAGCGTCTGTGCGGCAAGCGGCTCGCCGGCCAAGTCCAGGCACAGTGCCGCCACTTCAGATGTGCAGATGTGGTTGTCGCGCCGGGAGCGGCGCAGGCGGTAGCGCGAGAGCTGCTCCGGCTGCAGGCTCAGCACCGGCAGGTGGTCCAGATAGGGGCTCTTGCGGAACATCTTGCGCGCCTCGGGCCAGGTGGCGTCCAGCAGCACGAACAGCGCTCGCTTACCCTCAGCCACTTGCGTGACAGCGTCGAGCGCGACCGGCTGCATGTGCGTGACCACCCGCTCGGCCGCCACAAACTCTCCGGGGAAAACCAGATAGGGCTGCCACTGCGGATCGGCCAGCAGCGCCAGCAGCGCGGGGTCTACCTCGGTGCGCGCCCAGCCAAAGGCGGCCGTATCGGCCACCACGTCGGCAATCAGCCAGCCGGTGTTGCTGGGCTTGAGTGGCTCGGTGTCGCACATGATCAGGCACACCCCGGCGCGCGTCGGCACCGCTGGGCGCAGGGCACACATGCAGTGGCTGGGGATCAAGCGGCAGCCCGCGCAGCGCAGACCACGCGAACCGCCACGCGCCAAGAAGGGCTTGGCGCTACGCGCCAGGCGCGTGGTGCGTAGGCGGGATACGGCGTGGGTAAGCGTGTGGGTCATGGCGTGGCCGCCGGCGAGATTTCAGTACACGGCATCGTGGTCACCCACATTCACCGGAATGATCTGCTGGTCTTGAATCAAAAGCTCCAGTGTGATGCGGTACGACAAGTTAATGGACGCTGAATGCAGGCCCTCCAATTTGCCGTGCAAGGCGTGCAATCGCAATGACGGGTGCAGAGGGTTGGCCTCCAGCAACTGCAAGGTTTTGAGGTAGGTGCCACGCAACTCCGGGTGCCGCTTCAAGAACTTGGCGGCGCGGCGGTTGTATTGGTCGGTAAAGAGCAGTGCGAACAGCGGTCTGGGCACTTTCGGTGAGCTCACAGCGCATCCAAGCGTGCCAAATGGGCCTCGGGCGACTCCTGCACAACGCGGCCAGCCGCGAGGTCGGCGCGGGTTTCGGCTAGCGCAGCATCAAGCTCACATTCGCGCAGGTAGTGGTAATGCGAGATGTCCATCACCACAAACCGATCTTTGCCCCGAACGGAAACAATCGCCTCAGGCGCAGTGCTGAGCGCCAGTTCGATAGCAGAAATGCCTTTGGTCTTGAGGTCGTTGGCGCTGATGTGGGCCATGCTGACATTCACAATGCTATTAATCGTGTTGTTAATGGTACTGCAAATGTCACGCTTGAACAAGCGTCTTGCAGCCCAGTCTTGGAGTCCAGCCGCGCCCTACTTCCTGCCCCGCAGCCTGGACTCGATCCACGCTTTGGCCTCGGGCTGGTCCCACTCCCTGGCGCCGTAGTGCTTGCCCAGCACCTTGCCCTGCGCGTCCAGCAGGATGGTCAGCGGCAGCCGGTCGGCACCGAGCATGTTCTCCAGCTCCAGCGCTTTGTCGATGTAGTGGTTGAGCGTGGCGTTGGAGGCACGCAAGTAGCCCTTGGCCGCCGTCTCATGGTCGTCGGTGGAAATGCCGATCACCGCAAACGGTATCGACTGCTCCTGCCACGCCAGCCGCTCCAGCGTGCCCATCTCGGCCCGGCACGGGCCGCACCAACTGGCCCACACATTGATCAACAAGGCCTTGCCGCGATAGGCCGACAGCGTGCGATCAGGACCGTTCAGGCCACGCATTTTGGCCTCGCGCACGGTTTGGCCCACTTCAACTTCGCCGGGCGTTTTGGCGTGGACGACATGCGCAGTGCCGCCGAACAGCAGGCTGGCACACAAGAGGTAACGGACTGGGGACATGGCTCGAAACATAGCAGATGGGTTCCTCGAAGCGCTGGCTGACCAACCGTCAGGGTCCAAGTGCGATGGCGCCTTACTTGGCCGGCCGATGCAGCGCGCAAATCTTGTTGCCGTCCGGGTCGCGCAGATAGGCCAGATACAGCTTGCCCACCGAACCATCGCGCCAGCCCGGTGGGTCTTCGCAAGTGGTGCCGCCGTTGGCGACGCCGGCTGAATGGAAGGCATCGGTTTGCTCGACGGATGCCATGGTGAAGCCGATGGTGCCGCCGTTGGCGTGGGTAGCCGGCTCGCCATTGATTGGCGTGGTGATACCAAAGGTGCCGGTGGGGCTGCGGTAGAAGTAACGGCTCCTGTTGGCAATGCCGGGGGCAATGCCCAGGGTGCCGAGCAAAGCGTCGTAGAACTTGCGGGAGACCTCAAGGTCGTTAACACCGACCATCACGTGACTGAACATGGCTTTCTCCGTTGGCGCCCGGTATCGGGCAGGGTAAGGGGCGAAGTGGAACCGTGAGGATGGTACGCCAAGCCCCAAAACGCTGCGGGTTTGATGTCAAATCGCCATTCAGCCCTCTCGGAATAAGCACATACAGCTACGAAAAAGATAGCTACCTGATCGTATTCATACCCACCGAGGGCACTTGATATTCGGCAATACACCAATTTATACTACCAAAGTAACGCGAGAAGTTAAAATTACAGCAATGATAAGCCGTCAATTCGAGTCCACCGTCCGCCAAAAACTGCTGCAAACCCCCGCCGTGGTGCTGTTGGGGCCGCGCCAGGTGGGCAAGACCACGCTGGCCCGCACCCTTGCAACGGACTGGCCCGGCGGCGCGGTGTATCTGGATCTGGAGCGCCCAGGCGACCGCCTGCGGCTGGAAGATGCTGACACCTACCTGCGCGCGCAGCGGGGCAAGCTGGTCATCCTGGACGAGATCCACCGCGCCCCGGGCGTGTTTGAAATCTTGCGCGGCATCATCGACGACAACCGGCAGGCCGGCCAGCGCAGCGGGCAGTTCTTGTTGCTGGGCTCGGCGGCGCTGGACCTGATGCGCCAGAGCAGCGAAACACTGGCCGGGCGTGTGGCGTACGTCGATATGGCCCCGATCACCGTGGGTGAGGCTGATGCGGCCGGCATTGCCGACAGCACCCTGTGGTTGCGCGGCGGTTTTCCTGACAGCCTACTGGCTGCTGGGGACGCCCAAAGCCTGGACTGGCGGCGCGACTTTATCCGCAGCTACCTGGAGCGCGACGTGCCCATGTTCGCGCCCCGCCTGCCCGCCGAGACCATCGGCCGCCTGTGGACCATGCTGGCCCACAACCAGGGCAGTGTGCTCAACCAGTCGCGCATCGCCAGCGCGCTGGGCGTGGCCAAGCCCACCATAGACCGCTATATCGACCTGCTGGTGGACCTGCAACTGGTGCGCCGGCTGCGCCCATGGGGTGGCAACCTGGGCAAACGGCTGGTCAAATCGCCCAAGGTGTATGTACGCGACAGCGGCCTGCTGCACGGTCTGCTGGAACTGGAAACCCTGAACGACCTGCTGGGCCACCCCGTGTGCGGCCTGAGCTATGAGGGCCATTGCATCGAGAACCTGATCCAGGCCGCCGGTAGTCGCCGTGTACCTTACTTCTACCGCACCCAGGTCGGCGCAGAAATTGACCTGGTACTGGAGCAAGGCGGCCAACCCGAGATCGCCATTGAGGTCAAACGCTCCATGGCGCCCAGCCCGGACAAGGGCTTCGCCATTGCCTGTGACGACCTGCAGATAGCGCAGCGCTACGTGGTGTACCCAGGGCAGGAGCGCATCCCCCTGCGCCACGGGGCGCAGGCGATTGGTTTGCGGGATTTGGCCGCGATGTTGGCGCAGGATTAGTGCCAAATCGGCAGCTACCGTCCATGGACCTCTTTGACCACTTGCCCCCGCACGCCGGGGCCGCGCACACACCCATCGCGCCCGGCGCCGTGCTGCTGCGCGGCTTTGCGCGCGAGGGCGATGCGGCCCTGTTGCAGGCCATCGAGGCGGTCATCCATCAAGCCCCCTTGCGCCATATGCAAACCCCCGGCGGCTACACCATGTCGGTGGCCACCACCAGTTGTGGGCCGCTGGGCTGGGTGTCTGACCAGCATGGCTACCGCTACGCGGCACGTGACCCGCACAGCGGTCAGCCCTGGCCCGCCATGCCCGCGTGTTTGTTGGAGCTGGCTGACGGCGATGGGCAAAAAGGTCGCCCAGACCGCGTGAAAACCGGGCAGACAGAGATCAATAGGCGAGCAAATGCCAAGCCACAGCGCCCAACCTCCCAGCCCGCGCAGTGTCATAGGAGCTGTAAACTATTGAATAACAACAATTTACGGTACAAACATCAAGACAGATGTAATATGCCGAAATGCTAGAAACCAGCGCCACCATTGCCCGCCAGTACATCGATGCCGTTTCCACCTATGAGGCTTTGGAAGAAGCCCAAGCAGAAGCCGCCCACGTGCGCGGCGGCATGTACTGGCATGCTGGCCCTGCGTCTGCGCCCGATGCCAAATACCTGGTGCGCACCACCCCCGCCGGGGCCGAGACCAGCCTCGGAGCCCGCACATCTGAGACCGAAGCCATCTACGAGCGCTTCACCCAGCGCAAGCGCGAAAGCGCCGAGCGGGTTTCCGGCCTCAAAGCCGCCCTGGAACAACACCAGCGCCTGAACCGTGCCCTGCGCGTGGGCCGGGTGGACCCACTGGTGGTGGCGCTGCTCAGCCGCCTGGCCAGTACGCAACTGAGCCCGCACTCTCGCGTGGTCGGCACCCACGCTTTGTACGCATTTGAAGCCACCGCCGGGGTGCGGCTGGATTCGGCCACGCTGGCCACCCGCGACATGGACCTGCTGTGGGACACCCGCAAACGCATCCTCTTCTCGACCCAGCTTGCCAAGGTTGACAGCTCCATGCTAGGCGTGCTCAAGAAAGTGGACAGCACATTCCGCATCCGCAGAAGCCAAAAATACACGGCCGTCAACAAAGACGGCTTTGAGGTGGACATCATCCGCCGAGAGAGGGCGGGCGACGACCCACACCCCATCAAACTCAGCGCCGAGGACGATGATTTTTGGGTGGTTCAGGCGCGCCGCGCCAACGTGCTGCTGGATTCACCCGGCTTTTCTGCCGTAATCGTGGCCACCAATGGCACCATGGCGCGCATGAACACGGTCCACCCAGCCACCTTTGTTGCGTTCAAGCGCTGGCTGGCCAAGCAACCCGACCGCGAAGCGCTCAAACGTCGCAGGGACGAACGGCAGGCGGATGCGGTGCAAGAACTGCTGGACCAGTATTTGCCGCAGGTTTAAGTGGAAATAGGCCGCTAGACTTCGTGCAATATGGATTGGAAGCTATTAAAACAATAGCAAAGTGTTGCACAGGCTTTACCGCTGTCACTCCGGCAGCAACAACACCATCGATACAGTAACGGCCACCTGTATTCGCCCCAGAGTAGTGTGAGAATCCAAGGATGCGCAAAAGCCACGAACTATCCAACTTCATTTGGACCATCGCAGACCTAGTGCAAGAGGTCCCGGCGTGACGGCCTATGAACTGCTGGAAAGCCTCAATCTGCTCGACGAAAACGAGCACATAGAAGCCAAGCGCGCCTCGGAAGCTGGCAAGTCCATTCTGGAAACCATCTGCGCTTTCGCCAACGAGCCGGGACTGGGCGGTGGTTGGTTGCTGCTGGGCGTGGTGCGTGAAGACCAGGCACTATTCCCCGCCTATGAAGTAGAAGGCATTGACCAGCCTGAAAAGCTGGGTGCCGAGATTGCCACCCAATGCCGCAACACATTCAACCAACCCGTGCGCGTGGAAATCAGCTCTGAGTTCATCCACGGCAAGACCGTGCTGGTGGTCCATGTGCCCGAGGCACAACCGCAAGATAAACCTGTCTTCTTCAAGGCCCAAGGCCTGCCCAAAGGCGCGCTGCGCCGCATCAGCAGCACCGACCAGCACTGCACCGACGACGACCTGGCCGTCTTCTACCAAGGCCGCCAAACGGAAAGTTTTGACTCCACGCTGGTAGCCGATGCAACCCTGGAAGATCTGCAACCCGAAGCCATTGCCGACTACCGCCAGTCCCGCGCCGCGGCCAACCCCGATGCCGAAGAACTGCGCTGGAGTGATGAAGACTTGCTGCAATCCCTGGGCTGCATCCGCCGCAACCCGCAAGGCCCCAACCCCGAAGCCTGGCAACCCACGGTGGCCGGCCTCATGCTGTTTGGCAAACCGGTGGCGCTGCGCCGCTGCTTCCCCATGATGCGGGTGGACTACATCCGCGTGCCCGGCCGGGAATGGGTGCCCCACCCAGACCGCCGCTTTGACACCATCGACCTGCGCGACCCACTGTTGCGTTTGGTGCGCCGCGCCCAGGCCGCCATTCTGGACGACTTGCCCAAGGGCTTTGCACTGGAAGAAGGCGACCTGCAACGGCGCGATACACCCGCCATTCCCCTGCGGGTGATTCGCGAAGCCCTGGTCAACGCACTGATGCACCGCAGCTATCCGCACACAGCCCTGTGCAAATCATTCGCTACGCCAACCGGCTGGAGATTCGCAACCCTGGCTTTTCGCTCAAGTCGCAAGACCACCTGGGCGAACCCGGCTCCCAATTGCGCAACCCCAAGATCGCCGCCGCCCTGTACGACACCCGGCTGGCCGAAACCAAAGGCAGCGGCATCCGCGTCATGCGCGAGAGCATGGAGCAGGCGGGTCTGACGCCGCCCTTGTTTGAGTCCGACCGGGGTAACGACCAGTTTGTGGCCCGCTACTTCTTTCACCACTTCTTGGGAGAGGAAGACATTGCCTGGCTGGCCCAGTTCAAAGACCTGCACCTGAGCGAGGACGAAGCCAAGGCCCTGATCGTGGTGCGCGAGGCCGGTGCCATCAACAACGGCACCTACCGCGAGTTGACCAAGGTGGACACCTTGACCGCCAGCCAGTCCCTGCGCCGCATGCGCGATGCGGGGCTGCTGGCCCAAAAGGGGCGAGGCTCAGCCACTTACTATGTACCGACCGAGAGGTTACTGGATAGCGGCTTATGCAGTAACCCCGAGGCCTTATCTGGTGAGCCAGAAGGCTTATCTACCAAGCTTGACGGCTTATCTACCAAGGCCGATGCCCTATCTACCACCCCTGAAGGCGTATCTGCCATGCTCGCCAACGAGCAAGACACGCAACGCAAAGCCCTGCTGAATGAGCTGCCGGGTGCGCTTGCGGCAAGAATTGGGGCCATCGGGCAACGCCATCCGCCCGGTGAAGTGTGTGACGCCATTGTGGAAGTCTGCCGCTTGCGAGACTGGCGCGCGGAAGAGCTGGCGATTTTGCTGCAACGGCATTCACGCTACGTGCGCAACAACTACCTGCGCCCGCTGATGCGAGATGGGCGGCTGGCGATGACCAACCCGAATGAGCCGAGCGATCCGCAGCAAGCTTATCGCGCGGTGGCTACTGATCAGCCTGATCTACCCGCTTTTGTACCTTGTCCAGCAAGAACACATCCATTAACGACAAATCTGGCTGCTGCATCAGTGCGTGGGTGTACTGCTCACCGAGAATTCGCCCGGTAATACGCACCTCCACCCGCTGCTGCTCTGGCTCAATCACATAGTCCGGCAGTGGGAAAAACCGCTTGCGCTGTTCGATGAACATGCGCCGAATGCCACTGCCCACCGTATCGATCACATTGACCCGCCCGCCAACGGCGTAGTCCTGATGGGCGATGGCGTTGTGCAAAGCCTCGCGGATCACCCAGGCATCGTATTGCGCACGTCGGTAGGAAACAGCGTGCCCGGCGGCAAGTAGCGCACCGTGAGGTTGCGAAGCCGATTTTGAAAACCCCTTTTCTTGCGCGACAGTGGCAGCTCGCGAACATCCACAACGGTTTTCACCTGCGCGGCTTGCAGGCGGGCGATGAAGGCCTCAATGGTCGGGCCCGTCAAATATCCAGCAAGTACCCATGGATTTGCAAGTGATTGATTCGCATGAACTTTTTTCGGCGTGGCAGGACAATTTTCTCAATTCATCAAATATCCAGCAAGCAAATTCATTTGCTTCGACAATTTCGTTTACTGCGAATAATGCTACGATCCCAACTATTGCGACTGGCCAGCCCCCAAGGCCGCTGCACGAAGGAGCACCCCATGAAAGACCAAGAAGTACTAGACCCCGCCAACGCCGCCGAAGCCGAAATGGCAGCCGTGGCCCACCAATGCCTGGTGACGGCGCTGGATCACTCCAAGGCGGATCACATCAACATCATTCTGGATGTGGGCACGGATGGCGACGAAAAACACGAAACACCCGTGCTGAAGCTACCACCCCGCGCCTTGCGCTTCTTTGCTGACGTATTGCGGCAAATGGCCAAACAAGAGCCCATGTTGCTGGTGCCGCAAAAACACGAACTCACCACGCAAGAAGCGGCCAATTTTTTGAACGTGTCACGCCCCTTCGTCATCAAGGAAATCGAAGCCAACCGCCTCAAATGCCGCAAGGTCAATCGCCACCGCCGCATCGAATTTGAAGAACTGCGCCGCTACCAGGCCGCGCAGCAACAACAATCGGAACAGGCCCTGCAAGACCTGACCCAACTGTCTGAAGCGCTGGGGTTGGAGTTTTAAGTGGCGGGCTCGGCACGCTACACGGCCATTCTGGACGCCAACGTCCTCTACCCGCAATTGATCCGTGACACCCTGCTGAGTCTGGCCGTTGAGCGCCTCTACCATGCGCGTTGGAGCGCCACGATTCATGCGGAGTGGACTCGCAACCTGGCCAAAGACCGCCCAGAACTCGCCGCCAAACTACCACTGGTCGTCGAACGCATGAACGCCAGCGTGCCCGACTGTCTGGTGACAAATTACGAAAAACTAGCCAACAGCATCGAATTGCCAGACCCTGATGACCGCCACGTCGTGGCCGCCGCCATTGTTGGCCACGCAGACGCTATCGTCACCTTCAACACCAAGGACTTTCCGATGGCTGTATTGGTGCCCTACGGCATTGAAGTCCAGCACCCCGATGAATTCTTGATGAACCAATTGCAGTTGCAAGAAATACCAGCGCTCAGAGCCATCAAAAAGATGCGTGCCCGCTGGACCAACCCGGCACGGCCAGCGCAAGAACTTATCACGGCGTTTGAGAAACGGGGCCTGCCGATGACGGCGGATTTGCTGCGCGAGGCTGTCACGCTGATTTAATGCCAAATCGGCCTGTAGCCACCGTGGAATGTGCGCAAGAAGCTATCAAAAACAGAGCAAATTACACGTCGAATCCGACGGCCAATTCTCGCCTCAAAATGGCTGTCTCCTGACCATCCCTGACCTGACCGCCCAACCATGCGCATCCTTCACACCTCCGACTGGCATTTGGGCCAGCATTTCATGGGCAAGAACCGTCAGGCAGAGCATCAAGCATTGATCGACTGGCTGCTGAACCAAGTCGATGCGCACGCGGTGGACGCGGTGCTTATCGCGGGCGACATCTTCGACACCGGCGCGCCACCCAGCTACGCACGTGAGCTGTACAGCCAGTTGGTGGTGCGGCTGCACGGTGCGGGTGTTGCACTGTTAGTGCTCGGGGGCAACCATGATTCGGTCGCCACTTTGGGAGAAAGTCGCGCCTTGTTAGCCTGCCTCAGCTCGACGGTTGTTGCCGCGATTGATGATCCGGCAAGCCAGGTCGTCGTGCTGCCTTTCCGCGGCGGCAAGGGCGAGGCGGGCTGCATCGTCTGCGCCGTGCCTTTCATACGCCCTCGTGACGTATTGCAAAGCCAGGCGGGGCAGAGTGCCGAGGAAAAGCAGCAGTCCATGCAAGCGGCCATACAGGCCTATTACCAATCGGTTTCTGAGGCGGGCCGCGCACGCCAAACGGCCCTGACCCAAGAGCTGGGTCGCACCGTGCCGCTAATTGCCACCGGGCACCTCACCACCGTGGGGGCCAGCAGCAACGAGTCGGTGCGCGAGATTTATGTGGGCTCGCTCGATGCCTTCCCCACGTCTGCGTTTCCGCCGGTGGACTACATCGCGCTGGGGCACATCCACAAGCCGCAAAAAGTTGGAGGACTGGATCACATTCGCTACTGCGGCTCGCCCATCCCACTGGGGTTTGACGAAGCGCGGCAGCAAAAGGAAGTGTTGCTAGTGGACCTGGGCGCGAATGGGCTGACGGCCATCACGCCCTTAGCTGTGCCGCGTTTCCAGCCACTAATTTCTGTCAGCGGCAACCTGCTGGCGCTGGCCGTTGCCATCACCGCCGCCGCCCTTGAAGGCTCTGCCGAACAATCCGTATGGCTTGAAGTCACTGTGGCGGAGGACGATTATTTGTCCGACCTGCCGGCGCGTATCGAAGCCATGACGCAAGGCTTGCCAGTGGATGTGTTGCGCGTGCGCCGCCAGCGTGGCAATGCCGCGGCCAGCATCGTTGGCGAGGTGAGCGAAACCCTGGATGAACTCAGCCCCGACGATGTGTTTGCACGCCGCCTGGCGCAGGAAGAACTGACACCAGAACTGCAACTGGCCCTGGGCCAGCGCTACCGCACAGTAGTGACCAGCCTCACCGAGGTGCAGGCATGAAAATCCTCAGCCTGCGCCTGAAGAACCTCAACTCGCTCAAGGGTGAATGGAAGATCGATTTCACCCAAGCCCCCTTTGCCGACAACAGCCTGTTTGCCATCACCGGCCCCACCGGCGCGGGCAAATCCACATTGCTGGATGCCATCTGCCTAGCCCTGTACCACGAGACACCGCGCCTGAAAAGCATCTCCGCATCAAGCAACGACATCATGACCCGCCACACGGTGGACTGTCTGGCCGAGGTGGAATTTGAGGTGAAGGGCGCGGTGTACCGCGCCTTCTGGAGCCAGCGCCGCGCCCGCGACAAGGTAGACGGCGCGCTGCAAGCACCCAAAGTGGAACTGGCCAGCGTGGATCGCGCCAGCGGCACGGGCACGATTTTGAGCAGCCAGAGCAACGACAAACTCAAACGCATTGCCGAGATCACCGGCCTGGACTTTCCCCGCTTCACCAAGTCCATGCTGCTGGCCCAAGGCGGCTTTGCCGCTTTTCTGAATGCCAGCGCCAACGACCGCGCCGAGCTGTTGGAGGAACTGACCGGAACCGAGATTTACGGCGACATTTCGCGCAGCGTGTTTGAGCAGGCGCGGGAGGCCAAGCAGCAACTGGACCAACTCAAAGCCCGCGCCGATGGCGTGGAACTGTTGAGTGCTGAAAACCGCGATGCGATGCAAGCCGATGTGGAACGCTGGGGCAACGAACTGGCGGGCGTGCAAACTGCCCACCAGACCACCTTGGCACAACGCCAGTGGCACTTGAACCTGGCGCACAGCGTGCAAGACGTGCAAGCCACCGAGGCCGCGCGCGGTGATGCGGAAACCGCGTTGAAAGCTGCCATGCCCGATCTGCAACGCCTGGCCGACAGCGAGCCCGCGCAAGCGCTCAAGCCGCTGCACCACATCTGGCAGCAAGCCCAAACCACATGCAACGACAGTGAAGCCGTGCTGGCAACGCTGCAAGGGGAGCAGCAACGCGATACGGCAACCCACTACCAGCAGCACCACCTGG
This sequence comes from Rhodoferax sp., assembly GCA_030685025.1. Classification (GTDB taxonomy): domain Bacteria; phylum Pseudomonadota; class Gammaproteobacteria; order Burkholderiales; family Burkholderiaceae_C; genus Rhodoferax_D. The sequence goes on from JAUXWC010000040.1 coordinate 22,037, forward strand.
CCCAAACCCTGGCCATCCAGATTGCGGACAACGCGCAAGGCCAGCTCACGCTGACAGAAAAAGAACACCAACAGCACGCCGACTTCTGCGCCACGCACCCGCAGCGCGCCGCCCTGGGCGAGCGCCTGGGCGGCTGGCGCCAGCAGTTTGAACAACGCCATAAGCTGCAACAAGCCCTTGCAACCCAGCAAGTGGCTTTGCAGGCATTGCAAGACGAACAAGCCGAGCGCAGCCGCACACTCACAGCCCAGGGCGCGGTGGTTGAAACTGCGGCGCTGGCAAAAGCGGAGTCAGAGTCCGCGCACCAATCTGCCCAGGCGGAACAGGATCAACGCCTGGCAGGCCAGACGCCTGCGGAGTTGCGCGCGCAGTGGCAGGCCGAGCAAGGCCATGTCAACCGTTGGCAACAACTGGAGGCATTGGCCAAACAGCGCCGCGAACTCAGCGTTCAGCAAGCCGCGCTGGCCGAACAGGTGCGGCAAGGCGAGGCCGCACTCACCGAACAAACCGCAACGGTTGTGGCGCTGCGCGAGCAGCACAAGGCGTTGAGAGAGCAAGTAACCGACAAGCAAAAGTTGCTCGACCAAGAGCGCCGCATTCAAAGCCTGGACGCACACCGCCTGGCCTTGCAGCCGGGCGAGGCTTGCCCCTTATGCGGCGCCGTGAAGCACCCCGGCATCGAGACCTACCAGGCACTCGACGTATCGGCCACCGCCACCGCCTTGCAGGAGAAGCAGAACGCGCTTGAAAAGCTGGTGACCCAAGGCCACACCGCCGCCGCCGCTTTGGCCGCGAGCAAAGCCAATCAAACCGAGCGGTTGAGCCAACAAGATAAAACCGCTCAGCACATCAGCCAGTGGCAAACCGATTGGGCCGCATCCATCAGCCAAGTGAATGCGGCACCACCACTGACCGGTGACGATTGGCAAAGCGCCGAGACCGTGGCCGCAGGGCACCAAGCCGCGTTGCAGGCACTGGACAAACTCGCCAGCCACCTGCAAGCTGTGGAGACGGGCGAGAAAACGTTGCAGCGTGCCCAAGCCGCTGCCAACCAAAGCACCCAGGCCCTGCAAACTGCGCAAAGCCAGCTTGCGCTGTTGCAGCAATCGGCCCAAGACGCGCAGGCCCGCCATGCGACTCTGGTGCAGACCGGCCAAAACAACCAAGAAGACCTTACAACCCTGGAGGCAAGCCTGCAAGCCACATTGGCGGAGGCGGGCTTCGCCCTACCAGCCGAGCCCAAGCCCTGGCTGCAAGAGCGGGACGGTGAATGGCAACACTGGCAACAAACCCAACGCCAATTGCAAGAATTGGCCCAAGCCATCACCCGCCAACAAGCCCAGCGCGACGCCACGCAGACAGCGGCAAACCTGTGGACACAACGCTGGTCCGAGCTGCAAGCCAGTCGTGCGAATGAACCAGCGATAGCACTGCCCGCGCAAGCGGAGGTCGCCGCCGCTGATTTGCCCGCTGCACTCGACGCCTGCGTCCAGCAAATAGCCCGCCTGAGCGAGTCCATAGCCGCCCTGAACGGCCGACACGCACAGGCTCAGACAGCGCTTGCGCAGCAACGCGCAACCTTGTTGGACGCTGAAGCCGCATGGCACACCGCCCTGCGGATGAGCCCTTTTGCCGACGCGTCTGCGTTTGCGGCCGCCCTATTGCCCGAGCCAGAACGCCTGCGCCTGACGGCCTTGAAAGAATCCCTGCACGCCGCACAGCAGCGCGCGAGCGCCCTGCTGCAATCCGCCCGCGACAAACACGCGCAGTTGCAGGCAGAGGCCCTCACGCCACTGGCCCCCGAAGACATCGCCACGCAACTGGCGGCGCTGGAAACGCAGCGCGGTAGCTTGAGCGAACAAATCGGCGCCCAGCGCGCCTTGCTGGCCAGTGACGCGCAGCACCGCAAAAACCAGCAAGCGTTGTTTGAGCAAATCAACGCGCAAACCGTGGAGTCCGACATCTGGCAGCGGCTGGACAGCCTGATCGGCTCCGCCAAAGGCGACAAGTTCCGAAAGTTTGCCCAGGGCCTCACGCTGGACCATTTGCTACAGCTCGCCAACCGCCACCTTGCGCGCCTGCATGGCCGCTACCTGCTGCGCCGCAAGCCCACGGGGGAACTGGAGCTGGACATTGTTGATGCGTGGCAGGGCGACACCACGCGCGACACACGCACCCTGTCCGGCGGCGAAGGCTTTCTGGTCAGCCTGGCCCTGGCCTTGGCGCTGTCGGATTTGGTGAGCCACAAGACGTCCATCGATTCGCTGTTCCTCGACGAAGGCTTTGGCTCGTTGGACGGCGACACGTTGGAGATTGCGCTGACAGCGCTGGATTCACTGAACGCCAACGGCAAGATGATAGGCATCATTAGCCACGTGGAAGCAATGAAGGAGCGCATCCCCGCGCAGATCAGGGTGGAGAAGGGCGGGGGGATTGGGCATTCTCGGCTGGTCGTTTAGTCAAGGGAATCGCGGTGAACCCCTCTCCTTGGCGCCACCGTGTTGCCGACCTAACCTGCAGTGCCGCCACGATGTGACGATGAGCCTTGTGATCTGCGATGAGTATTAGGTGACCGCCCTTTTTTCGAATTCTCCGATCCATTTTGCCAACTCTGAGACGTCTGAAGAAAGAACGTCGAAGTCGGGAAGTGCCGCTGGAAATTCATCTGGTTGAGAATGTTCGAAGACCGAATAGCGTGTCATCAGGTCATCGATGAAAGCGCAATCGACCGGATTAATCTTCGCCAGTGCACCAATCCGACCTTTTGTCTCTACGGATCGGCGGAATCGTTGCAAGACATCATTGAACAATATCTTTTCCACACACCGTTCAACGAGGATTCGGTAGTCACTGCATACACTTTTGGCACTCTCTTCATACCCCGGTACATCCGGTTTGTCTATTAGCTTCTGCAATTGGGGGATCACCTCATCCCGTAATCGGTTGACTGCCTTTTGCGGCTTGCTATCACGAATATTTAATTGGTGGGAAATTCCAACCACATTGCCCAAACGATATAGGGCCTCAACATGCAAAGTAACTGGAACGGGTGCTTTTTCCAATGCGGCTTTCTTCTCCAAGCGGTCTACGGCGCTTTCTATAAGAGTCAGCATTGATAGTCTATGCGTGAAAACAATTACTTGTCCGTCCTTCGCCAAATCAACTAATCTTGTGACAACTCGCTCCTCGAAACCTTGATCTAAAGAGGAGATTGGATCGTCAAATACAAACGGGGTCGGCTGTCCCAAACCGGTGATATCTGCAAGAAAGGCAGAAAGCGCCACGATGCGTGATTCACCCTCGCTTAGCACCAATGTCGTGTTAATGAGTTTCTTTGATCCTTGCAATGCAAGTCCAAAGGAAATCTTTCCCTTTCCTTCTTGCTTGCTTTCGGGGCGAACCGGGATTCGTGTGCCACCGAGTAAATTTAGCTCCCTCACAAAGCGAGTCTGGTAACCAGCTTCAAGCTCCTGTTTGGCCAATTCGTTTTTCTTAGTGGTAAGCGCGTTTGTCTTTGAAATTGCCGCGGCTTTTTCAAGGTGCGTTATTCCTGTAAGACGTGAGACCTCATCGATAACAGCCTGTTTGTTTTGAGAAAGCCATTGAGTTGCACGGAGTTCGATGACTTCGAGTTCTAACTGCCTTCTATTGGCATCCTGCAACAATTCTTTAAGCGATTTTTCCTCATTTGCCAATGCTTTCTCAAGAGTTGCAACGGCCAATTCAAGCACAGACCACTCGATAGCTGGTAGGTCCTGCAAATGAGTTGCAGCATCCGCAGCATTACGCCGACTTTGAATTTCAACAAAACACTTTGCCGCAACTTCCTCATCCATTTTCAAGATACCTGATTGGAGCAACCAGTCGTTCAAGTGAGGCAATACGGGCAACGTGGCGCTGAGGTCAGATACTTTTTTCTCTGCAGAGATTGCATCTGCTTCCAATCCGCTTTTAACAAAGGCTTCGAAATGTGATATGCGAGTTTTTCCGTCTTCAGTCAGCGGTTGTTGACATAGGACACAACGACTGTCGGCGCCAGTTACCGGAAATGGTGTGTCTGGATAGGCATGCAACTCTGAATATTTCCGAGCCTGATTCCATAGCGCCATCCATGATGATTGGCCGACCCCTTCGAGAGGGGCCTGCTCAAACACCTTCTTTGCATCACTTGTCGCAGCCGTGCGTTTACTCTTTGCTTCGTTTCGGGCGTCAATAAGCAATTGAACTTGAGCGTCAGCAAGAGCCGTCTTGGTGGCTGCAAAGCCAATTTTTACTTTTGACAGTGTGACCAAATCCTTTGCGATTACCAGCAACCTACCAGAAATGTCTTTTTGAGCGAGCGCCGCCTCCGTCGCAATACGCTTGTCGTCAAGCTCTTTCGTGTAACCACAAATCTTTTCGATCTCAACTGCCGTCGTTTTTGCAGATATTTTGACGAGCCATTTCTGAGCAGTTGTATTGACCAACTCGCCCGGCATGGCAGGCATCTTTCGCACCCGACTTAACTTGTCAGCGTCAAGGTATGCGGTGACTCGATCGCAAATCGTGACGAGTGCAGACAGGAATCGCATGCGCCGCGGCTCATAGGTCGCTTCGTTGTTGGATCCAATGTACATCCCAGCAGACTTTGAGTCGAAGACGTGTACATCACGCAATTGCGTAAGGGCAACCGAATCTCCGGTCCAGTCGAGAACATGCGGTTGATCGTTAATTGAGACTTGAATCTTGGCTTTTGTTATCTCTTCTTTTGCGTCAAAAACATTCGAGTGAATGGCCTCCTTTGCTTTTGATCCGCACGCCTGTTTTAGTAAGCGGGAGAACCCGGTCTTTCCCGATCCGTTGGGGCCATAGACGACTGTGATGTTTGCGCTGCCAAAACTCAGTGCCGCGCCACTTTTGATTGCACTGACGCCTTGCACATCGAGCAACCCAGCGATGCGCAACGCAGGGCGCGGCGCACTTGTAGACAGCGAACCAGGCTGAATGCTTGTAAATGCCAACCCAGCAATGCCGTTAGCTTCATCGGTACACAGCTTTGCCAGTATTGACACCTCTTTTTCGTCAGGCATTCGTTGGTTGTCAAGGAGATTGCGCGCGGCCGTCTGGAGCCACTTGGGTCTAGACGCTAGCCAAAGTTCGAACAAGTCAGGCATATTTGAATCCTTGAGTTTTTCGGGAAAGTTCATGGTGCGAGTTGGTTTCCAAGTAGGGATGAGCCGCTAATTCCTAAAAGCAACCTCTGCGTAGCCCGCGTCGCCGCCACATAAAACACCCGCGCCGCTTTCTTCTCATCCTCTCCCGGCGCAGGCATATGCCCCACGCCGGGCAGCGCCACCACGGGGAACTCCAAGCCTTTGCTGACCTTCATGGTCATGATCTGGATGGCGTTGGCAGCCGGGTTGTATTCGCCGGTGCGCTTGCGCACATTGAACGGCAGCATGCGCTCGTGCAGGGCATCGGCGCACAGGTCCATGGTTTTCCAGTCCGCGCACAGCACGGCCATGTCGCCCCAGGCGTGGCCCTCCTTGTGCGCGTGACTCAGATGGTCGGCAATGGCATAAGCCTCCTCACGCAGGCTGGGCAGTTTGATGATGGTGGGCGCTTGCCCTTCGCGCCCGCAACTGATGGGTTTGATCAGGGGGATTCCATCGTCGTCTCGGTCGTCCGCAGTCAGCAGGTAGTCGTCATCCAGCTTGTGCCCCAGTCGCTGGGCCACGCGGCGCTCGCCGCTGGTCATGCGCGCCACGCAAGTGCTGATTGCTCGAATAAGAGTCGCCATGCGCCTTGCCAACGGTCCTAAAACTTTAGTGGCATCCATCATGCATGTGGCTACCGGAATTCGGCCTCCTCTTTTTTGTGACTTATTGCCCAGCCACCCCCGTCACCAAACCATCACACCCCCGTCACGTCCCTGTCACGCACCGTCTTTAAGGTCTGGGGTTTGCACAACCGCTTGCCATCAAGCATCCCTAGGAAACGACCATGAAGACAGACCGCATCGACTTCAACGACGAAGACTCCAACACCAGCGCCAACCCGAGCTTTGACTCGGTGCTGCAAGCGCGCCTGGGCCGGCGCAGCCTGTTGCGCGGCAGCGTGGGCGCCGTGGGTACCGCCATGCTGGGCGGCCTGGGCCTGTCGGCCTGTGGCGGCGGCGATGCCGAGGCGGCACCGGCTGCCACCTTGCTGGGCTTCACCGCGGTGGCCAAGAATCTGACCGACGTGGTGACCGTGCCCGTGGGCTACACCGCCAGCGTGTTGTATGCACTGGGCGACCCGCTGACGGCAGGCACTGCGGCTTACAAGAACGATGGCACCGATGCCGACTTTGACAAACGCGCCGGTGACCACCACGACGGCATGGAGTGGTTTGGCATGGATGCGGATGGCAAGGCTTCGCGCAACGCGGTAGACCGCGGCTTGCTGGCTGTCAACCACGAAGCCACCACGGACGAAAAGCTAAGCTCCTTCTTTTTGCACGCCAACGGCGGCGCCACCAGCCTGCCCCGCCCGGCTGCTGAAGTGGACAAAGAGACCGCCATCCACGGCGTGTCGGTGGTCGAGGTCAAACGCACTGGCGACAAGTGGGCCACGGTGCAGGGTTCTGGCTTCAACTTCCGCCTGACCGCTTTGAGCGATATCGAGATCGCTGGCCCCGCGCGCGGCAATGCCTTGATGGTCACCAAGTATTCGGCCACCGGCACCAAGACCCGTGGCACGCTCAACAACTGCGGCACCGGCAAGACGCCGTGGGGCAGCTTCATGACCGGTGAAGAAAACTGGGTGGGTTACTTCTTTCGCGCCGCCACCGACGACGCCGCGCGTGCCGACAAGAGTGTGACCTCGCTCAAGCGTTATGGCCGCGCACAGGGTGCCGCCACCCGCCACGGCTGGGAGACCGCTGGTGCCGACGACAAATACGCACGCTGGAACATCAGCAAACTGGGCGCCAGCAGCACCGGCAACGACGACTACCGCAACGAGATGAATGGCATGGGTTTCATGGTCGAGATCGACCCCTACAACAAGGCCCGCGCCGCCAAGAAGCGCACCGCGCTGGGCCGCTACGCGCATGAAAGCGGCGCCTTCGGCCTGCCCGTGGCGGGCAAGCCGATTGCCGTGTACATGGGTGACGACGCGCGCAACGAATACATCTACAAATACGTCAGCACCGCCAACTGGGACCCGCTTGACGCCAACAGCACCGACGTGATGGCCACCGGCGACAAGTACCTGGACAGCGGCAAGATGTACGTGGCCAAGTTCAACGCCGATGGCAGCGGCCAGTGGTTCGAGCTGAGCATGAGCAACCCCACCGTGGCGGGCTATGCCGGCTACGCCTTTGCCGACCAGGCCGATGTGTGTGTCAACACCCGCCTGGCCGCCGACGCCGTGGGCGCCACCAAGATGGACCGCCCCGAGTGGTGCTCGGTCAACCCGGCCAATGGCGAGATCTACTACGCGCTGACCAACAACAGCAACCGCCGTGTCGACCCCACTGGCAGCAGCCAACTGGCGCCCGACAGCGCCAACCCGCGCGCCTACACCGACCTGAAGGGCACGACCGAACAAAAAGGCAACCCCAACGGCCACCTGATCCGCATCAAAGAAGCCGCAGCCGGCTCCGCCGCCACCAGCTTCACCTGGGACCTGTACGCCCTGGGCGCGCAGAGCGACGCCGACGGCAGCAAGGTGAACCTGTCCAACCTCACCGCCGATCAAGACTTCTCCAGCCCCGACGGCCTGGTGTTCAGCCCGGCCACCGGCATCATGTGGATTCAGACCGACGACGGCGCCTACACCGATGTCACCAACTGCATGATGCTGGCCGCCCTGCCCGGCCGGGTGGGCGACGGCGCCAAGAAGACGCTGAGCTACACCAAGGCCGATGGCAGCACGCTGGCGGTGGACACCTATGTGGGCAAGGCGCCCACGCCGGCCACCCTCAAGCGCTTTCTGGTCGGCCCCAAGGACTGCGAGATCACCGGCTTGTGCGAAACACCGGACGGACGGGCGGTGTTCATCAACATCCAGCACCCTGGCGAGACCACGGCCCTGGCCAACATCGCCGACCCCGCCAAGTACACCAGCCAGTGGCCCGGCAACGTGGGTTACGGTGCCGGCAAACGCCCCCGCTCGGCCACCATCGTGATCACCAAGAACGACGGCGGCAAGATCGGTACCTGAGGCGGCAGACCCCGGCTACTTGTAGTCGTTTTCTTTCTGATGCTTGATGGCCAACACCCGCAGGGTGTCGGTCTTCTCGCTCAGGCTGTACAGCGCGGTGTAGTCGGTGTCGCCAAAATCAATCACCAGCTTTCGCAGCCCCTTTCGGTCCACGAAGGGGCTGCCTATCAAGGGCATGTTTGCGGTGCGTGACTTTTCAAGTGCGGCGGTTGGCATGGTTGTTACCTGTTAGTGATAGGTACTACCGTTGTAGGCTTGGAACCCCGTCGCCTCGTTCACTGACTGCCGGGCAACGTCAGCGCGGCGCGCAGGCCGCCCAGCGGCGACTCGCTCAGCTCAAGCTGCCCGCCATACAGGCGCGCCAGGTCGTCGACGATGGACAGGCCCAGGCCGGAGCCGGGCACCTGCTCGTCGGCACGCACGCCGCGCCCAATCACCGCGTGGCGTTGTTCGGCAGCCAGGCCGGGGCCGTCGTCGTCGATCATGATCGTCAAGGCCGCGGCCTTGGTGCGCACACTTAGCTCAACGCGCTGCGTGGCCCACTTGCAGGCGTTGTCCAGCAGGTTGCCCAGCATCTCCTGCAGGTCTTGCGCCTCACCGCGAAAGTTCAGCGACGGGGGGAATGCCGCAACGGTGATCGCCAGTTGCCGCTCGGCGTGCACGCGGTGCACTACCCGCACCAGGCCATCCAGCACCGGCTGCAGAGCAGTCTTGGCACCCGGCACGCGGCTGGTGGCGGCGGCTTGGGCGCGGGCCAGGTGGTAGTCCACTTGCTTGCGGGCGATGCCCACTTGCTCGGCCACCAGGCGCGCCAGCTCGCTTGCCTGCGCTTCCTTGCCCGGCGTGGCCGTGGCGGCATCGGCTGCATTGGCCAGCACGCTCAAGGGTGTTTTGAGCGCATGGGCCAGGTTGCCGGCGTGGGTGCGGGCGCGCTCCACCACCTCGGCGTTGTGCGCCAGCACGGTGTTGAACTCGTTGATCAGTGGCATGATTTCGCCGGGAAAATCACCCGCCAGCCGTTGGGTCTCGCCGTTGTGCACCTTGGCCAGTGCGCTGCGCAGGCTGCGCAGGGGTGCCAGGCCCACCAGCACCTGCACCAGTGCCGCCACGACCAAGCCGGCCGCCAGCACGCCAAGTGCCAGCCACAAGGTGCCACTGAGTCGCGCCACCGGTTCTTCCATCAAGCTCTCGTCGGCCGCCGCGATCAGGCGCCAGGTCTGGGGCTTGCCCCTGGCAAGGTCGTCCAGGCGCACGGTGCGCTCCACCATGCCGAGCATCTTGCCTTGCGGGCCGGTCACGCGGTGCTGGTGGGTCTCGCCGTCGGCAGGCGCGTCCGCCGGCACGGCCAGCACATGGTCCCATAGCGAGCGCGAACGCAATTGCCCAGCCGCGGAAGCCTGGTTGTCCGCGCCACCGTCCATCAGGTCGACCTGCCAGTAGTAGCCCGAAAACGGCCGGCTCAGGCGCGGATCGCTCAGCGGCAGCGCGAGCTGCGGGCGACCTTGCGCGTCCAGCGTCAGTTGGGCGGTGAGCTGGTCCAGGTGCGTGCGCAGCTCGGCATGGAACTGGTTGGCCACGTGCTGGCGGAACAAGCTGCTCAGGCCCCAGCCAGCGACCAGGACGGAGGCGGCAATCCAGAACACGGTGCCTACCAACAGACGAATCCTCAGCGATCCGCGCAGCCCTGATAGCGTCATGGCGGCGGCGGTGTGGTCAGGCGGTAGCCCAGGCCGCGCACGGTTTCGATCAGGCCGGGCGGCAGCTTCTTGCGCAGCCGGCCGATGAAGACTTCGACCGTGTTGGAGTCGCGGTCAAAGTCTTGGGCGTAGATGTGTTCGACCAGGTCGTTGCGCGAAATGATCTCGTCGCGGTGGTGCATCAGGTAGGCCAGCACGCGGTACTCGTGGCTGGTCAGCGCCAGTGCCTTGCCTTCTACCGTGGCGCGGCTGTTGCGGGTGTCCAGTGTCAGCGCTCCGCACACCAGCTCGGCGCTGGCGTGGCCACCGGCGCGCCGGATCAGCGCGCGCAGCCGGGCCAGCAGTTCTTCCATGTGGAAGGGTTTGGTCAGGTAGTCGTCGGCGCCGGCGTCGATGCCAGCCACTTTCTCGTGCCAGCCATCGCGTGCGGTGAGGATCAGTACCGGCATGGTCCGCCCGGCGGCGCGCCACTTGCGCAGCACCGAGATGCCGTCGAGTTGCGGCAGGCCCAGGTCCAGCACCACTGCGTCATACGATTCCGTGTCGCCCATGAAGTGGGCGTCCACGCCGTTGTTGGCCAGGTCGACCACGTAGCCGGCGGCGCGCGTGCCCTCGGCCAGTTGGGCCTGTAGCGTGGGTTCGTCTTCAACAAGCAGGATGCGCATCAGCGGGCCTTGGAAGCGGGTGGGGTCCTTGGCGGCGGGGCGTCGTGCCGTCGCTCCTGCCCCTTGCGGCTGATCAGGGTGCCGTCGCGCGCGTCGAGTTTGAGTTTGACCAGTGCCCCGCCGGTGCGCAAGAGCTTGATCTCGTAAATCCAGCGGCCACCGCCACCCTCGCGTTCACGCTCCAGTTCCACGTCGATCACCTGCCCGGCGTGCTCGCGCTCCACCCGTTCAAGGATGGTGCGCAGCGGCAGCACTTCGCCCGCCTCCAGCGCCTTGCGAGCCCGGTCGTGGTCCTCGCTGGCCATGCTGGTCGCGCTGGCGAAGGCCATGACGGCAGCGCACAGCAGCCCACGCAGGGTGCGCCAGGAGAGGGTCGAGTTTCGATTTTGCATCACGACTTTATAGACGCGCCAACATGAACGCAGGATGAACAACAGGTTCACCTTGGGTTCAGTTGGTCCTGCGCATAGTACCCCTCATACCGATCCCACAAAGGAGTAACTCATGCACCAAAACCTGACCACCACCCTGCTTGCCGCCGCCCTGGCACTGACCCTGTCGGGCGCCACCAACGCCGGTGTTGCCGGTCCGCGCGAGGACCAACTTGCCCAATACGCCAAAGCCGCCAAGGCGGCAGACCCTGCATTTACCGGCTTCAGCGCCGAGCGCGGCAAGACGCTGCACTCGCAAGCCCTCAGCGGCGGCAAACCCGACACGCCGAGTTGCACCAGTTGCCACGGCAAGGACACCCGTGGCGCCGGCCGTAACCCGTCGGGCAAGACCATCGACGCGATGGCCGTGTCGGCCACACCGGCGCGCTACACCGATCCGGCCAAGGTCGAAAAATGGTTCAAGCGCAACTGCACCGAGGTGCTGGGCCGCGAATGCACTGCCAAGGAAAAGGGCGACTGGCTGACTTTCATGCTTGGTCAGTAGACCTACCCGCTTACCCACCCCCATCAAAAGGAGTCCGCCATGAACATCCCCTATCGTCCGCTGGCCCTGGGCCTGCTGGTTATTGGTTTTTCGGCCCTGGTGTTTGGGCGTGCCCAAGCCGGTGGTGACCACTACTACCCGCCGGTTGCCGACCCGGTGGTCAAGGAAGAATGTGGTAGCTGCCACCTGGTGTTTGCCCCGTCGATGCTGCCTTCCCGCTCCTGGACCCGCATGATGGGCGACTTGAAGAACCACTTCGGCGACGACGCCAGCGTGGACCCGGCCATTGCCAAACGCATCACCGAATACCTGAGCGCCAACGCGGCCGATGCCGGTGGCAACCGGTACAGCGGCAAGCTACTGCGCGGCGTGTCAACCGCCAATGCGCCGCTGCGCATCACCGAACTGCCCAAGTGGGTCAGCGAGCACCGCAAGGTGCCGGTCGCGGATTGGAAGAGCAAGGACGTTCGCACCAAGGCCAACTGCGCCGCCTGCCACACCGATGCCGCTCGGGGCTACTACGACGAGTAAACCCGCTTCGTCTGGGAGTCAATTGCCATGAAAACCCTACTCTCCAGCCTGATTGCCTTGGTCACCTTTGCCTGGGGTTGGGATCTCGGCCACGTGGCCGCATCGGCGGGGGCGCACCCGTTGTGGCTGGCGCGCCAGGAGGGGCTCTACCTGAGTGGTCTGCTGTCCATCGCCATGCTGTCGCTGACCATGTTTCTGGCAACCCGACCGGCGTGGCTGGAGGCGCCGCTGGGGGGCATGGACCGGGTCTACCGCACCCACAAGTGGGCCGGCATCGCTGCCGTGTCGTTTGCCGCGTTGCACTGGCTGATCGAGATGTCGGACGACATCATCAAGGCCATGATCGGCCGCGCCGGTCGCCTGCCCAAGGAGAAGTTCGTCGGTTTGCTGGAAGTCCTGCGCGACTTGGCCAAAGACATGGGTGAATGGGCCATCTACGCCCTGCTGGCCATGCTGGTGATCACGCTATGGAAGAAGTTTCCGTACCGCACCTGGCGCATCCTGCACCGGGCCATGCCGGTGCTGTATTTGATGCTGGCCATGCATGCGGCACTGCTTGCACCCACCGACTACTGGGCTCAGCCGGTTGGCGCCCTGATGGCGGTGCTGCTGGCGGCCGGGGTTTACGGCGCGATGCGCTCGCTGCTGGGCGGCATTGGCCGCTCGCGTGAGGCCAAGGGCGAGGTGATAGCGGTGGAGCAACCGGTCGCCCATATCACCACTGTGCGCTGCCGCCTGGACCGTGGTTGGTCGGGGCACCGGCCGGGGCAGTTTGCCTTTGTTACCTTCGATGACAAGGAAGGGGCGCATCCCTTCACCATCGCCAGCGCCGACCAGGGCGACCGCACCATCAGTTTCCAGATCAAGGCCCTGGGCGATTACACCAACCAGCTCGGGGCACGCCTGCGAGCCGGGCAAGCGGTGCGGGTGGAGGGTCCCTATGGCCGCTTTGACGTCGGCCGGTGCAATCGCCGGGCCAGGCAGATCTGGATCGCCGGGGGCATCGGTGTCACGCCCTTTCTGGCCTGGCTGGAATCGCTGCAGGCCAAGCCCGGCAAGGCGCCCGCAGCCGACCTGCATTACTGCACCCGCGACCAGAGCACCGATGCCTTTGTGCCGCGTCTTCAAGAGCTGTGCGCGGCGCTGCCCGGCATTCGCCTGCACATCCATGACGCACGCCAGGGGGCAGTTCTCAAGGCCGAGTCACTGGGCGAAACCCGCCACGCGGAGATCTGGTTCTGCGGCCCCAGCGGTCTGGCCGACGCGTTGCGCGCGGGGTTACGCGCCATGGGCTGGCGGCCACGTTTCCATCAGGAGGCGTTCGAGATGCGCTGAGCGGATCTCCAGACGGCGATGTATGCCATGCCGCTTATGCGGCCGGTAACCATGAGACCGATTCGCCAAAGCCACGGCGCATGACGCCTGGTGCCAGCGGATCGGTGCCTGCGCCCTGGTCCAGGATGGTGGCGCTGACGGCGCCGGTGTCTTCCATGATGGCGCGTAGGCCTCTGGCCAGATACGGCGAGCTGGCGCGCGCGGTCTTGATTTCAACGGCATGCAACCGGGCATCACGCTGCAGCAGCAGATCGACCTCGGCCCCGCCTGCCGTGCGCCAAAAGTGAGCAACACTGTGCGGGTAAGCAATGGCCTCGCGGCGCAGCAGATCTTCCAGCACGAAGGTCTCCCAGCTCGCCCCCCGAATTGGGTGACTACCCAGCGCGTCCAGAGAGTCAATGTTCAATAAATGGTGGAGCAGCCCGGTGTCGCGCAGGTACAGCTTGGGCGCTTTCACGAGGCGTTTGCCCACGTTGCGAAAGTACGGCGGCAGGCGGCGCAGCAAAAAGCTTTGTTCCAGAATATCGACGTAGCGCGCAACGGTGGGCTGCGAGAGGCCTAACGCTGCGGCGAACTGGCTGAGATTGGCCAGGCCGCCCTGCGCGTGCGCCAGCATGGTGAGCAATTTGCGCATCACCAGCGGATCGGCATTTACGCCCAAAACGGGCAGGTCCCGCTCTACATAGGTGCGCAGGTAGGCCTCCCACCAATCGCGGAAGTCGCCACCGCGCGAGCTTGCTCCCACTGCGTCCGGATAGCCGCCACAGAGCCAGAGCTGGCGATAGTCGGTGATAGGAGCGTCGCCGGTGGCGGCCTCCTGCACGGTCAAAGGGGATAGTTCCAGAATGCCAACGCGACCTGCCAGACTTTCGGCCACTTGGCGGACCAAGCTGGGTTGAGAGGAGCCCAGGATCACGAAGCGGCCCATGCGCTGACGGTCGGCATCAATGGCACCTCGCAGCGCGTCGAACAGAGGGGGCAGGCGCTGCGCTTCGTCAAGAATCAGGCCCTGACCAGCACGGGCATCCAACTGGAAGCGCGGGTCTTCCGCAAAGAGGGTGTGCGTAGCGTGATCTTCCAGATCCAGATAAGTCAATGCGGAAAATGTCTGCCGGGCCAAGGTGGTCTTGCCAACCTGGCGCGCGCCGAGTATCAGCACCGCAGGGAACTGACTGGCGAGATGTCTGAGGCGTGCTGTGCAAAGTCTGGGATACATATCGGGTTTATTAGAAGTATTGATTTGAATATACCCGATATGTATTTCCTCGACCATGCATTACCAAGCCACGTTGTTCTGTCCTTTGCCCTGTGCCGTGCCTGCTGCACCGCTTCGGCGCCCGTCAGGGGGCTACTTGCCGTGTTGGCTGTGCGCCTGTGCCGAGCGGCTGTCCAGCGGCGCCAGCAGGGTGGGGGTGATCTGATCGGCGCGCAACACCTGGCCGCCTTGTTGATCGGCAAACTTCCGTGCTGCATCCAGACTGGCAAAGGCCGGCAGGTTGCCGTTGCGCATCGGCCCCATGGCCCGGGAGCCCTGCACGTAGTGGGCTTGGGCTGCGGGGGTCCAGGCGCGTGTGCCCAGGTCGGTGACAAAGGTGGCGGCCACTTCGCTGGCGTTACGCCCAGGGCTGAAACGCTGCACCGCGTGCAGGTACAGGTAGAGGCTGACCGGTGAGTCGAAGTAATGCGTGTCGCCGTTCTTGAAGATGGCCTGCGCGGCCCATTGCGGCGCGCGCGCCGGGAACATGCCGCACACGGGGCAACGGGCATCAGATGGCACCGGGCGCGGCGCCAGCAGGGCCAGACCGGAGGCAGCGTTGTAGGGTTGCGGCGGTGCCACCAGGCAGATGTCTTCGGGGGCCGCAGTCGCCCCGGTGCCAACGAACGCAGTCAATAACCATGCGCCTCCCAGCAGCAAAACCATGGACAAGCCCAGTATCCACGCCATTTTTCGGGCGGACCAGACGGTTGGTGGCGCACCGGCTGAGCGGGTGTGCACGGCGAGCGGCCGCTCCAGTGTTTGCCCCATGGTGCCGGTGTTTGGCCTACATGCGCGCGTCGTGCAAGGCGCCACCGCTCAGGTCCACCATGGCCGGCGTGATCTCGCCGAAGCGCAGCAGCTTGCCACCGTATTGCTCGACAAACTTCCTGGCGTCGGCCTCCTGCGCAAAGCTGGCGATGGTCGGCCCCATGGAGCCGTGGCGCTTGCTGCCCAGCACATAGAAACCGGTCTTGGCATCGAACCAGTTGCCGCGCGGCTGCTCCCAACTGGCTTTACCCATGTCCTGCACCCACACGGCGTCGACTTTTCGGACCTGCTCCGGGGTCAGCAAGGTGTTGAACAGTTCCACCGTGTCACAAAAGAAAGTCGGCTCGGTCTGGCCGGCGTAGCGAATCTGCGCCTTGGGGCCGGGGTAATCGGCCAGTAGCATGCCGTCGAGTTCACACGAGGTCGAGGCACTGATCTCCACCGGTGCGAGCGGCTTGGCGCCGCCGGAGCGCTCGCCGCAGGCCGCCAGTCCGGCCAGCGTCACCAGGGCGGCCAGACCCAGCAATTGGCGGCGCTGGCCGCAGGTGTCGATGGCGCCGCTGTGGCGCCGACGGCAAGAGCAGATGTGTTTCATGGTTTGAATCTCCATTTGGCCAGGCCCAGCGGCAGCACGATCCAGGCCAGCATTACCAGGCCCATCAGCCAGGGCTTGGCCAGGGCCGGCGGCACGATGCTGGCCAGGCCATACAGGGTGCGAACGTCGTCGAGCGAAAACACGTTGAGGATGCGAAACACATCCGCCGGGTTAAGCAGCAGCAGGTAGGCAAAGGCCTCGCCGCCGTAGCTGCCGCCGGTGGCCACCAGGCCACCGAGCAGCAGCAGGTCAAACACCAGTACAAAGAAGAACCACAGCGCAATCGCCAGCCCCGAGGCGCGGGTGCGCTCGCGCGCAATCACCGAGATCAGTACCGCCAGGCTCAGGAACGCCAGGCCCAGCAGCACCGAGCTGATCATGAAGCCGCCGTAATGGAACAGCCCGGCCCAACTGAACTGCCGGTACAGCAGCACCGCCACCAGGGCAAAGCCGGCCAGGGTGGACAGCGTCAGCGCGGCGGCCAGGCCCAGGTACTTGCCCAGCAGCAACTCCAGACGCGTGATGGGCAGCGCCAGCAGCAGGTCCAGCGAGCCGCGCTCGCGCTCGCCCACCACCGCGTCAAAGCCGAGCAGCAGGGCAATCAACGGGATCAGGTAGATCACCAGGCTGACCAGGCTGGTGATGGTGAACTCGATCGAGCGCAGGCCCACCGTGCCTTGTTGCGCGCCGCCAAAGTAGGTGATGACCAGCGAGAACACCGTGAACACCAGCGCCACCGCCAGCACCCAGCGGTTGCGCATGCGGTCGCGGAATTCCTTGGCGGCCAGCGTGAAGATTTGAGTCAGTTCCATGGCCTTGCGTTCCGGTTTGAATCAGCCCAACGGGCACCCGTCATTGCGAGCGCAGCGTGGCAATCTATCCCCGCACGCCGACCTGGATCGCCACGGCCTTCGGCCTCGCGATGACGGTGCGCTAGGGTCATGAGGGCTACCTTGGTGGCCACAAAAGTTAGTCCGAAAATCCAAAGAATACGTCTTCGAGCGACGGCTCGGCGATTGTGAGGTCCAGCAGCCGCGCGCCCAGCGCGGTGACCGCCGCCAGCACCGCCATCTTGGCCTCGCGCGGGCAGCTAATGTGCAAGCCTTCGGGGATCACCAAGGTCTTCACACCAGCCAGCGCAGCCAGCGCCTGTTGCGCCTGCTGTGCGTCGGCCGGGGCCAAATGCAGGGTCAGGCTCAGGGGCATCTGCACCTGTTCGCGCAGCGCCTGCACACTGCCCAGCGCCTGGATCTTGCCGGCCGACATGATGGCCAGCCGGTCCACCCGCTCCTGCAGCTCGGCCAGGATGTGCGAGGTGATGACCACTGTCACGCCCTCGCTTTGCAGGCCACGCAGGGTGGCATAAAAGTCGCGGATGGCCTGCGGGTCCAGGCCGTTGGTGGGCTCGTCCAGAAACAGCACCCGTGGCGCGCCCAGCAGCGCCTGGGCAAAACCAAGCCGCTGGCGCATGCCTTTGGAGTATTCGCGCAGCGGCTGTTGGGCCGCGTAGGCCAGCCCGACGCGCTCCAGCGTGGGCGCGCACTGCGCGCGCGGTGCGCCTTTGAGTTTGGCAAAAAAGTGCAAGGTCTCCAGGCCGCTGAGGTTGTCGTACAGCACCACGTTCTCGGGCAGGTAACCAATGTGCCGGCGGGTGGCGCGAAAGTCGCGCCCGCGTACCGAGCAGCCGTTGATCAATATCTCGCCCCGGGTCGGTGCGATCAGCCCCAGCATCATCTTGAACAGCGTGCTCTTGCCCGCGCCGTTGTGGCCGATCAGGCCAAAGATTTCGCCGCGCCGCACCGCCAGGTCGACGTCATCCACGGCACGCAAGGCGCCGTAATGCTTGGCCACGCCACGCGCTTGAATGGCGGGGCCATCGGCCTCGGGATTACTGGCCGGGATAGTGCTTGCCACGCCATTGACTCCATTGCTTGTTGGTGGGCTGCATGCGCGGCTTGGGATCGACCACGCTGGGTACCCGCAGCACCGGGAATTGTTGACTCACCAGCCGCAGCGCCTGCACTGCGGGGCTGGCCAGCAGCAGCTTGATGCTGGGGTAACGCCAGGTGAGGCGGTCCACTATGTCATTGGCCTCATAGGGGACGTCGCCCACGCCATTGCCATCGCGGTCCCAGCCGAGGTAGTTGCTCCAGTGGTTGCCACTCTCAGTGCCCCAACGCTCGTCGCGCGCGCCAACGTAGCGCACCTGCTCGCGGTTGGCAATGAAGTCATTGCCCTCCACCTTGTTGCGCGTCGAGCCGGCCGCCAGGTGCACGCCAACGCGGTTGTCCACCACCAGGTTGCCCCGGATCGTGACGTACTCCACGTCGTAGATGAACAGGCCACGGTTGTTGCCGGCGATCACGTTGTTCTCCACCACCGAGTCCTGCATGGTGCGCAGCATGATGCCGTGGTCCGAATTGCCCCAGGCGCGGTTGTTGCGCACCACCTGGTCGCGCACCTCCATCAGCGCCAGGCCGCCCCGGTTGTAGTAGCTGTCGTTGTCCTCCCACAGGTTGTAGTAGGAGTTCATGTAGTGCGTGCCGTAGCGGCTGTGGTGCAGCCGGTTGCCCTTGAAGATGGCGTGGTGCGACACATCCACATACAGCGCGTCGCGCACGAAGCTGATGTTGTTGCCGGTAATGCGGGCGCCGGTGGTGTTGTAGAGCTGGATGCCATTGCCGCGCTGCGCGGAGTTGTACTCGCGCTTGCCGGTGATCAGGTTGCCCTCGATCACCACGTTGTTGGCCTTCTCGATCCACAGGCCAAACAGGTTGTAGCTCAGGTCGCAATGGCGTACCACCGCGCGGTGGGCGCCGGGGTAGAGGTAGATGCCGGCGTTTTGGTCTTTGAGGCTGTCGCCCGAGTCGCGCACGATCAGGCCCTCGATCACCACATCGGTCGCGGTCACGCGAAGGGTGTCGCCCCGTTGCGCGCCGCTCAAGGTCGGCCGGCCGATGCCACGCAGGGTCAGGGGCTTGTCGACCACGAAGTTGCCGGTGTGCAGGGCGCGCTCGATCTCCAGCACGTCGCCGGGCTTGGCCGCGCGGATGGCCTGCTGCAGCGACGCGCCTGGCGTTACCCGCAGCGTCGCGGCGTGCGCACTCGCCAGCAAACCGGCAAGCAGCAGGGGCAAGAGCATCCTCATTGGGGGCTCATACCAGCATCAACCCGAGTGTCTTCAAAGTCAGGAACAAGGCGGCACCAATCAGCAGGTTCTTGAAGCTTACGTAACTGAGCATATCCATCACGCTGGCATGGCGATAGTTGTCCTGCCACCACGGGCCGTCTTTCACGTAGCGCCGGCCCGACAGGCGAATCAACACCTCGTAGACACTCCAGCCAAACCACCAGCCAATCACGGCGCCCGAGGACAGGCGGCCCGTGGCGGCCAGGAACCAGGCCGAACTGGCGGCCAGCGCCAACGAGAAGCCCGCCACCTGCAGCGCGCGCTGGGAGTGCCAGCCCTCGGTGCTCCAGGGCCACAGGTGATCACGGATCTCCAGCCAGATCCACATCAGGCGGCTGACGTTGAGCTTGTGGGGTGGCATCACCGGATCGGTCGGCATGCGCGGATCAGGGCCCTGCTTGGCGGCGATGGACGCCGGCGTGCCCACGCTGACCGGATGGATTGGAATGAAATAACCATCGCGTCCGATCGGGGTCATTTCGAGCCCAGCGCGTTCACGCCGTTTGCGTTCCTGGCCCAGCGGCGGGCAGACCTTGGGGTCGGTGTAGAGCACCAGGCAGTCCAGGCAGTGCAGGCACTCGCGGTGGTCGATGCGTCCGGCCGCGTCAATGGCGAGCGAGCCGCAGCCCACGGCGCAGGCCTTGCAACTGTTGCACTCGTGCTTGCGTGGCAGGCCAAACCAGCGGAAGGTGCTGGGCACGGCCAGCGCGGCGCCCAGCGGGCAGAGGTACTTGCAGTAGGGCCGCTCGATGAAGATCGACAAGCCCAGCAGGGCCGCCACAAATAGGCCGTAGGGCCAGGCGCGGTTGTTGATGCCCACCAGGAAGGTGGTCTTGAACGGCTCCACCTCGGAGAGCACTTCGGCCAGGCCCATCGAGGCCATCGAGATCACCAGCAGGCCAAAGAAGACGATGTATTTCAACCACTTGAGCCAGTCGTGCCAGGCGCCTGGCAGAGAACCTTGAAAGCGCTTGAGGCCGATCAGGCTGCCGAGCTTGTACATCGCCTCGGACAGCGAGCCAAAGGGGCACATCCAGCCGCAGAACAGGCCGCGCCCGAACAGGAACACGGTAATGATGATAAACACCCAGAACACGAAGATGAACGGGTCGGACAGGAACAGCGACCAGGTCCACTGGAACAGCAGCGCGTGAAACCAGGTCAGCACCTGCGTGATGGAGGGTTGCGCCATGGCGCCAAAGCCGATAAAGCCGATGCTCAGGGCCCAGGCGCTGTACTTGAAGGCATTCACCGGCCACTTGTTTTTGCGGGTGGAGCGGCGGGTGAGCTGGTCCCGGAAGGCGTAGACCACCGTCACGATCACCAGCAGCGCGGCGAACAGGCCAATCTCGACGGCGCGCGATTTCCAGATGCGCACCCACGGAGCGGAGGCTTCTTCCACCACCGGCCGGCCACCCTGCAACAGCTCCGGCGCCAGCCAGTATTTGCTATCGAAGCTGGTGAAGCTGCGTGTGCCGGTGGCGCGGTCCACGCGGTTGCCCAGAAAGCTCAGCTTCCAGGGATAAGCCGCCGAGAAGGCCTTGGAGCGGATGATGAAGATGCCCGATTCATTGAAGCTGGGCGCACCCGCCGCCTCCAGGCCGTACAGGTTCAGGTAGTCCAGGTCGCGGAAGGTGAAGGAATCGGCCCCCTGCTTGACCTGCACCCGGTCGTAGATGCCGCCCCGCACGAAGCCCGAGCCCTTGAAGGACTCGATGCCGGCGCTGCGGATGATAAACAGCGCGTGCTCACCCTCCTTGAGGCGCGCGCGTAGATTGTCCCAGCCCTTGTCGCCGAGCAGGCTGGCGCCCACGTCGGGGTGGTTGAGGTCGCCAAACCACAATTCGATAAAGGGTTCGCCGGTGCGCACCAAGCCGACCTGCTCGGGCTTGACGGCCAGCCGCTTTACGCTGCCTTGCTTGACCAACTCGGCCCAGCTCCAGCGCTGACCGGTGAGCACATGACGCGCCGCATCGCGCTTGGTCGGCGCCAGGATGCCGACCTGGCGGGCCACCGCCGTGCCCGAGGCCATCATGACCTGGTTCTGTGCGATCACGGTGACGGTGGCGCCCGAGATGGCGTCCACCCCCAGCACGTTTTCATCGGGCCGGGACTGGCCCACTTCAATCTTGTCGGCCACCGACTTGCCGAGGTATTGGTCGTTGAACTTGATCAAGGCCGACTCGGGGATGCCCAGCAGCAGGATCGGCTCAGAGTGTTTGAGCACCTTGACGCCAACAAAACGGCCGGTGCGGTCCATGCCGATCAGCGTGATCACCGGTTTGCCCGAATAGGCAGGCGTGTCGGTGATGTCGGTGGAGAGCATCACGTAGCCGAGCAGCTTCTTCTTGCCGGCTTCTTCATCACCGTAGGCTTCGACGTAAGGGGGTTGACCCATGCGCTCGGAGAAGCTCTTGGCGCCGGGAAACACCGCGCCGCAGGGCACCATGGCGCACAGGTCCTTGGCGGAATTCAGTTCGGGCGAGAGCTCCGCCTCATAGGCACCCGTGCTGGCGCGCGCGCCGCCGGCACACAGCCCAAGCAGCATAAACAAAGCAGCCAGGCAGAACACCACCTCGGCTGCCATCCGTTGGCATCGCGAATTCATAGACTGATTTTATGGGTGCTGGCGCCGGCTGCTCGCGGTGCCAAGGTGGTGG
This sequence comes from Rhodoferax sp., assembly GCA_030685025.1. GTDB lineage: Bacteria > Pseudomonadota > Gammaproteobacteria > Burkholderiales > Burkholderiaceae_C > Rhodoferax_D. The sequence continues at coordinate 43,859 of JAUXWC010000040.1, forward strand.
TGGCGGGCGCCAGGCCCGCGCACCACCTGCGTTGCAGGCAGACTCGACTACGCTTCGACAATCATGCGCGTGCGCATTTCCAGGTGCAGGGCATGACAGAAGTGGGTGCAGTAGATCCAGAACACGCCGGGCTGGTCCGCCACGAAGGAGACCGAGGCGGTTTCCAGCGGATTGACGATGAAGTTGACGTTGTACTTCGGGATCGCCAAGCCGTGCGTCAAGTCCTCGATCTTGTCCAGGTTGGTCAGGATCAGCGTGACTTCGTCGCCCTTCTTGAGCTTGAACTCGCGCATGCTGAAGGCCGGCGCCTGCGAGGTCATCTTGACGGTGACCTTCTTGCCATTGCGGAACACACCGGTGTCCTTGGCGTCCTTGATGGCAAGCGGGAAGTCGTCGAGCGAATAGACTTGTTTCGGACGCAGCAAGTCGCGTTTCAAGATGATGAAGTCATGCGGCTCGCCGCGCACCGGGTGATCGGCCAGCAGCACCATCTTGTCGCCCGAAATGTCGATCATTTGCTCGTTTTCCGGGTGCAGCGGACCCACCGGCAGGAAGCGATCCTTGGAGAACTTGCAGCCCACCGCCAAGTACTTGCCGTCGGCGGCCTTGGTTTCGGACTGCGAAGCGTTCAGGTGACCCGGCTGGTAGTGCAGGTCCAGGCGGTCCACCACGTATTTGGCGGTCTTGTCGCCCGTGTGGAACTTGATGGCGGCTTCCACATTCCACTTCACCACCTGGCTGTCGAGGAACAAGGTGGTGTAGGCATTGCCACGGCCGTCAAAGGCGGTGTGCAGCGGACCCAGACCCAACTCGACCTCGGCGACGATGACCGAGTCCAACTTCTCGAGCTTGCCCTCGAACCAGTCCAGCACCTTGGCCAGTTCGATCACGGTGCCGGTGGGCGAGAGCTTGCCCGCGCAGATGAAGTATTTGCCGTCCGGGCTGGCGTTCACGCCGTGCGGATTCTTGGGCACCGACACATAGGCGGTCAGTGCGCTCTTGGCGTCCTTGTTGGCGTCGCGCGTGCCGTCCACCACCGGCACCTTCGATGTGCCAATGGTCTTGAACTTGCCGGCCTTCACGGCGGCTTCGATGCGGGCCACGTCGAAGAACAGGCAGGCGTCGCGCTCGGCGGACATCATGTCCTCGTACTTGGCGCCCATCTCGGTGTTGTACTGGTTGGAGGCCGCCAGCTTGCCGTCGTAGGAGGTGGCGACCAGATCGCAGTTGCCGTCGATCAGCACTTGCCAACGCACTTCCATGGTCTCGGCATCGACGCAGCTAAACAGCGAGCGGTACTTGCTGGCGTCATCGGTCGGCGTATTGGGCAGCGGAATGGAGAACTCGCCACCGCAGAACACCCGCGTGGTGTAGTTGATCTTCGGGTCCACCGGATCGGCCTTGTCCGGGAAGATGCCGTGAAAACCCTGTACATTGGGCAGCTCGGTGATCTTGTCGCAGACGAAGTAGTCCAGCCGGATGCGTGCGATGCGGCTGTTGATCTTGTCATTGACCCAAGCGTAGCGCCCGTCGTAGTTGCCATCCTTGTAGGAGGCATGCACGTGGTGGGTGTCGGCCACGGTGTAGCGCAGGTTGCCATCGGGCTTGGTGCCCATGATCTTCTTGGATTCGTTGGTGATGCCCCAACCCACCAGCGCATCGGGCGCAAAGCAGGGAATGCGGGTGATCTCGCGCCCCGAAGGCAAACCCAGCACGCGCACGTCGCCGGTATGGCCGCCACTCCACAAGCCGTAGTAGGTATCGAGTTCGCCAGGTTTGAGGTGGGCGCCGCTCGCGGCGGCCCCTTTACCGGCGGCGGCGCCAGCGGGCGCGGAAGCGGCGGGCGCGGCGGCGCTGCTGGGCTTCTCCGTGCAGGCGGCAACACCGGCCAGACCGGCCAAGGCGGCGGTGTTGATGAACGTGCGCCGACCCAAAAGGGGTTGTGCCTTGGTTTCTTGTTGCTTGTCCTGGCTCATATCGAGATCCTCATTAAAGTGCCCTGTCCGCAAGGGGAACTGTTCGGGCTTGGTTGGAGACACTGCATTACCAGCGCAAATAGTGATCCAAGACCACAAAGAGCCTATTGACATGGATCAATAATTAAGTGTAAACCCTATGCATCTTGTACACTCCGTTGCCGGCTTGTGAGAACATTGACCGGACTATTCTGGCGACTATCCGCCGCACTGCCTTGATTGGAGCTACACGATGTACAAACCCACCTTTTTGCTGGCCGTTCTGACGGCGACCCTGCTGGCCGCCTGCGGCAAGCAAGAGGCTGCGGCGCCAGCCGCTCCCGCAGCCGCGCCGGCTGCACCCGCTGTCGCCGCAGCGCCCGCGCCGGCCGAAAACACGCTTGGCAAGTCGGTATTCGGCAAGACCTGCGCCCTGTGCCATGCCGCTGGCGTGGCTGGCGCACCCAAGCCGGGTGACAAGGCCGACTGGGCGCCGCGTATTGCGCAGGGCAATGACATCCTGCACAAGCACGCGATCGCGGGCTTCACCGGCGCCAAGGGCCAGATGCCGGCCAAGGGTGGCGCCACCGCCTTGACCGATGACGAGGTCAAAGCAGCGGTCGCCTACATGGTTGACCTGTCGCGTTAAGCAACCCCCGGGGAAGCAGCATGGCACGACAGAGCCTCGGTACTGCGCAGCTCAGTCGGCGCCGACTGAGCTTGGCCTTGCCATGGATGTTTTTTGGTCTGGTGGTGCCGCCGGTTCGGGCCGGCACGGGCGTGCACCAGGCCACGCGCACCCTGATGGGCACGCGTGTGGACCTGACCCTGCAAGGCCTCGATGCGGTGGCCCTGAGCCAGGCTGCTGATGCCGCGTATGCGGAGATGACACGTTTGGCCGACATGATGAGCCGCTTCCGTGGCACCAGTGCGCTCAATGCCATTAACCTCGCCGCCGGTTTGCAGGCGGTCAGCGTGCCCGCCGAGCTGATGCGGGTGCTCAAGATGGCGCAAGCCGCCGCGCGGTCCAGCGCTGGCGGGTTCGATGCCACCGTGGGCTCGCTGCGTGCTTGGAACTTCGATCCTTCCCGGCCCTCAATCGCCACGCCCGAGCAGGTGGCCGCGCAGCTCAAGCTGGTGGACTTCCATGCGCTGGTGCTCGACGAGCGCGCCGGCACGGCCTACCTCTCGCAGCGTGGCATGCGCCTGGACCTGGGTGGCATCGCCAAGCTGCCTATTTTGCAGGCCGGCATGCGGCAACTGCAGCGCCAGGGCGTGCGCAACGCCATGATCAATGGCGGCGGCGACGTGCTGGTTAACGGGCAACTCAACGGCCGCGCCTGGCGCATCGGCCTGCGCGACCCGCGTCAGCCCGAGCGCTTGCTGGGGTCGGTGTCCTTGGAGCGTGGTTTTGTGGCGGCCTCGGGCGACTACGAACGCTTTGTCATGCACCAAGGCAAACGCCTGCACCACGTGCTGGACCCCAAGACCGGCTACCCGACCCAGGGGCCGCATGGCGTGGCGCTGATCGGCGAAGAGCTGGACGCCATCAACGGTCTGGGTACTGCCATCATGGTGGCGGGTGCCCAAGCCGGGCGCGAACGCCTGGCGCGCACCGCTGGCGTGGATGCCTTGATTGTCGATGCCGACAACAGCCTGTGGCTGTCGCCCGGCATGGCGCGGCGTTTGGGGCGCGGCGCCGTCTGATCCGGCACCTCTGATCGGTTGAGGACAGAGCTGGCTCACTGCGTGTAGCTGCGGTCTGCCCCGCCCGCATCTGAAGTGTTGAGGACAGAGCTGGCTCACTGCGTGTAGCTGCGGTCTGTCCCGCAAAGTCTCAGTATGGGTCGGTGCGTTGCGTCAGCCACGCCAGTGCGGGGCCGGCCACCAGTGGCGCCAAGCGCGCGCGCACCGTGGCGTGGTAGTGGTTGAGCCATTCGATCTCGTCGGCCCGCAACAATGCCCGGTCGATGCAACGCGTGTCGATCGGGCACAGCGTCAGGGTTTCGAACGCCAGGAAGTCACCGAAGGGCTCATCGGTCGGCGCCGGCACATTGAGCACCAGGTTCTCGATGCGAACGCCCCATTTGCCGGCACGGTACAGGCCGGGCTCGATCGAGGTGATCATGCCGGGCTGCATCGCCATGTTGGCATCGGGGATGGCTTTGGAAATGCTTTGCGGACCCTCGTGCACCGCCAGGAAGTAACCCACGCCATGGCCGGTGCCATGGCCATAGTCCAGGCCTTGCTCCCACAACGGCTGGCGGGCGATGGCATCGAGCATGGGTGACAGCGTGCCCAGCGGAAAACGCGTGCGCGACAGGGCCAGCGTGCCTTTCAGAACCAGGCTGTAGTCACGTTTCTGCGCCGCGCTGGGTGTGCCGATCGGCCACACTCGGGTGATGTCGGTGGTGCCACCCAAGTATTGCCCGCCGGAGTCGATCAGCAGCAGACCGTCACCCTCGATCACCGCATGGCTCTCGGGTGTGGCGCGGTAGTGCGGCATGGCGCCATTGGCATTGAAGCCGGCGATGGTATTGAAGCTCAAGCCTACAAAGCCTGGTCGCTTGGCGCGCGCCGCCGAGAGGCGCTCGTCAATGGTCAACTCGGTGATGCGCTCGTGGCCCTGAGCGGCCTCGAACCAGGCGTAAAACTCGCACATGGCGGCACCATCTTGTGCCATGGCGTCACGCACGTGCGCCGCCTCGACCGCGTTCTTGCGGCTCTTGAACAGCACGCTGGGGTTGATGGCTTCGATCACCTTGACGGCCGTCGGCAGGCTCTCGCGCAGGCCGAGCGTGACGCGCCGTGGATCGAGCAGCACCACCGCGTTGGTATTGAGCTGGCACAGGGCCGAGGCCGCTTCTTCGTAGGGCCGGACCTGCACCGCATCGGCACCCAGTCGTGCCGCCAGTTCGACACTGACTTTGCCCGGCGCCACAAACAGGGTCGTGCCATGAGCATCCATCAAAGCATGCGCCAGGAATACTGGGTTGTACGAGACGTCGTCGCCGCGCAAGTTGAGCAGCCAGGCGATGTCATCCACGGTCGAGACGAAGTGGTGGCTAGCACCGCACGCCGCCATGGCATCGCGCACCAGCTTGATCTTGGTCGCGCGAGTTGCGCCGACGTAGGCGGGGTCATGTTCAACCACCGGCGCGTTTGGCAGGCCCGGTCGATCCGGCCAGATCCGGGTGAACAGGTCCAGGTCGGTTCGCAAGCTTGCGCCGACTTTGTCCAGCGCCGAGCGCAACTGCTGTGCGGCCGCCAGGCCCAGCACCATGCCGTCCACTGCCGCGGTTTGCCCCGTGCCCACGCGCTGCGCGAGCCAGTCGATGTGAAGGGTCGATGCACCGGTGTCGATTTTGACCAGGGCGATGCCGCTGCCGGCCAGTTCGTTCTCGGCCTGGGTCCAGTAGCGGCTGTCGGCAAATAGCGCGGCCGAGTCCTGGGTCACGACCAGGGTGGCCATCGAGCCGGTGAAGCCCGACAGCCATTGGCGCCCTTGCCAGCGCTCGGGCAGGTATTCCGAGAGGTGAGGGTCGCTTGAAGGCACCAGACACGCCGTCAGGCCCAACTCCTTCAAGACGGCCTGGGCCTTGCCAATCCGGTTGGCGACATCATTGTTGGAGACGGGCATGGTAGTTCCTGATACTTTGCGGGACAGACCTTCAGCTCTGTCCTCAACCGATTGTCGGATGTTGGATGTCGGAAGGTTTGGCGCGCCTGGATGCGGCGCAAAGCGGCGATTGTAGGCGCGCCACCGGGGGTGCCAGTCAGCGCACGTCGCCATGCGAGTGGTCTGACCCGCAATGTCTCAGGTCTCGATGTCCTGGCGCAGCGTGTTGGCGGGTAATTGGTCGACTTCGACGAGCAGCCGCGCCAGGCTGCGCGCGGCCGCCTGGATCAGTCGCTGGCCACGCTCGGCGTTGGCGGCGGCGGCGTTGCCGACCGCGCCGGTGGGGTTGAGGTCCTGGGCTTGCCAGGCCAGCTTGGCGCTTTGGCCGTTGCCCAGAATCGCCAGCGTCCGGGCGCGCTCCTGCGACTTGGAAGCAAAGTTCTGCGCCCGGCCCATCTCGACGCGATCGGGCTGCAGCGCCAGCATCATGGAGGTTTCGATTTCCCCGGCGTGGACGCCGAAGCGGTGTTCCGCCGCCGTGAAGAGCGCGTTCAGGTCCTGACCATCGTCGTCGGTGAGCGGCAGGCCGAACCAGTTGACGCTGTAGACCAGCATGTCGAGCCGGGCGCGCAAATCGCGCGCCACGATGTCCATCACACTGACCTGCCCGCCGTGGGCGTTGAACAGCACCAGTTTCTTGACACCGGCCGCGGCCACGCTCTCGCCGATGTCGGTCCACAGGCGGATCAGCGTTTCGCTCTTGAGGGTCAGCGTGCCGGGAAAACGCGCGTGCTCAGGGCTGTAGCCGACGGCCTGGGTTGGCAAGAACAGCACTGGCAGTTTGGGGGGCAACTGGCCCAAGGCCGCGCTCACGATGCCGTCGGCCAGACTTGTATCGACACACAAAGGCAGGTGCGGACCGTGTTGCTCGGTAGCGGCCACGGGCAGCACGGCAATCGTGCGCGCGATGGTGCCGTCGCGTTGCCACTGCGCAAAGTCGCGCGTGCTGTGTTCGGCCCAGAATCTCGATGGCGTGTTCATGCGCCAATCTTAAGACCTTGGCGCAGGCGCGGCGACTGCCCGTGCGATACCACTACAGCCGGGTCACGCCGCTCAGATGGCCGACCAGTTGGCCATCGACGTACAAGGCGCCTTCTGGCGCACCGGCCTCGGCGTAGAACTCCAGCACCGTTGCGCAGATATAGGGGCTACGGCGTTCCGCGCTGGCGACGTAGCGCGCCAGACGGGTCAGCGCGCGACTGGCGGCGCGCAACACGGCAGCCAGCAGGCGCCGGCCAGGGGTGCCGCGTGGGGAATACGGCGGCAGGGATCTTGTGGGCAAACTTCCTATCATGATGATCTCTCCTTGACCGCCATGCGTTGGAACTGCGCTGGCGGGGGTTTTGAACTACGGACTGGGTGGCCTCGATCGGCCGGGGGCGTGGCGCGGGCTGACGCTCTCTGGTCGGGATACCTGACGAAGGGTCGGCGCCGACGGCAGTGGGCGCGGGGCGAGGAAATGGATACCCATAACTTTCATGAAACACTCCTTGAACGGGAAACAAACGGCAGCAAAAACAAACGGCCCGGGGCTGTAATGCACCCGGGCCGTTGTGAACACGATCTGGCGATGGCGTTCAGTTCACGGTACCCCGGGTGGGGCACAACGGTTGATCAAGTCGGCTAGGGTGGGAGTGCCGAAGAACGCCGGGGGCATCGGGCGCCTGGCGCCGGGTGCGAGCAGTTCAAACGAGTGGCAATCCATGGCTAAGCTGACCTGAGAGTTGATCGGACATGTAGTCAACACCTTGCAAACGCGGTGTGGGCTACAAACTTGCTCAAATGATAAACGTTTGATTATCTTGAGCAAGTGGAATTTATCCTAATAGGCAGCAATCTATTTTTTTTGTCGCAGCGGTGCCACACCGGCCTGCGACTGCAGCCACAAGGCATGCGCGTCGCTCGTTGCCGGGGCCTTGGTGGCAGGCGTTTTGTCCCGCCTTGTGGGGGGTGGGGGTGTTGCAGGTATTGGGGTGGCCGGCGGCATCAGCACTTCGCCCAGCAGATCGAGCAGCCGCGTGCGGGCGCGCTGCGGGTGACGGCGGTAGTAGGTCAGCACCAGGCCGATGATGAAGCGCTCATCGTCGTCCAGCGGGGCATGGCTGTCGCTGGGGGCGTCAAGGGTGGCGCTGGCGCGGGGCGGGCTGGCGGCGGCACCATGGTCCTGGTCCATCCAGCCGTTGGGCTTGTGGCACAACTGCTCGAACTGGCGCGCCAGGCGCTCGCCGATCTGGCGCGAACGGCTCTTGATCTGGCTCCAGTAGCTGGGCTGAATCCGCACCCTTTCGGCAAAACGCCCCTCGAGGCCACGCAGGGTCGCTGCGTCCGGGTGTTTGATGGTGTTGCGCACAAATTCGTCGAACAAGGCCAGGGCGTTGTCAAAGCGAATCTGCGCCAGATCGGGGGCGCGGTTCATATGCTGATGATAAACCTGCCTTGAGCAGCAGGAATGGCGCCTACCAGCGCGACTGGTGGTCCTCGGTCACGCCCACCAGGTTGTGCACCGGTCGCGGCGCGGCGTCGGCGCTGGCCTTGACCCAGCCGCTGAATACGCCGATCGGTTGCACGTAGCGACTGGCCGCCACCAGCAGGTTCTTGTCCTCCCGACGCAGTCCCTGGGGCTGGAAACGGAGGTCCAGCAGGCCGTCGTCGGTGCGAATGTGCCAGGGCGCCATCGGTTGGCCTGGGTCAAAGTCAAACCGGGCCGCGCCCAGCGGGATCAGTTGACCGTCCAGCCACAGGGCGTTTTCCTGCGCGCCAAAGTAGCCGGCCTGGAGGTTGAAGCCCAGCTCCGGGCTGTGTCCACTGGCCCAGCGCCAGGCGGTGTTGCGTGCCAACAGGCCGTTGGAGTAGTCGAAGCTGGCCACGCCGCCATCCAGCACCTGTCGGCTGGCGCCCAGGCGCAGTTCGCCCCGCAGTGCGCGGGCGGACGACTTCTGTGTGGCATGCACCGACCCGCCGGCTACCGTGCCTACCGCCAGCAAGGTCGGTCCGGCGTCACCAAATTCAGCGTCGATCTGAAAGTCCTGGCTGCGTATCTTCAGTTCGTAGCACCCCCGCACGGCGGTGTGTTGGCAGTCAAGGTGCTGCCCGCCAAAGTGAAAGCGCTGCGCCGCGCCGGCGGCGCAGCGATTGGCCAACTTGGCGCCGATTCCGGGCAGGCCGTCCTGCGAAAAGGCTGCCACCACCTTGGCCTGCTGGCGGTCAAAGACGTAGCCAAAGGCGGTGCTGGTCCAGCCGATGTCGACCATGGCCACCGCGCAAAAAAGCTCGTCGGTGGACAGGGCGACGTAGAACCAGCGCTTGTGATGAAAGTGCCGCCACCATGTGCTGCGCGCCATGGGAGTCCCCAGGCGGGACCAATCGATGTCGGCGGTGAGCCCTTCGAAGCGGCCGCTGTGCAGCGCGCCGTCCGCTGTGATCAGTTGCGACGGCGCCGCAGGCAGAAAGGAGGTGGTGGACATGGTGGGAGGGTCGTGAGACACGATGTGGCGGCAGGGGGTCAGACGGCATGCGGCGTCTGGTGGCGATCCTGGCGTGTAGCCAGCGCGCGTTTGGGTTTATCCGCCTGCGGCGCACGCCGAGGCAGCAAGCCCTGCAATGCTTGCGGGTTGGACCGTGCGCCGCTGGCGAGGTAGTCGGCCAGCAGTGTCGTATGTACCGTTTCGGCAGCGAGCTGGCCCGCTCCACTTAGGTACACAGCAAGGTGATCGACGAGCGCTTCGGGTGTGAAGCTACAGGTCTGGCTGGTGCGCGCCCACAGCCAGTCACAAAAGGCCATGAACGAGGCAAACGCCGAGTGGACGCCCGGCTGACCGTGCAGCAACAGCGCCAGCGTGCGGGGGAAGCGCCCGGAGTTGGCCAGCAGATCCCAGTAGCGGGCGAAGCGGGTGCAGCGTTGCAGCACCTGCGCGTCCATTACCCCAGTCTGCCACACCGTGTAGGGAGCTTCGCTGGCGTAATGCATGCCGTGCGGGATGGTGTGGCGGGCAATCGGTGAGCCGCGCAGTCGCTTGAGCATGCCGAGCTGGATCTCGTGCGGGCCGATGGTCAGCAGCCGGTCAAAACCGGCCGCAAAACTGGCCAGTGTTTCGCCGGGCAGGCCGAAGATCAGGTCGGCGTGCAGGTGGGCGTGGCTGTGGGTACGCAACCAATGCAGGTTGGCCTCGCTGGCGGCATTGTCCTGGCGGCGCGAGATCGTTTGTTGCACGGTGACATTGAAGCTCTGCACGCCAATTTCCAGTTGCAGCACGCCGGGTGGAAACTGCGCAATCATGGCGCGCAGTCGCTCGGGCAGGTGATCGGGGATGACCTCGAAGTGCAGGAACAAGGGCGCCGCGCTGGCCTCGCCGTCATCTCGTGGCAGGAGGTCCAGGAAGAACTGCAGGATGCGCACCGACGTGTCGATCTTCAGATTGAAGGTGCGGTCGACAAACTTGAAGTGGCGCGCACCGCGCTGGTACAGGCGCTCCAGCGCGCCCAGCACGCGCTCGAGCTCAAAGCCCCAGGCGGTCTTCTCCAGTGAGCTCAGGCAGAACTCGCACTTGAACGGGCAGCCGCGCGAAGCTTCCACGTAAAGCAGACGGTGTGCCAGGTCGCTATCGCTGTATTCACCGTAGGGCAGCTCGATCTGCTCCAGCGCGGGCTGCTCCCCAGGGATTACCTTCATGAGCGGTTGCGACCCGTCCAGCAGGGCACGGCACAACTTGGCAAAGCTCACATCACCCCAGCCGGTGATCACGTGGTCAGCCAGGCGCACGATCTCCTGCTGTTGCGTCTCGTGGCTGACCTCGGGGCCACCCAGCACCACGGCCACCTCAGGCCGCGCTGCCTTGAGCAGGCGTAACACCTCGGCGGTCTGTGCCACGTTCCAGATGTACACGCCCAGGCCGACGACTTGCCTTGAGCCGGGCACGGCGGGTCCCAAGGACGTCAGTAGCTCCGTCACGATCTCCGAGGGCTCGCGCCGAATCGTGAACTCGCGCAGCACCGTGCGCGCACGCAGCCCCGCGCCGCCGTGCCGGTCCAGGTTGGCCAGCAGGTAGCGCAAGCCGAGCGAGGCGTGGATGTACTTGGCGTTGAGCGTGGCCAGCACGATGGCGGGGGCGCCAACGACCGTGGGGGAAGTCATGCCTGCATTATCAAATGATGAACAAAGACCGGCTCAAAGAATTGGAAGCCGACTTCTGGCGTGCCGCCGACAGCCTGCGTGCCAACTCCGACTTGAAAGCCAGCGAATACTCCACGCCGGTGCTGGGCCCGATCTTTCTGAAGTTTGCGGACAACAAATACCGCCAACGTGCAGCCGCCATCCTGGCCGAGTAGCAGCAGTTCAAGGGTGCCTGCACGAACCAAGGCCCCATTACATGAACCCCAAACGAGGCGTATCCGCCTGCCTACCTGTGCCACGGGCCGAAGCACGGCAAGCCGCACTTTGAATCGTTGTCAGGTGGTTCAGCCCTTGCGGAGCTGACCAAGGGAGCATTCAAGCGCATGGAAATCCTGACGCCGCCTCAGCGACTGTTGCGGCAGTTCCAAGTGATCGTTGAGCCGATGTTTAGAACGATTGAAGCTGCGATTAAAACGAATGCCAGCCTCAAAGCCATCCGCAACGCGCTGGAAAGTCCGCCTCAACCAGACAATTATTTGGAGTTACAATTAAACCGATGCTAACCATCATTGAAACCCCCATCTTCCAGCGCATGGTGGAGGGCATCTGGAGTGAGGCAGAGCGCGAGGCGTTCATCGTCTTTATCAGTGACAACCCGCTGGCAGGTGATGTCATTGCCGGCGCAGGCAGTTTGCGCAAAGTGCGCTGGAAGCGTGAAGGCATGGGCAAAAGTGGCGGCGCACGGGTGATTTATTACACCCGGCTTGCCAATGGCGAGGTGGTGCTGGTGGCGGCTTACGCCAAAGCCAAGTTCGACAACATGCCAGTTGAGATATTGAAAGCCTGGAAGGAGGCCTACGATGCCTAAAGTGAAGATGGACGACGAAATGAAAACCTTTGCTGCTGACGTGCTGGAATCCATCACGCAGGCCAAGCGGGGTGAATTTGCGCGGGTGCACACGCCTGCCAACATAGCAACCTACAGGGCACGCGGCCGCCCCGTCGGAAGCGTTAAAGACGATTCCAAACAAGCGGTAACCGTGCGCTACAGCCCCGAAGTGCTGGCGGCGTTTCGTGCCACCGGCGCTGGCTGGCAAACACGCATGAATGACGCATTGAAAGACTGGCTGAATACCCACTCGCCGGCTTGACCCAGGGTTAGCAAGCCCAAAACTTCAGCCATTCATGCCCAACTGCGAGGTGGACAACCTGCTGCGCAACGGCATACCGGCGAGTTATGACGATGCACAAGGGCGCCCACCGCAAAGGCAGTTGCGCTTGATTGACTTTGGGCCGGACGGGGCCAAGACAAACCAGTTCGGACGGACTGTGCGCTGCGCCGTGGCCGAAGTGTTGGACCACGAGTTGCCGCAAGATACTTATGACCGCGTTCTGTTTCAAACGAAGTGCGACAGCGTGTTTCATCTGGTGCCGGACCACGCTGCGCAGGGTGGAAAATGGGCGGCATGACCCAAGACCTATTCCGCGCCGATGCCTACCTGACCGAATGCACCGCCACGGTGAGCGCCATCACGGCGCAAGGCATCGTGCTGGACCGCACGGTGTTCTATCCGCTGGGCGGCGGGCAGGCGGGGGATACGGGTGTGCTGATGCTGGCCGACGGTCGCGAACTGCCTATCGTCGACACCCGCAAGGGCAAGACGGAGGAGGGCGAATTCAATGATGACATCTGCCACCTGCCCGCTCCAGACCTGTTGAGTGCGCTACTTAATGTAGAGCAAGGCCCGGACTTCCAACTGGCTGTCGGCGACACCGTCACGGCGCGGATCGACTGGGCGCGCCGTTTGCGCCTGATGCGCTTTCACACCACCACCCACCTCTTGTGCCATCTGGTGCCGCAGTTGGTCAACGGCTGCTCGATCACGCCCGACTACGCCCGGCTGGACTTCAACATGACCGAGGCACTGGACAAGGAGGCCCTGACGGCAGGTCTGGCCAAGCTGGTCGCGGCCGCGCTCCCGGTGACGGTGGGCGCCATCACTGACCAGGAACTCGATGCCCAGCCCGAGCTGGTCAAGAGCATGAGCGTGCAGCCGCCACGCGGCAGCGGACGCATCCGCACCATCCGTATCGGCGACCTGACGCTGGTCGACTACCAGCCTTGCGGGGGCACACATGTGGCCAATACCACCGAGATTGGCGCGGTGCTGGTGACCAAGATCGAAAAGAAGTCCGCGACAACCCGGCGCGTGGTGCTGGGTCTTGCCCCATGAGCCAGGGCGGCAGGGCAAAATGCGGGGCCTTTCTCGGTTTGAACTTTGCGCACTGGCGCGACTCCCACCCTGCAATGACACGTTTTCACGCCCTTACCTCCTCCACCGCAGCCGCCTTCCTGATGGCGGCCTGCGCGCTTTTCACCAACGCCCACGCCCAAAGTCCTGCCGGACCGGTGGTCAGCACCGACCAGGTGCGCGCCGAGTTGATGGTCCACGCGCCCGACGGGCTGGACCCTGGCAAGACCGTCTGGCTCGGCCTGCAACTGGCCCACCAGCCCCATTGGCACACCTACTGGAAGAACCCCGGCGACTCCGGCCTGCCCACGGTGCTGCAGTGGACGCTGCCGGCCGGCATGGTGGCCGGCGAGATCGCCTGGCCCACGCCCAAGAAGATACCGATCGGCAACCTGGCCAACTATGGTTATGAGGACACCGTGCTGCTGCCAGTACCGGTCACCATCACGCCGGACTTCAAGCCGCCCCTGATCGGCGGCAGTGTGCCGATCAAACTCAAGGCGAGCTGGTTGATCTGTCGCAAGGAGTGCATCCCGCAGGACGGAGAGTTCGTGCTGTCGGTGGCGGTGCGCGGTTCGACGGCGCTCAATGCAGCGGCGTTCGAAGCGACTTGGAAGGGCAGTCCGAAGGCGCTTGCGGGCGAGAGCAAGGTTGAGCTCGACGGCAACGCGATCAAGGTGTCGGTCACTGGACTGCCGGCTGGTTGGCAAGGCAAGACGCTGGACTTCTTCCCTGAAACGCCCGAGGTGATTGAAACCGCCGCCGCGTGGACACAGGCTTGGCAAGACGGGGTCTGGACGGCGCAGGTGCCGCTGTCCGCCTACCGCGCTCAAAGCCCGACGGTGATGCCGCTGGTGCTGGCCTGGGGCGAGGCGGCGCAGCGTGCCGGCTTGGCGACCTCGGCCAAGGTGTCGGGTGTTTGGCCCAAGGTGGCGCCGCTCGAAGGCCTCGCGCCCGGGCTGGAGGCGGCGCTCAAGGCCAATGCGAGCGCCGCGGCGGCGCCGCCTAGCCAGGGCGTCGGCATGTCAGTGCTGTGGCTGGCGCTAGCGGGCGCTTTGCTGGGCGGCATGATTCTGAACCTGATGCCTTGCGTCTTCCCGGTATTGGCGATCAAAGTGATGGGTTTTACCAAGCATGCGGGTGACCGGCGCGGTCACCGCATCAGCGGCTTTGCCTACACGCTTGGCGTGGTGCTGTCGTTTCTGGCGCTCGGCGCGTTGATGCTGGGCTTGCGCAGCGCCGGGGAGCAACTCGGTTGGGGTTTTCACCTGCAGTCGCCCGGCGTGGTTGCGGCGCTGGCGGTGCTGTTCACGGTGATCGGCCTGAATCTGGCGGGACTGTTCGAGTTTGGTCAGTTCTTGCCCAGCCGCCTGGCGACCCTGGAGGCGCGCAACCCGGCGCTCAATTCGATGCTGACGGGTGTGTTGGCGGCGGCCGTCGCTTCGCCGTGTACGGCGCCGTTCATGGGCGCCTCGCTGGGCCTGGCCCTGGGCTTGCCAGCGAGCCAGGCATTGTTGATCTTTGCCACGATTGGCCTGGGGATGGCCCTGCCCTACCTCGCGGCAAGCCTGGTGCCAGGCGTGGCGCGCGCCTTGCCGCGCCCTGGTGCGTGGATGAAAACCTTCCGCCACGCCATGGCGTTCCCGATGTTTGTCACCGTGGCCTGGTTGGTGTGGGTGTTGGGGCAGCAAAGCGGCATCGACGGTGCTGGCGCGCTGCTGGCCCTGTTGGTGGGGCTCAGCATGGTGATGTGGTCCCTGACCTTGCCAGGCCGAGCCCGCTCGCTGCTGGCCACCGTGTCCGGCGTGGCGCTGGGGCTGATGCTGTTCACGGCGGGTCCCTACGTCGTCAAACCACTGGTGCAGGAGACCGTCAGCAGCCCAGCGGGGCGTTGGCAGGCATGGGAGCCGGGCAAGGTGGCGCAGATCCTGGCCAGTGGCCAGCCGGTGTTTGTTGACTTCACCGCCGCCTGGTGTGTCACTTGCCAGTACAACAAGCAGACCACCCTTTCCGATGTGGCGCTGATGGCCGATATGCAAGCGCGCAAGGTGGTTTTGCTGCGTGCCGACTGGACCCGGCGCGACCCGGCCATCACCGCCGCGCTGGCTCAGTTGGGCCGCAACGGCGTGCCCGTGTACGTGTTGCAGGCGCCGGGCCGCGCACCGCTGGTTCTGTCCGAGATTCTGAGCGTGGCCGAGGTGCGCGCCGCCTTGGCCGCCATGTAAGGGTGATGACCGAGACGCAAACCATCCGCGCCATTTTGGCGACTTGCCGCACCGTGGCCGTGGTGGGCCTGTCGCCCAAGCCACATCGCGACAGCTTTGATGTGGCGCGTGTCATGCAGGAGCAGGGTTGGCGCATCATTCCGATCAATCCCAATGCGACGCGGATTCTGGGCGAAACGGCTTACCCCAGCCTGATCGAGGCGGCAGCCCGCGAGCGCATCGAGTTGGTCAACGTGTTTCGCAACAGCGCCGATGTGTTGCCAGTGGCGCAGGATGCCGTGGCGATTGGCGCCAAGGCGCTGTGGCTGCAACTGGGCATCGAAAACGCCGAAGCGGCGCAACTGGCCACTGCGGCGGGCTTGTTGGTGGTGCAAAACCGCTGTCTCAAGGTCGAGTGGGCGCGCCGCTGAGCAGCTTGCTGCGACAATTGCGCGATGTACGCACCACTTCAAAACGACACTTTCATCCGCGCCTGCCTTGGTCAGGCTACTGAACACACCCCGGTCTGGCTGATGCGCCAGGCCGGGCGGTATCTGCCCGAGTACCGCGCCACGCGCGCCAAGGCGGGCAGCTTCATGGGCCTGGCGACCAACACCGACTTTGCCACCGAGGTGACCCTGCAGCCGCTGGAGCGCTACCCGCTGGACGCGGCTATTCTGTTCAGTGACATCCTGACCGTGCCCGACGCCATGGGCCTGGGCCTCAGTTTTGCCACCGGCGAGGGTCCCAAGTTCGCCCACCCGGTGCGCGACGAGGCGGCGGTGGACACGCTGGCGGTGCCCGACATGGCCAAGCTGGGCTATGTGTTCGACGCCGTGACCTCGATCCGCAAAGCCCTCAACGGTCGCGTGCCCTTGATCGGGTTCTCCGGCAGCCCCTGGACGCTGGCCTGCTACATGGTCGAAGGCGCCGGCTCCGACGACTACCGCTTGGTCAAGACCATGCTGTACAGCCGGCCGGACTTGATGCACCGGATGCTGCAAGTCAACGCCGATGCGGTCGCGCTCTACCTGAACACGCAAATCGAGGCGGGGGCGCAAGCGGTGATGATTTTCGACAGTTGGGGCGGCGTATTGGCCGATGGTGCATTCCAGTCGTTCAGCATGGCCTACACGGCGCGGGTGTTGGCGCAACTCAAGCGCGAGCACGACGGGGTGCGCATCCCGCGCATTGTGTTCACCAAGGGTGGCGGCCTGTGGCTGTCGGAGATGGCTGGCCTGGACTGTGACGTGCTTGGTCTGGATTGGACGGTCAACCTCGGTCGCGCCCGCGAGTTGGTCGGCCACAAGAAGGCCCTGCAAGGCAATATCGATCCGCATGTGTTGTTCGCCAATGGGCAGCAGATCGAAGCGGAAGTGGCCAAGGTGCTCGACAGTTTTGGGCGCCCGCACCAGGGCAGCGGCACTGGCCCGACCCATATTTTCAATCTGGGGCATGGCATCAGTCAGTACACCCCCCCGGAAAACGTGGCGGTGTTAGTGCAGGCTGTTCACGCGCACTCGCGCCTGATGCGTTCTTGATACCTTGCGGGACAGACCAGCGCGCAGCGATGCTCTGTCCTCAACTGATTGGGGCTTGCGGGACAGACCAGCGCGCAGCGATGCTCTGTCCTCAACTGACTAGGACAGATCGCGTCCTAGCACGATTTGGCTTTGAAAGCGGTTGGTGAATCCTGACTTATGCACAAAAATATTGTTGCGGTGCAAAAGCCAGGGCCGTTTATGCGGTGCTCTGCTACCAATCCAGTAGCGCTTGTAAGTTGTTGATTTGTATGGATTTTGCAGTTTGCTTTTTTTGTGGGCATTTCAGCAAAGTCCTTTATTTTCAAGGCCTCGGCGTGATCGGCGACAAGCTATCAACAAAGTTATCCACAGAATTGTTGAATTTCTCCTGAACGTCTTATGAATCAATGACTTAAGCGTTATTTCGTGAGTTGACATTAATTGATTCCTCTAACTTGGCGGACACGATGACGCACCACGTTTCGGTTCTGGTCCAGACGCCGACCCACAGCTCCGTGAGCCGACCCCTTACCTATCGAAGTGAGTCGCTACTCGCGCCTGGCACTTTGGTGCGGGTTCCTTTTGGCACCCGTGAGACCTTGGGTGTCGTGTGGGACAGCCCGTCCGACCTGGACCCAACGCTGCTGGTGGAGAAGATTCGCGGCGTTGCCGGCGTGCTCGACGCCATCGCACCGCTGGGCGAGAGCTGGAGACAATTGGTTACATTCGCGGCCAATTATTACCAACGCTCGGCCGGTGAGGTGGCCTTGGCGGCGCTGCCCCCGCAGTTGCGCGACTTGAGTCCGCTGCAACTGGCGCGTCATCTCAAGCGAAGCGCCAAGCAGGCCGGCGCCGACCCAGGTGGCTCAACCGTGGCCAGCGCGCCCGCCGAGCTGAGTGCCGAGCAGGCGCAAGCGATCAACAACTTCCACGCCCAAGCCGGCCCTTTTCTGCTGTTTGGCGCCACTGGCAGCGGCAAGACCGAGGTCTACCTGCAATGCGTGGCGCAACTGCTCGAACAGGACCCCAGCGCCCAAGCGCTGGTGATGGTGCCCGAGATCAACCTCACCCCGCAACTTGAAGCGCGTTTTGTGGCCCGGTTTGCGCCCCGCTACGGGCCACAGGCGGTGGTCTCGATGCACAGTGGCATGACGCCCGCGCAGCGGCTCAAAGCCTGGCTGGCGGCGCACGCCGGCCTGGCGCGCATCGTGCTGGGCACCCGCATGGCGGTATTTGCCTCGGCGCCGGGTCTGAGGCTGATCGTGGTCGACGAGGAGCACGACCCCAGCTACAAGCAGCAGGAAGGTGCGCGCTACTCGGCGCGTGATCTGGCGGTCTACCGGGCGCGGCTGGATGGGGCGAAGGTCTTGCTGGGCTCGGCCACGCCCTCGTTGGAGAGCTGGCACCACAGCCGACCGGCGGACCAGGGTGGACGCTACGTGCGCCTGGAAATGCCCAGCCGCATTGGCCCGCAGGCCGCGCTACCGCTGGTGCGCCGCGTCGACATGAACCACCAGCCCAAACGGGCGGTGTTCTCGCCGCCGCTGCTCGACGCCATCATCCAACGCGCCGGGCGGGGCGAGCAGAGCATGATTTTGCTAAATCGCCGTGGCTACGCGCCGGTGCTGAACTGCGGCGCGTGTGACTGGAAGAGTCAGTGTGCGCACTGCAGCGCCTTTCGGGTCTTTCACAAAATCGACCGCACGCTACGCTGCCACCACTGCGGCTTTACCGAGCGTGTACCGCGTGCCTGCCCCGAGTGTGGCAACCTTGACCTCAGCACTGTGGGCCGTGGCACTGAGCGGCTGGAAGAGCATCTGGTGGAGTTGCTGGTCGACGTGCGCCGCCCTAACCAGGAGCCCCTGCGCATTGCCCGCATCGACGCCGACACCACCCGCCTCAAGGGTGCCCTGGAGTCGCAACTGGCGCAGGTCCACGCCGGGGATGTGGATGTGCTGGTGGGCACCCAGATGATCGCCAAGGGGCATGACTTTCGCCGCATCACCCTGGTGGCGGCCATCAATCCGGACGGGGCCTTGTTCTCCAGCGACTTTCGTGCCGGCGAGCGCCTGTTCAGCCTGTTGATGCAAGCCGGCGGGCGCGCCGGGCGCGATGCCGACATCAGCGGCGCGGCCGAAATGTGGGTCCAGACCTTTCACCCCCAGCACCCGCTGTTCGAGGCGCTCAAACGCCACGACTACCCCGCCTTTGCCGCCCAGCAGCTCACCGAGCGCGCGCAGGCCGGGCTGCCGCCCTTCAGTTTTCAGGCCCTGGTGCGGGCCGAGGCGCGCACGCAAGACGTGGCGCAGGCTTTTCTAGCCGCCGCCAGCGCGGCTGTCGGCGCCAGTGCCGAGCAGGCGCAGGTCACGCTTTATCCGCCGGTGCCGATGAGCATGCAGCGCGTGGCCAATGTAGAGCGCGCCCAGATGCTGGTTGAGAGCCCCTCGCGCGCCGCCCTGCAGCGTTTCATGGCCAACTGGCATGAGGTATTGCACGCGACGCGAGCATTACCGCAAGCCAAAGGACTGATCCGCTGGTCGATCGACGTCGACCCGCTGGCGATCTGACGATGGGGCGTCAACATCCGACGATCAGTTGAGGACAGAGCGTCGCTACGCTCCGGTCTGTCCCGCAAGGTGGACAGCCAACATCCGACAATCAGTTGAGGACAGAGCTAAAGGTCTGTCCCGCAAGGTCTCAGGTTAACAAAGCCACGGCGCCTGAAAAAGTGAAGAATGCCGCCGCAGTGGAAACCAGGATAATGCGGGCGATGCGCCCGTTGTCGGCGCCAAAGCGCTCGGCCAGCAGGGACACATTGCTGGCGCTGGGCAGGGCCGCGATCAACACCATCACAGTCAGAGCGAAGCGATCCAGCCCAACACCCAAACGGATCGCCGTGCCGCCCACCAGCAACACCAGCAAGGGGTGCAACAGCAGCTTGAACGCCGCCACCGGCAGATAGTCGCCCAAGGGGATCGGCGCATGCTGGTGCCTGGCCGCCAGCATCTGTGAGCGCGCCAGCACCGCCCCAATGGTGAACAGCGCTACCGGCGACGCGGCATCGGCCAACAGCCCGACAGTCTTGTTCAGGGGGCCGGGCAGCTCCAGGCTAACGGCCGATGCCAGGCCGCCGAGCAGGATCGCCCAAGGCATCGGGTTTCGCAGCATGCCCTTGAGTGCACTGCGCAGGGCCACCGCCATGCCATGCTGGTCTGCGCCGTCCAGCCGCGACAGGCCGATGCACAAGGAGGTGGTGATAACCATGTCGACCACGATGGTCACGATGATCGGTCCCGCCGCCTGAGCGCCCAGCAAGGCCACCAACAGGGGTACCCCCATAAAGCCAGTGTTGGGAAAGGCCGCCACCAGCGCCCCAAAGGCGCCATCGTTCCAGCCGATGCGCTGGTTCAGGCTGATGGCAAGCGTGAACCCGACCATGGTCAAGGCGCACAGCAGCCAGGTGAAGAACACTTTGGCATCGAGCAACTGGGCAATCGGTGTCGAGGCGCCAAAGCGGTACAACATGCACGGTAGCGCAAAGTACAAGACAAAGCCATTCAAGCCGGGAATGGCCTCCAGCGGCAACATGTTGGCCCGTGCCGCCACGTAGCCACACAGTACCAGGGCAAAGAAGGGGAAGGTAACCAGAAGGATCGGCAGCACCGCCGTATTGTTGCAGCAGTTGGCCCGCCACGACGGTGGGAGCCGGGGTGGGTTCGATTCAACCTTGGTTCGCCGGTAGCCGGTTACCAATGAGTTTGTGCCGTGCCGGCGGGCTTGCTTTCCCCACTCACTCCCCCAGCCCCTCTCCCGCCCCGCCGGGCGGAAGAGGGGAGCCTCATTTGGTTTCTGGTCTCGACCAACGTGTTCACGGCGCGAGCGTCGCGACTGCTGCCGCTCGGCAACAGTGGCCGCCAACGGTCGTAACCGGTTCCAGCAACTGAGGCGCGCCACCGGCTGGCCGCTGCGCGCCAGCAACGAGTCAAAGAAAGCGGAAACGGAAACGGAAACGGAAACGAAAGAAAAAGATGACTTCACTTCGAACCAACGAGTTCCCCTCCAGCGCTCGGAATTCGCACCTTGAGTTCCTGCCGAGCCAAGGACGAATTCAACCGCTCCCGGTTTGCCCGGTGCCGAATCGCGCGGTCAAATGAGGCTCCCCCTTTCCGCCCTGGCGAGGGTGGAAAGGGGGTTGGGGGGAATGGGGGTGAGTTCAGGCAATTGGGGCCGGGTTACTTCGACAGCCAGTAAGGGACAGGCCAACCGGTATCATTCCCGGCTTCGTCCCGCCACCCTGCATGTCGTCCTCCCCCCCTCCCGGTCTCAATCTCGCCCAGCAAGAAGCTGTCAACTACCTGCATGGTCCTTGCCTGGTGCTGGCCGGCGCCGGCTCGGGCAAGACGCGGGTGATCACGCACAAGATCGCGCGCCTGATCCAGGCCGGCATGACACCGTCGCGCATTGCCGCCATCACCTTCACCAACAAGGCCGCGGCTGAAATGCGCGAACGGGCCAAAGGCCTGATTGGCGGCGCGGCCAGGGAGGCGCTGATTTGCACTTTCCACGCGCTGGGCGTGCGCATGTTGCGCCAGGACGGCGCGGCGCTGGGCCTGAAAGCCCAGTTTTCGATCCTGGACTCGGACGACGTGACCAGCATCATCAAGGACGCCGGTGGCACGGTCGACGCCGCCACCGCACGCCAGTGGCAGTGGACCATCAGTGGCTGGAAGAACCAGGGGCTCAACGCCGAGCAGGCGCAAGCGCAGGCCGGCAACGACGGTGAGCGTCAGATTGCGCTGGTGATGGGCCGTTATGAGGAGCGCCTCACGGCCTACCAGAGCGTGGATTTTGACGACCTGATTCGCATGCCACTCAAGCTGCTGCAGGAACACCCCGACGTGCGCGTCAAGTGGCAGGCGCAGATGGGGCATGTGCTGGTGGACGAGTACCAGGACACCAACGCCACGCAGTACGCCTTGCTCAAGTTGCTGGTGGGTGGCGAGGCCGGCAAGCCGGCGCGTTTCACGGCCGTGGGCGATGACGACCAATCGATCTACGGTTGGCGTGGCGCCACGCTGGATAACCTCAAAAGCCTGCCGCTGGATTACCCCTCGCTCAAAGTGATCAAGCTGGAGCAGAACTACCGCAGCACCAGCGCCATCCTGCGTGCCGCCAACAACGTGATCGGCCCCAACCCCAAGTTGTTTCCCAAGAACCTGTGGAGTGACCTGGGTGAAGGCGAGCCGGTGCGCGTGGTCGACGCCGACAACGAGGCACACGAGGCCGAACGTGCCGTGGCGCGCATCCAGAGCCTGCGCGCCGGGCAAGACGCCGGGGCGACATCGGCCACGCAGTACAAGGAGCTTCGTGACTTCGCCATTCTGTACCGCGCCAATCACCAGGCGCGGGTCTTCGAGCAGGCGCTGCGCAAGGCACAGATTCCCTACAAGGTGTCGGGCGGCACCAGCTTCTTTGACCGCGCCGAGATCAAGGATCTGTGCGGCTGGTTTCGCCTGTGGATCAACGACGACGACGACCCGGCTTTTTTGCGCGCCGTGACCACGCCCAAGCGCGGCATCGGCCACCAGACCCTGAGCCAATTGGGTGGCTTTGCCTCGCGCTACAAACTGAGCCTGTTTGCCGCGCTGTTCTCGTCCTCGCTGGGTGCGGTGATCAGCGGCAAGGCAGTCGGCAGCCTGCACGAATTCGGCCGCTACGTGAACGATCTGGAGTTTCGTGCCCGCCACACCCTGGGCGCCGAGGCCGCCAAGGCTTTCCTGCTGGAGTGGCTGAAGGAAATCGACTACGAGAAACACTTGCACGATGGTGAGGACAACGCCAAAGCGGCGGCTTCGCGCTGGACCAATGTGCTGGAGTTTTGCGACTGGATGGCGCTGCGCTGTGGCGGCGCGCTTGACGACGCAGTCGGCACCGGCACCTCGGGCGAACGCAAGTCTCTCTTGGAGGTGGCGCAAACCGTGTCGCTGCTGTCGACCATTTCCGAGCGCGAGCAGGACCAGAACGTGGTGACGCTCTCCACGCTGCACGCCGCCAAAGGGCTGGAGTGGCCGCATGTGATGCTAGTGGGGGTGAACGAGGGGCTGCTGCCGTTCAAGCTGTCCGACAGTGCCGCAGCCCAGGAAGAGTCCGCGGATGCGTTGCAGGCGCAGGCTGACCAGTTGACCCGGGTGCAGGAAGAGCGCCGCCTGATGTATGTCGGCATCACGCGCGCCCAGCGCAGCCTGACGGTGAGTTGGGCCAAACGACGCAAAAAGGGGCGCGAGCAAGTGCCGGGCCAGCCGAGCCGCTTCATTGCCGAGATGGCGCTCGACAAGACCACGGTCAAGGAAGACCCGCGCGAGAAGCTGCGTGCGCTGCGCGCCGAATTTGCCAGCAAAGCCAGCGCGGCGGTATTGCCGCGTTAGTGGGGGCTGGCCCGCAGGAGTGGCTCGGTGGTCCTGAGCGTGACAGCCAAGCGCTTGAGCAGGCGTCGGAACACCCACTCCGAATGGGCAATTCCAATCAGCTTGCCCAAGGCTGCGGCAGCACATAGGGTGATGAAGACCATGGCCCCCGTCTGCCAACTTAGGCCAGGCGATTCCCGCCATGCAGTGCCATGGAACATGGCCAGACCGGCCATCGTCATCACCACAAACACGCTCGCAAGGCCGCAGCCACACGCGTTCAAATGCCGGTTGAGGCCGCCCACCACCACAGCAAGCGCCTCACCACCGTCCGATTCAAGAACCGCAGCATCGATTTCGATCCTTCCATAGAAACGCCGCTCACTACCCCGACGCAACAGGGCGAGGTCGCTTGTGGGACGAATGATGAACGTTCTCATGGAAACAGCGCCGTTGCGCCATCGCCCGTGAACCATCGCCACGCAGCGTTGGCATCGCCGACGGTGAAGCGCGGCTCGCCACCCAACGCCAGATATTCGGCAACACCAGAGACGGATACGGAACCACCGGAACCAACCGAGTACATGATTTCATCCAGCCAGCGTGTGCCGGTCTCATGGTCCAACCCAAGATAGTGCCCCATCTCATGGATCAACACGTAGCGGAACACGTAATCAGGCGAACAATTGCGGTAGGTGACGCCTGATTCCATGGCAATCGAATCAGGCTGGCCTGCCGGAACGGCAACCGTTCCGCTTGGCCGCATCCAGCTCGTGAGGCCATAGAGCTCTTTGCCTCGTGCGTCGGGCACATAGTGAAAGTGCGACGCCGCCGGGAGCGTGGACAAGTCATCGGTGATAGCCGCCACCCGGCCAAATACAGCGGCCATCAAGGCGCGCTGGGTCACCGCAACGCCGATTGCGTTTTCCAATGGCAACCAGGCAGGGTCGGTGCACTCAAACTCGTCTATTTTCGGGATACTGAATTGAGCACCGAGAAACCGCGCTTTGCGCCGGGCCAGTTTCAGGTGATCGAGGAACTTGGACTTCCTTATTGGGTAAACGCGGAATTCCGGCACCGAACCTGGTCCGGAGCCAAGGAAGGTGTCGATATCTGAATAGCTGACTCGAAGATCGGTTCCCGCATAGACGACCTCACTGTCCACTTCATTGAACAGCTTGGTGCACGTGCCGATGTATCCCGCCAGCCCGTGCAGATTGATCGCACCGCTGTTGTGCAGCGTTACGAGATTGATCATGGTGGAATTGGAACTCAGGAACATCCGCCGTGCGTCGGGCATGAACGGAATGCCAAAAATGCGTGATCGCATGTTGAGGGAGGCAATCGCGCGCATGGCCCGGTCTGACCCGGCGCCAAAAGCCGTGTTGATGGCGTTCGTCGCGATATCTTCGAGCTGGCGCAGGACAACGCTGTCCCGGATACCGGAAGCAAACACACCCAGCGCCTTCGCGCCCGTACCGACAATCACTCCCGCAAGCGCGCCCGGCGGGCCACCGGCCACGGCACCAACACCAGCGCCCACTGCGGGAGCCGCGACTTCCAGAATGGCTCTGCCGATGCCCACCCCCAAGTCAGCCACACCGCGCAGCATGGAACACGGGTTGAGGGCAAGAACGCCGACCACAATGTCACCAACCGCCTTGACGATGTCCCTGACGATATCAACCAGCTTTCTTGCCAGGTCGATGACGCCTTTGATGATGCCCAGCACCACGCCAAGCCAGCCCAGGGAAGATGCGAGCGAGTCCACCAGGCGGCCAAGGTCGTCAAGAATTCCTCCAACATCATCCAGCAGGACGCCGACGAAATCAAAGACGTCGGCCACTGCGTCGATCACGATGTTCCACAGGTCATACAGCGACTTGAGAGCGCCACCCAAATCGCTGAACAGACAAACCACGAATGTGACGACCCAAGAGACGACCCGCACGACCAGCTCAACAATCCAGCCTATGACGAAGGTGACAATTTGACAAACAAGGGTGACAACCCATTTGGCTACGGTTTCAACCACCCACTCAACAACCTTGATGACAACCAAGACAGCCTGGCACAACCAGCTCAGCGGCCAGGGCCAGTTTCGACACTGTTGCTCTGTTTTGGAAATCCAGCTCTCTACAGGCCGTGTAACCTGCTCATCCACCCATTTGCCAACGTCCTGGCAGGACTGCCGGGCTTCAGTGATGGCTTTCGTCACGGGAACGAGAATGTTGGCAGTGATCCATTTTTGAACATCTTGACAAGCGGCCATGGCAGTTACCCCCTAAAGCAAGAGAAAGATCATGTCGCCGATGGGCCGGCAGGCTCATAGCGTCGATCAATTGTGGCCGAGGCGCCCTCCTGAAGCTTGTGAGGTATTTACTGAGGACTTGGCAACAAAAGGCGACTTCCGGCAACTCCTGCTTCCGCGCAGTCTTTAGACTCTTGCCGAAATCAAGCATGGCCGCGCCGGCGCCGTTGTCAGAATCGATCGCTATATTATTGAGAGCAAACTACTCCCATCAGAGAAGGCTGACTGGCACGTTTCGCGTCGCAACGACGGCGCAATACTCCAGTCGCAAGGAATTGAACACCGATGAAAGCAAATCAGTCTGGAAACACTCGCGCCGTTGGCCGCCACCTTGCGCTGGGGCTGGTGGGGCTGGCAAGCTCGCCCGCGGCCGACCACACCGCCGCGCTGGCCCAACCCTTCAGCCGCAATGAGACCAGCATTCAGCTTTTGGTGCGCACCAAGATCGCCCAGGGTTTGCTCACGCGCGATGCCCTGACGCGTGATTCCCTGTGGTTCGGATACTCCCAGTTGTCCCATTGGCAGTTCTTCAACAGCGGGTTGTCGCGCCCGTTTCGAACCACCGATCACGAGCCCGAGCTGACCTACGTCTACCCGGCGCAAGCGGACTTGCCGCTGGGCTGGCGGCTGCGTTTTGTCGGCGTGACCGCCGTTCACCAGTCCAACGGCCAGCGCCTGCCGCTGTCGCGCAGTTGGAATCGCACCGTGCTCATGGCCGGCGTGGAACGCGGCCCTCGTCTGCGTCTGACCGGCCGGGTCTGGAAGCGCATGCCGGAGGTTGCTGCGAGCGATGACAACCCCGACATCAGTGACTTCATCGGTCGCGGGGAGTTGGCCGGTTCCTGGGATTTCAACGCCTACAACACCTTTCGCGTCGCCCTGCGGCACTCGTTGAAGTCCATGGGCAAGGGCTCGGCCCGGCTGGAGTGGTTCAAGTCGCTTGGCGACGAGGGCCAGGCACTGGGCAAGAACGGCTTGCGCCTGCATGTCCAGTTGTTTAGCGGCTATGGCGACACCTTGGTTGACTACAACCGCCAGCGCACCAAGCTCAGCATGGGCTTGAGCCTGGTTGACTGGTAACACCGCGCCAGGGTGCCGTGTTGCAGGTTGAGGGATTGGGCTTTGCCCACCCCGCGCAACAAGGCAGCCTGCGGGTCAACGGCGTGGCGCTGACCGAGCAGCCAGGCGCCTACCGAAGCCAGGTCGCCTGGGTGGCCCCGCGTACGCAGGCGTTTGACGCGCTCAGCCCCCCAGCCTGCTGGGAGCGCCGCGCAGCCAGCACCCCACCTGGAATGCCGCAACTGCTGGTGGACCTGATCGACGGCCTGGCGCTGGAGCCGCACGTGCCCAAGGCGCTGTATCGGCTGTCCGCCGGCACCAAGCGCAAGGGCTTCCTGGCCGGCTCCCTGGTCAGTGGCTCCGCCGTTACTCTGCTGGACGAACCCTTTGCCGCGCTGGACCGCGCATCCATGGACCTTCTGCTGGCCTTGCTGCACGAAGCCACCACGCACCCCAGCCGGGCGTGGGTGCTGGCGGACTACGTGGCGCCGCGTGGGGTGGCGTTGGGGGGGGGTGGTGGAGTTGGGGGAGCAGGCGGGAAGAGGACGGTTTAGCGGCTGATGGCGTGGGGTGGGAGGGGATGATCTGTTGGCCATCAGAGTCGAGTCACTGTGGGCCGAAACCGACCCAAGCAGCACTCGTTGCCACTCAAAGCAGACTGCTAGTCCGTTGATCCCTTGATCGAGCCCCCGGCCGCCAAAGTTGTACACGTAGTAAGCACTTAAGCCGAATGGCACTTACTTTGGCTCCCAGTCGTGACCATGTATCTTGATTTTCCGGCGAGCATGGGCACGCGAAACCTTTAACCACGGGTAGGGTTTGGGTCGTCGCTTTCGCATGCGCGGCTCGATACGTCCGGGTCGATTGCCCACCCTGCACTGGGCGATCAATATGAACAGCCGCCCGCCATCCTTTGTGGCCGACAGACCGTGCGAGACCCACTCCGTCCACAGTTGCACAGTGTGCTTGAAGCTCAGCGCGCGCGGGTCTATGCCA
>JAUXWC010000051.1 GCA_030685025.1 Rhodoferax sp.
GCGGCGATGACGAAGGAATGCAGCCGTAAGCTGAGTCAATATCCATCAAACTCGCAATGGGCCCGAAAGGGCCCATTGCTTTGGCACACCCGCGAGCTCAAAACTCCGCCAGATTTACGCGCTCAAATGCAGCCGCTAACACCAAGGAACTGCACCGCATGGTCTACCCGCTCACCACGGCGTTCCTGTTGCCGGTGTTCTTCGTCTACTCGGGGCTCAACACGAAGATCGGACTGGTCAACACGCCGTATCTGTGGTTCTTGGCTGCCGTGGTCCTGCTGGCCGCCATCGCGGGCAAGGGCTTGGCCTGTTATGGCGCCGCCAG
The DNA here is from genome assembly GCA_030685025.1 of Rhodoferax sp. Lineage (GTDB taxonomy): Bacteria > Pseudomonadota > Gammaproteobacteria > Burkholderiales > Burkholderiaceae_C > Rhodoferax_D. The sequence continues at coordinate 326 of JAUXWC010000051.1, forward strand.
ACTGCATGGGGAGACCCACCGCGAGGCCATGGCGGTGGGCGTACTGATGAACGCGCGGGGCCTGATGGAGCTGATCATTCTCAACATCGGTTTGCAGCGCGGCATCATCGAGCCGGCGCTGTTTGCCATCATGGTGATGATGGCGATCATCACGACACTGATGGCGACGCCGCTGTTTGAGCGAATCTATGGCGGCAGGGGCACGCGTGGGCTGGCCGACACTCCGGCTCCTAGAAGCGCTGGCGGTGAATGAGGCCTGGCGTTACTGCCGGCGCCTGCGCGCTCAGATCAGACCGATCCAGTTGTGCTGCTTGCGCTGAAACGCCGCATAGACCTGCTCGTGCTGCTCGGTCGGCAGCGGTCCCTTGGCGATGGTCGCCAAGTTCTGCTCCAGGTGCGCCAGCTTGTTGGTGCCGACGATGCTGCAGGCCACACCGGGCAGGTGGGCGATAAAGCGCAGTGCCAGTTCGTTCCAGTCGGCCTGAGGGACGGTCTGCTCCAGACCCATGGCTTGCCAGCGGTCCCAGTACGCGCCCTCGGCGTAGGTCTCGGGCCGTGTCGCGGTACGCCACACCGCCCCGGCCAGCGGTCGCTTGGCGATCACACCCATGGCCGCGTGCTCAAGTTCTGGCAAGCGTGGCCAGGTTGATCGGGTCACACACACTGATCGAGGCCTGCACCGCGCCAAAGCGGCCGGATCGGATGGCCCAAACGCGGCCAGCGCCGGTTACAGCGACGATGTGGCAACAAACACCAGTTTTCGCAATCAGTTCGTCAGCACCGCTTTGACAAGCTGTAACATAATGCTATAAGGAAGCGTGAACTGGGCTCTCCCCCTTGGCCTGCGGATTCGAGGGGGATTCTGAGGCAACCAGACTTCAGGGCTGATCCAAAATTGCACTTAGCTCGTGATTTCTGGT
>JAUXWC010000055.1 GCA_030685025.1 Rhodoferax sp.
GGCCCAGGCGCGTGGTGTCGATGGCCGACAAATTGGCGAGCTGATTCACGCCGCGCGCGTACAGGCCATCAAGACTGCACAGCCCGATCCGGCGTAGCCACGCTCAAACGCCAGTTGCTGGCGCGCGAGGTGGCGGGCGAAAGGACGCCATGGGCGCTGGCCGCTGGCATCAACATGATCAAGCAGATCGACCAGCTTCTTCAGGCTGATCAGGTTCTTCAGGTTACGCGCGTTGTCTTGTGTGAAGTCACCCGGCTCGACGGTGTGCTCCCAGCCCCTCGAACTGCTGCGCAGGATCGGCTCCTGCCGATCCTGCAGGCCCGCCTGGATGGCGGGTGTGAACGCATGCCACAGCCCTGCGCCAGCAGGGTGATGGCTACTGCAAGTACGATCAAGGGCTGGTGCAGAGGCTTCATGGTGCGCCTGTCGGTTGACCGCGCATCCTATTGGCAAGCTCGCACCGAATCGCAGCATTTGCAATCCAAGACGTTTGGCGGCGACACCTTGAAGCACTGGTCGAGCAGGAAGGCAAGGGCAGACGCGGCCTGCGCGCCGTCGCCGACCTTTCAGGGGTTTCCGAGGAATACCTTTACCAGATCATCACGGGTAAGCTGCGATCCAATGGCAAGCCCGCCGAAATTGGCAAGTCCACAGCTCGCAAGATCGCGCTCGCGTTTGCGCAAGGACGCCCCGAAGACTGGTTTGATACGGAGCCAACGAGTAAGTTGGATGTCATAGCAAATAGCTTTCATCCGCGAGGCGTTGTCGGCGTGAGTGCCACGCCAACCCCTGGCGTAGAAGCGACTATTGCACCCTACGGCACCGCACTGAGTGATCGTGCTCTTGACCTTGCGATGGCCCTTGATGCTATTGCTGACCCAAAGCTCAAGCGCGATATTTACGTGCACTGCATCACCTACATTGAAACTGGACAGTGCTAAGTTCTCGCCATCGTTCAGCCGGTGTCTTTGATCAGCCGCAGGGTTGACAATTCCGTTGCCAAGTCAATCCATCGTTCCATCAGCAGCTTCATGCGCTCGTAGTTCTTTAGCTGCTTGCGCACCGT
>JAUXWC010000057.1 GCA_030685025.1 Rhodoferax sp.
TCGCCGCCGTCGGAGGTGCGACCGCCGGAGGGTATGTAGAGGTGCACATCGAGTGACGGCTAACAGGTTGCTCGTCGCGGACGCGCAGCAGCAGGTTGCCGCTTCGCGGCGCATGCTGCGTGCCGTACAGCGCCGACGTTAGGTCGCTCCAATGCTCACAACGCTTTCCGCTATCTGGCTTCTTCACATCGCTGCCCTCGTCACGCCCGGCGCCAATGTTCTCCTGGTGTCGCAGCTTGCTGCAAGTGATCGAACGCATAGCGCGGTCTTTGCGGCTTTCGGTGTCACTGTCGGTGCAGCAATGTGGTCCACCGCAGCGGTGCTCGGCGTGAACGCGGTTTTCGACGCGTTCCCGCGTTTCCGAATTGCACTTCAACTCGCTGGCGCGATCTACTTGCTCTATCTCGCTACACGTCTTTGGCGTTCCCAAGCACCGCAAACCACCGATCAGTCTCAATCCGTGTCGTCAACGTCTGCCTTCCGTCTTGGTCTTCTCACCAACGCGACGAATCCAAAGTCAGCCTTGTTCTTCGGCAGCATTTTCTCCGCGGCCTTTCCCCCGGAGCCGAGCCAACTGCTGCTTGCGAGCGCCGTGGCTATGGTTGTTTTCAATGCGCTTTGCTGGCACGTCCTGCTGGCATTCTTGTTCTCTCGCAGGCGTGTTCGCTTGGCATACTCATCCAAGCAACGTCTATTGAATCGCATGGCAGGTACGGTAGCCGGCTCGCTTGGGCTGGGCCTTCTGGTCACATCTGTTCGTGAGGCAAAGCGTGACCTTGCTACGTAGAGAGCGACCTAACGGAGTTCGTCGAATGGACCCACAACGGCGGCCAGCGTGGACGCCATTCTTCAATGCTGAGTGCGCCGTTGCGGCCCATTCACGGCCGACGTTAGCTCCCAACTAAGAAGGATCACCAGTGACCGATCAAAATCCTTTTGTGCTTCGATCCGATGACGTTAAGAGAAAAGAGCAGATCTTTTCTCACCCATGGAACCCAAATTCCTCTGTGTCCACCGTTTCCCTGAGCCGCACGCTCGGGTTGCGCCGTACTGGGGTCAACATCGCACGCATACCCCCGGGGAAGGAGTCCTTCGTCTATCACTCGCATCACTGCGCGGAAGAATGGATCTACATTCTCTCCGGCCGTGGAGTTGCAGAAATAGACGGTTCAGAGGTCAATGTTTCGGCTGGGGACTTCATGGCGTTCCCAACCCCTTCTGTAGCACATCACTTGCGCAATACATTCGAGGAAGAACTGGTCTATCTCATGGGTGGTGAGAGCTTGGACTTCGACATCTCAGACTTCCCGCACCTTGGAAAACGAATGTTGCGCAGAGGCGCCGCGATCGAGATCTACGATGAAGAAAATGCCAAACCCTTCGGTCCGCTTTAGAGCTAACTGGACAGTGCTAAGTTCTCGCCATCGTTCAGCCGGTGTCTTTGATCAGCCGCAGGGTTGACAATTCCGTTGCCAAGTCAATCCATCGTTCCATCAGCAGCTTCATGCGCTCGTAGTTCTTTAGCTGCTTGCGCACCGT
>JAUXWC010000061.1 GCA_030685025.1 Rhodoferax sp.
ACGGTGCGCAAGCAGCTAAAGAACTACGAGCGCATGAAGCTGCTGATGGAACGATGGATTGACTTGGCAACGGAATTGTCAACCCTGCGGCTGATCAAAGACACCGGCTGAACGATGGCGAGAACTTAGCACTGTCCAGTAGAATGAATGCCAAGGGAGTGCCATGACTACCAGGAAGAACTTAAGCGAAGACGACATCTACGCGAAGCGGTTCAGGGATTGGTTGCGTTAGCAAAGCTGAAGTGATCGTTGCTGGCCATATCCAAAACTCGGGTTTCTAAACCATATGCCTGTCCGCACCGCCCTCTGGAAAGTCACAGCCCAACCCACGCAACTGCCTGAGGCAGTCCTGCCCAGCGAAAAGTTGCTTGAAGAAATGATCGTTGCGCAGCCGCTGTTGCTGTCGGACGCATGGATGCACATTGGCCGCCAGGAGCGCACGGGGCAGGGCGGCATCATTGACCTGCTGGCCATTGCGCCCGATGGCTCGTTGGTGCTGATTGAGCTCAAGCGTGATCGCACTCCGCGCGACGTGGTGGCCCAGGCGCTGGACTACGCCAGTTGGGTGGAAGATCTGCAAGCGGAAGACATTGCCGCCATCTATCACCGCTTTAAGGCGGGCCAAAGTTTGGCGGATGACTTCATGGCGCGCTTTGGCCAGCCGCTGGATGAAGACACGCTCAACCAGTCCCACCAGATCGTGATCGTCGCCGGCCAGTTGGACAACAGCACCGAGCGCATCGTGGCTTACCTGAACAAGCGCGACATTGCCATCAACGTGTTGTGCTTTCAGGTGTTTGCACACGGGCCAGACCAGTTGCTCAGTCGTGCATGGCTGTTGGATCCGGTACATACGCAGGTCAACGTCACCCCACCTGCCGATGGCCCTGCCGAGCCGTGGAATGGAGAGTTCTATGTGTCGTTCGGTGACAGCGCCACGCGTTCCTGGATGGAGGCAGTGAAGTACGGCTTCATCTGCGGCGGTGGCGGCGCTTGGTACAGCCGCACATTGCAGGTTCTCCAGCCTGACGACCGCGTTTCTTCGGCAATCAAAACACCGTATGCAAGCCGACCACTCCCAAGTGGCGGAGCACGGTGGAACGGTTGAAGATGCGGTTTGGTGTGAGCGATAACAAAGTTTGACGCGTACTTAGAGTGTCCAGACATATGCCACAACTGTCACACCCGGAAGTCATTGAAGTCATGGGGCGTGCCGATCAAGGGCACGCCAACGCCTACCGCTGTAGCGCCGACGATGGTCATAGTTATTACGTCAAGAGCCAGGGCGCTACCTGGCGCGGCTTGGTGTGTGAGTGGGTGGCGGCACGTTTGGCATTGGCATTTGGCCTACCGATCGCGCCCTTCTCCCAAGTGCGTATTGACGAGGACTTCGCAAATTTTCTGCAACGCGCAGGCAATCGGCACCTTGTCGCCGGGCTGGCATTCGGGTCGCGGGTCGCGCCCCATACTCGAGAATTTGAACCGGCACTGCTGCCGAAGTGCAAGCCTGACTTCCGGCGTGACCTGGTGGCGTTTGATTGGTGGGTGCACAACGCGGATCGCACCTTAGGTGAGTACTCCGGCAACCCCAATCTGTTGTGGGACACAGCGAGCGCTGTGCCCGTAGTGATTGACCACAACATGGCATTTGATCTTGGCTTCGAACCAGATCTGTTTCTGGAAACACATGTCTTCCACGCTGATTTGACGGCAATCAAGGCTGATTTGGTCATGCGTGCGGAGTACGAGCAACGATTTTCGGCTTTGGTACCCTTGCTCTCAGACATATGGGCCGAATTGCCTCAAAATTGGCTTGAGAGTGAAGACGGTGACATTCGTTTTTCACCTTCGGATTTTTTGTCGGTTCTTGACCGGGTCAACCGGCCGCTATTTTGGGATTCGCCTTAACCGCTGACAAACTGAATGAAGCGCCTTTTTGCACACTACACCCTGATCCGCCTGCTGCCGTTGGCCGACGCGGGGGAGTTCGCCAACATTGGTGTTGTGCTGGCATGCCCGGACACTGGGTATTTTGGTTTTAGGCTGATGAAAAGGCAGCGGCGCGTGACGGAGTTCTTTCAAGAGATCACCCGTGACCTGTTGACCAAACTCCGCAAAGAGTTGACGGCTGAGCTTGCGCACGTTCGGGACTTTGTTGCCACCAGGCAGGCAACGGCGGAGCTTGCCCAGGTGATGCAAGATTTGGCTAAGCCGCGTGAGACCATGATCCGATACGCGCCTTTGCGTGGACTGATGACTGAAGATCCGGCGGCTGATCTCGACAAGCTTTTTGAGCGCTATGTTCACCGTGACCTGAGCGTAGCGCCGCAGTATCACGAGCAGATCTTGGTCAAATTGGTCAAGCGCACCTTGGCAATGGAGAGGTTGGCGGACGCATTTGAGGCGAACGATGTCGGGACGGACGATTTCCACATTCGTTTGCCATTTGTGCACGAACGCGGCGGTCAGGCAGTTGCTGCCATCAAGCCGTTGGACCTGACGCAAGATGAGCCCACAAAAATCTACACCCACGGGGACCTGTGGTTGGGGCATTTTCGGAGGTTGAAAGCGTTGAACCTGCGGCCTCAGGGCCTGTTAGTTGCGGCCGAGGGGCCGCTCGCTGAAGATGTCAAGCGGTTCCGGGCGTACAACGACATCCTTGACGAGTTGCGGCAACTGGATGTCTCGGTGGTGGATCGCGCCGATGCGCGGGGCATCGTCGAGTTCGCCAGAGCTTACGTGCAGTAAGTCGGTCTTGCCCACCGTGGCTATTCATTCTTAGCATGACAACTTGGTGGCGAAGTACCGTGTGCTGAGCCGCTTGTCACCTTGATGGGAACGATATGGACGCTCGCTTGTGTGCAATCGCGCTGGCTGGATTGGTGCTGTGGGGGACCACGCCAGAGGCGGCGGCGCAGACCGACGCCAGCAAGGCTGCGGTGACTGCCTGCGAGGCTGAAGTGACGGACACGGTTCTCCAGATGCGTGCGCGCGATGCGCAGCAGCTTGAATTCACTTCCTCCAAACGCATGCTCGTGCCAACCCAAAACGATGAGGTGGGCGTCAAGGGCGAGGGGCGTTATCGGCGTGCCGCCGGTGGCACCGTGTCCTTCACCTACAGTTGCGCGTTCAACTTCAAGACCGGCAAGGCCAGCGGCGCGCTGTTCAATGAGGTAGGTCCGTCGCCGGTATCGAACGCGGCGGCATGGCAGCCGGACATGTCCAGGCTGTCGCCCGAGGATTGCGAGTTGGCTGTGGCCGCTTTGTTGAAGGACAAACATCCCAAAGGCAGCAGCCTGGCGTTCAACTCGGGTTCACGTCAGCTCAGGCCCGCAGCCAATGCGCGCGTGTTGCTGCTCGGCAAGGGCAGCATGGAGCGGGGCCCGGGGATGCGGGCCAGTGCCTTCACCTATCAATGTGAAGTGGACGACCGCAGCGGCCGGATGCTGCAGGCCGACGCCACGTTGCAGTGAACAGCCGGCATCCGACAATCAGTTGAGGACAGAGCGTCGCTTTGCTCCGGTCTGTCCCGCAAGGGATCAGAGCTTCACCAGCAAGGCGGGCAGATCGAGTTCCTTGATCAGTGGGGCGGCTTGTTCGGCTTCGCTCCTGGTCGCGAAGGGGCCTACCCGCACGCGAATCCGTTTGCCCTGACTGGTTTCCAGAACTTCGGAGTAGGCCTTGAAGCCGGCCGCCTGAAGCTTGGCCTGGGCTTTGCGTGCGTTGTCCTCGTTGGCGAACGCCCCGACCTGCAGGGCGAACCGAAACTCGGCGGGCGCGGCTGCACTGCCAGACGCCGCTGACGCCGATGCTGATGCTGATGCTGTCGCTGTCGCCGAAGCGGGCGCCTTGGCGCTCTTGACGGCCGGTGAAGCGTTGCCTCTGAGTTCGGTCGGCTCGCGTCCGATCGGGCCGGATTGTTGTGCCCGTGGCGGCGGTGGACCTTCTGTCGTACCGACCACCACCAGGTTCGCGTTGCGCAGCACTGCCGTGCTGGTCGGTTCAGCGGGCGCCGAGGTCAGCAGCACCTCGGCGGCGGGTGCGGCGCTGGCGGCAGACGCCTGAGGCGACATGTCGGGTTGAGACGATGCGGGGGCTACGCCAGGCGTGACCGGGGTGGTCGAGACCGCTTGCGTCAGTACCGTGGCGTTGAACTGCTCAAGCGTCGAGCTGGAGGTCAGCAGCCACGCGAACACCCCTACGACCACGATCAGACTCGAATTGGTGGCTGCCAGCACAAACCAGCGGCGGTTGGAGCCGGCTTGTGCTGCCAGCGATTCGCAGGCCTCGTCGATGGTGCTGGAGGCCGCCAGGGCGGCCTCGATGCGCTTCTTGGAGAACCGGTAGTAGGCGGCGTTGCCGAACAGGCCGGGCAGCACAAACATGAATGCCAGGCACAGTGCCAGCAAGGCCAGCTCGGTGGTGGCGGAAAAATCGAACACCAGCCGGCCAATGCCAAATACCGCCAAGCCCAGGCCCAGGCACGAGGCGGCGAACACCAAGGCGGCACTCCACATGCCACGCCAGGCGAGCCAGTTCAGGGTCGAGAAGAACGCCGGCCAATGCCAGGTGATACCGGGCTTGCCAGCGTCGTCAAATCGCGCGAACTGCTTGAGGTAGTAGTCTTGGCCCCTGGCACCCACGACCGCCTTGTACAGCTCTTGCATCACAGGCGATGGCGCCGCTGCGTCGGGCGCGTCCCGAAACGTCGGCTCGATACGAGGCGGCTGCTCCGTGCTGTCGGCCACCGGAGCCACGTGGCCACAAGCCTGGCACGTCCCCGTTGGGTCGGTGACCACGGTTGCGCATTGAGGGCATTGCATTGGGAGATCTCCGCCAGCTTGAGCAAATAACTGCGGATGTTACAGCGCGCAACGCTCGGCCGGCGCGAACACGCTCTCCCAGAACACGCTGTCCCAGGTTGCCGCACTGGGCGTGTGCCGGCGCAGCGCGCTTACGCCGCGAGGGCGGCTTCAATGTCTTGGGTCAGGCTTGCCGGCGCGTCGGTGGGTGCGTAGCGCTTGATCACCTTGCCGTCCTTGGCAACCAGGAACTTGGTGAAATTCCACTTGATGCTTTTGCTGCCCAACAGGCCTGGCGCTTCGCCCGACAGCCAGTGGTACAAGGGATGTGCGTTGGCGCCGTTGACGTCAATCTTGGCCATCATGGGGAAACTGACGCCGTAGTTGACTTGGCAGAACTCGGCGATCTCGCTGTTGCTGCCGGCGTCCTGGGCGCCGAACTGGTTGCACGGGAAACCCAGCACCACCAAGCCCTTCTTGCCGTATTGCTTGTGCAGGGCTTCGAGCCCGCCAAATTGCGGTGTGAAGCCGCAGGCGCTGGCGGTGTTGACGATCAGCAAGACCTTGCCCTTGAACTTGGACAGTGGCACGGATTTGCCATTGATCTGGAGTGCTTCGAAATCGTAGATGGTTGACATTCAAACTCCAGCAAGTTGCGGCGGGGATGGCGCAGGCTTTTGGCGCCTGCGGCCGCAAAGTATCAGGGTTTGGTTGAAACCTTGCCCAGGACAAGGTCGATGCGGCGCTGCAGCCCTACCGCACCGGCCTGGTCGCCGGCTTGCTGGCTGCGCTGCAACTGCACGCCCAGCCAGGCCAGCAGCGGGCGGCGCCAGCCTTGACTGGAAGCGGCCTCGGTGGCGAGCTCAATGCCGGCCGGGCTTAGCCGTGTCTGGCGCAGCAGTGCACCGGCCGCGACCAGCCGCGCCAGCGGGTCTTCGATGGCCGCCAGTACCGGCGCGTCCGCCTGCGCGTCTGATAAGGCCAGGACGGCTTGGTGCTGCACGGGCAGCAGGGTGCCATCGAGCCCCTGCCAGCGCGCGCCCAGGTAATCGGCATAGGCCCGGTCCCGCGCGTCGGCATCGGCTGCCAGCGTTTGGAATTCGGGGCAGTCGTCCAGCTCCAGGCTGGCCAGGCGCGCCGCGCAGCGCAGCAGTTCGGCGCGCGCCACCAGGTCGGCCCGCCCGGTGCTGGCGATCTCGGTCCTGGCGCGGGAAAATTCGATCTCGGCAGCCGCGGTGTTGCCGCTCAGGTAGCTTGCCGTGAAGCCCTTGAGCGCGCCGTGGGCGTTGCTCTGCCAGTCCGGCGGGGGTGGCGTGCTGCTGCAAGCCGCCAGGACACCGAGCAACAGACCCATCGAAATGAGGTTTCGGCAGGGCGTCATGGTAGCTTGATCTCGGTGTCGCGCGCAAACGGCCACTTGCGGTTGATCTCGTCGACCAGTTGTCCAACCTTGCGCAGGCTGGTGTCCACTTCCTTGCGCAGCGCGCCGAGGTCGGCGCTGGCTAGCTTTGCGTTGGCGCTGATCAGTTTGGTGTTGGCGCTGATCACTTGGGCATCGGCCAGAATGGCATCCACTTTTTGCAGGCTGGTGCGTGTCTCGCTCAGGATGGTGTTGAGTTGCCCGATCGCCGCTTGGGTTTCGTCCATCACGCCGCGCTTGCCAAAAACACGTTCATCGGCCTTGGCCAGCAGGCTGTTGGTGCGATCCAGCATGGTGACGATCTTGCGGGCCTGCTCATCGCCACCGAGCAAGCCGCCCAGCAGCCCATAGCGCCCATTCAGACGCTCGGTGGTGGTGCGCACATTGGCCAGGCTGGCATTCAGGCTTGAATTGGCCGCCGTCATGTTGCTCAGGTTGGTCAACAGCTCGCGCGTGGTGGCCAGCAGTTGCGGGAACTCGGCGGTGGCGTCGCCGCGCAGAACCGTGCGTTCCGAGTTGGGTGGCAGGGCCGGGTCGCTCAGAATGCCGCTGAAGGCGCGAAGGCGCGTCTCGCCGACCATGCCGCGCTCCATGGTGAACACGCTGGAGGTGCGCAGCCAGCGCGCGTCCTTGCGCGGGATGTCCACCAGAATGCGGACCTTGCCATCCTCGGCCAGTTCGATCCGTTGCACCCGGCCGACCGGGAAGCCGGCGAAGGTCAGGTCCATGCCGACGATGACGCCTTCGGAGTCATCCGCGATCAGCACCAGTCGCTGCGTGCTTTCGAACACGCCACGTGCCACCATCACGTACAGCACAAAACCGCATACCAGGGTGAGCATCAGGGCCAGCAACAGCATCGCCTTGAACTCGACGTGGGCAATCGGCTTGCTCGCTGGTGTGGCGGATGTGGCGGATGTGGCGGCAGCGGGTTCGGGTGGGGCGTCCATGGCGGGCAATCAGAAGTAACGCAGGGTCAGCGAGGCGGCCTCAATCAGCAGCAACACCAAGAATAGTCGAACCGCGCCGGGCTGCACCGTCGAGGCGCCGGCCCCTTGCGGGCGGGGTTCCAGGCTGGCCGCGGCGGGCACCACCGCCACGGCCAGCGCAAACAGCACGGTCTTGAGGGCAAAGCCGAAGGCCACGATCGGCTCGAACACTCGGCCCACGGTGCGCGTGTAACCCGGCAGGCCCCATGGCGAGAAACCATAAACCAACACATACGCCAGCAGCAAGGCCACGATGCTGCTGACCAGGGCCAGCGCCAGCACCGAGAAGGTATTGCCGGTCACCTGCGCCAGCAAGCCGTCGCGCAAGCGCTCCAGGCTGACGCCGCGCGGCGGCGTAGTAGGCAACAAGCCATGGGTCGACTGCGCTGCCCCGGCATTGAAGGCCAGTCCCGCGCGCAGCGTGACAAACAGCGCAGCCGAGAGCGGGATCAGCTCCAGCACCAGCACCCGCACCACCATTTCCAGGGCGTACTGCGACAGGCCGTAGCTGACTGCGGTGACCACCACGATGCGGATCAGCACCAGGCTCAACAGCGCGGCCAGTACCGTGAACCACGGCAATACTTGCCAGGTGGTGGCGTAGATGTGGTGGGCCGTGCGGGTGCGCCGTGCACGGTCGTAGCTTGATGGGGACAGCATCAACACCACGGCCACGGCGCCAAAGTGCAGCATGTGCCACCAGCTTCTGGCGTGTCGCCACAAGGCCCGGCCCCAGGCGCCGGGTAAGGAAGGCAGCGATGAGCTTGCGGACATGGTCGGATGATAGCGAGGCGCGGCCTCAAGCGGCGTCAACTCCGCGGGTCGGTGTTGGGCGTGTCGACGCCTTGACCATCGCCGGCGTGAGCCGACGATGGCTTGGCCGACAACTGGCGCAGCAAGGTGTAGGCGACACCCCCCAACACCAGCACGCCAAGCAGCAGCACCGCCCACAACATCACGCTGCGCTGTTCGGTGCCGGCCGGCAGCCACCGTGCGAGGGTTGAGTCGGTCGCGCTGACGGGTTGAAGCCGAACCGACGCAATCGAGGCGTTGGGGAGATCGTCCAGCTTGGCCGTCATCACCGATGCCAGCACCGACGAGTCGATTGCCGCGGCGGTGCCGCCGGCGCGGCCGGCCACCAACTCAAATGGCGCCTTGCCAGTGGCCAAGAACACAAGCTGAATTGGTTCAAACTCCACGGTGGCTTGAATGTCCGCGGTGGGCAAGACCATACCGCTGGTGGCCTCCACGCGCAGCCAGCGCACCGACGCGCCACCCAGTGCCACGGCTGCGTTGTTATCCTCGTACCCAGCCGGGCCAAGGCGGTACACCACGGTCTGGGCCAGTGGGCGCCAGGCTTGGGCTGCGTCATGACGACCCAGTATGCGCACCGGCACCAGCGTGTTGTCGCGCGTTGTACTCAGGTGCAGGGCGGCCAGCGGTGCGGCGAAGCCGAGTGACCAGCTCAGGCTGGTGTTGCCATCGGGAATGCCCGGCGCCAGCGGAGCGCGCACGCGCGGCGGTGGCGTCCAGGTGGTGGCGATACTGCCGACCATGTCCTGCACGTGCACGTCGGCTTGCCCGTCCCAGCTCAGGCGAAGATAACGACCCTCCAGGGGCAGGGCCCCGTGCAGCACCAAGGTGTGGTTACTGGGCGCGCCTTGGCCGTCGAATCGAAACAAGGGGCCTTTCACCGACACCGGCGTCCAGTGCGCCAGGTCGGTGCTGCTGGCCAGCGAAAAATGCACCAGCGTGTTGACCGGGAAGTCGGCCTGCAAGGTCAAGGCGGTGATGGTTTGCTTGTCCTCACGGGTGTCGAACAGTGCCGAAGGCATGCGCTGGGTGGCCGTCTCGGGGGGGCTGACGGCGTTGCGCGTGTCCCCGAAGTTGACCCAGACCGAGCCCTGCTGGTTGGATGGGTCGACATGCACTTGCACCGAGCCCTTGGCAGGACGTTTGCCGCTGACCGACGTGAACAGTGGCAAGGCTGGATAAGGGCGGGTCTGGGCGGCTGCACCGTTGGTGGAACCGGCGGGTCTTACCACGCTGAAGGCGAGCGCTTCACCATCGGCATTGAAGACACGGACATCGCGTGCATCCGGGCTCTGCAATCGCAGCATCGCCTCGGCCGGCAGCGTGACACGCGCGGCGCTGGCGCCAGCGGGAACCGACAGGGTGGCGCGCCAGGCGAAGTCGGACGGGGTGGGAGCGTCGGCGGCCGCCGCACCGGCCGACAGCGTGCCAGCCAGTAGCCAGCAGGCCATGTGGGTCAGGGCGTTCATGGGTTCACCTCCTGGGGCTTGCGGGACACGGTTGCGGCAGGCGGCGGCATCGGGGCGAAGTAACCCACCACCAGCATCAACACCCCCACGGCGATGAACACCACGATGCGCTCGGAGCCACCCCGGTTGGACAGGTCGATCAGGAACAGTTTGAGCACCGTCGCGCCCAGCAGCACCGCGCCGCCCATCCATACCGGCCGCGCCCGGCGCCGGTGTGCCACGATCATCAGGCCCAACGCGATCAGGGTCCACAAGATGGAGTACCCAGCCTGCACCAGGAAGGACTGGTACAGGCTGTGGGCATTCCAGGGAACGCCGACAAACTGGTGCGCCACCCGCAGCCACACGGTGTTGATGGCGATGAAGGCGATCGCCACCAGTGCCAGCGGCAGACGCGGGTGGCGCGCCAGCATCGGTATGGCCAGCGTGCCTTGACGCAGCCGCATCAGCCACAGCGCGCAGGCACCCAGCCCCAGCGCCACGCTCAAGTCGGTCGGGTTGAGCAAAGGCACATAGGGCAGTGGGCGCGCGTTGCCATCGGAATGGACCGCCACTGCCAGGCAACCCAGTGCCACCAGCAGGGCCACGGGAACCGCCGCGCGCCACAGGTAGGCCTCGGCAAAGTGACTCAGCGGCCAGCGTTGGCGTGCCGCGCTGGCGGGATCGAACCAGGCGCGTATCGAGAGCGCCAGCAAGACGACGATGGCCGCGACCAGCAGGATCACCGACGCCCAGGCGGTGTGATGCAGTTGCGCCTGCTGCACCGCCCAGACCAGCAGGTTGCCGCCCAGTAGCACCAGCAGCCAGACGCCGCCGCTGTGGGTCCAGGACCACCAGGCCTTGGGCGCCGCGGCGTCGAGCGGACGCAGCATCACGCCATGCAGACCCAAGGCGATTGGCCACGCCAGCCAACCCCAGGACTGGAACACGTGGCTGAACTGGGTCATGCCATGCAGCGCGATCAGCAGCATCACCGGCAAGTTGAACCAGGCCGGTGTGGCGGCAATGCTCCACGGACGGTCTCGGTGTGCCAAGGCCAGGCGGTGGGCGACCAAGGCGCTGCCCAGCCAGGCCAGCATGCGCAAATGAGCCTGCATGGCGGGCTCGAACACGGCCGCCATGACACCCTGGTCGTTGAGCGCGCTGCGGACAATTTCCTGATTCAGTGCGAACTGCCACCACAGGAAGCCGATCCAGAACAAGGCTGGCGAGAGGCTTTGCTCCAGCACGCCAAATTGCCGTGCCACGGGCGTCGCGGCCAGAGCCACGGCGCTGCGCGACCAGTGCGCGAGTGCCAGCGCCGAGAAGGCCAGCAAGGCGGCTCCGATGAAGGCCGGATTGGCCAGCGGCCAGTTGCCGACTTGGGTCTGGTCCAGCGCGCTCAGGTAGGACAGGGCGGCGAACCCTTGCAGTGCCAGGCCAACCGCGCGCGCCAGCCAGCGGCCCTGGCGTTGGCCCATCCAGTAGACGGCTGCGCCTTCGGCCGCCCAGACCGCCGAGGTCCAGCGCGCGTCCAGCGCCAGCGGCACCGCCAACGTAACAAAGCCCAGGCCCAGTGCCACAAAACACTCGGCCAGCCAGCGCCCGACATCGCTGCCTTGCCGAGCGCGGCGCATCGCCCAGGCGCCCAGGCCCAGGTAGAAGCCACCCGTTACCAGCGCTGAGAAGGCGGTGGCGTACTCGATGTCGCGCACCAGGCCCGCCTGCAGGCCAAAGGCGATCAAGGGCGTGCCAAAGATCAGCGTCGCGTCCACTGCCTGTTTGGGCGCCAATGAATGGCGCGTGGCGTACAACAGGCTGGCCAGCACGTAGATCAGGAAGAAGGCGATCAGAAACGGCTCGGTGCTGGTCAACTGCTCGGGCCGGTACTTGAGTACGCCCCACAGGGTGGCCACGCCAAAGGTGGCGAAAAAGCCCAACAGGTTCAAGGCTCGCCACGCGCGCAGCCAGGCGATACCAACAACGCCCAAGTTCAGTAGCAGGTAGTAGCTGAACAGGTTCACGTGGTTGCCCTGGCCGGTGGAGACCAGCAAGGGCGCCGCAAAAGCGCCGGCAAAACCAATGAAGGCCATGGGCATGGCGTTTTGCAGCAGGGCAATGGCGGTGGAGAAGGCGCAGACCAGACCCAGCACCACGAAGGCCGCGCCCGCGGGCAGAAACTGGTAGAGCCGGAAGGCGGCAAACACGGTCAGGTACAGCACCGCCACGCCGGCGCCCTGCAAGGTCAGGGCATAGGCCAGCTTGTCGCTGTGCTTGCTGCGCAGCCGAAAACCCAACACGAACAGGGCGATGCCGGCCAGCGCGATGCTGGCCAGCCGAAGTTCCGGTGGCAGGAATGCGTTGTCGATGGCGTACTTGGCCAGGAAGCCCAAGCCAACGAACAGCACCACCACGCCCATGCGCACGATGGTGTTGCCGCCCAACAGCCAATTGCGCGCCGCCGCGACGGCGCGGGTGGCCAGATCGGGCTGGGTGACCTGGGTCGATTGGGTTTCCCCAAACCGGTGAACCGGCTCGGCAGTGGTGCTCTGGACCGCCGGGTGGGCGAGGTTTGCCGGTGCGGCAAGGGGCGTGATTGTGGCGGCCGCCAACGCGGGGCCGGCTTCAGTCAGGGGCGCCGGCGTGGCGACGGACTTCACGGCTGGCACGGGTGTGGTGGCCGGTGCCGCTGCTGGGGGGGCGACCCACTTGGCCCGCTGAAATTCGATTTCGGTTCGCACCGCGCCGCGCAGTGTGCGCCCGGCCAAGGCGCCCAGCAAAGCCCCCACGATGGCCCCGGCCCAGGACTCGTGTCGGCCCGCGAAGAAGCCGACAATGGCCCCCCAGATTGCGCCCCAGATGATCATGCTGGTGTTCCTTTTGTTTGGGTGCTTGGGTTGGTGTGACGCCCCCAGGAGATCGTCAGCCGGGGCAGTCTAGCAGCGTTGCTTGGCTACCTGACTGTGCGGTCTAGGACACGTTTGGAAACTTGGCGTGCAAGAGTGTGACTTTTGTTGTGGTTTTTTACACGCATTGCCGCGCCGACGTGATTTCTGTCACACGCGCGGGTGCACATGGTGGCTAGACTTTCAGCATGCGGATCGCCAACATCCGGCAATCAGTTGAGGACAGCGCTGAAGGCCTGTCCCGCAAAGAATCAGGAGCCGCCATGCAACCGTTCAAACTTGCCGAAGGGCCTCAGCAGCCGGACGCTGAATTGTCGCGTTCCTTCGTTCAACGCCTGATCCACTGGCGCGAGCCCGCGCCGGTGCAGGCGCCCTCGAACGCCGAGGTGTTTGACGACCGCGACCTGGACCAACGGGTACGGGAATCGGGCGAGTGGTAGGGCCACCGGACCGGCTTTGAGATCAGTCCCAAGCTGCGGCGCCATTCGGGCGGCGTTTTGGGCTCCCGTGCCCCATCGGGCCTGCGCGGCGCTGCCACCGACCTCGGCGCGTTTCGTGCCACGTTGGATTCGGCTGAACATGGTGTGCGGGCCGCTTTGTCGCGTACCATGGTGCTCTGTCAGGCGTCCATCTCGGCGACCTCAACACCACAAGGAACGGCACCATGCACGACTACCGAAACATATTGGTAAGTGTGAGCGATGGCGATCAGTCTGGCAGGGTTTTGTCATGCGCGGCCAAGGTGGCCGGCGCGCATGACGCCACCCTGTGTGCGATCCACGCGCCAGCCCCGCTCCATCTGGGGGCCTACCTCAATTCGGAGACCGCCATGATCGCCGCCCAGCTCCGCCGGGACGCTGAGCAGACGCGCACCGCCACGGCACGTGATCGTGTCCATGACGCGGCTCGCACCAGCGGCCTGAGCATCGACTTTCATCATGCACCCGGTGACCCGCTCCAGGCCATGGTTGCGCGTGCGCGGGTGGCCGACTTGATCGTGGTCGGCCAGCCGTGCGACGACGACGTGGACGGCTGGTCGCGGCGGGTTGCGTCGCAGTTGCTGGTGGCGGCGGCTTGCCCAGTGCTTTTCGTTCCGCACTCGGGTGGTGTCGATAGCTGCGCCGCGCGGGTGCTGGTGGCTTGGTCTGCCACGCGTGAGAGTGCCCGTGCGCTGAAAGACGCGCTGCCGATTCTGCGCCGGGCGCAAGCGGTCGAGGTGCTGTGCTTTGGCGACGCCGCGCCGGGGGACAGCGCGCCGCTGGACGGTCTGGCGGCCTTCCTGCAAGCGCACGAGGTGTCGGCGACCTTCAGCGTCAGGCCGGTTCGGACGGCCTCCGTTAGTGAGCGCATGTTGACCCCGACGGTGGTCGACGCGTCGATCACCGAGTTGCTGTTGTCGCATGCCGCGGACATGGCGGCCGACCTTCTCGTCATGGGCGGGTATGGCCACACACGCCTGCATGAACTGGTGCTGGGCGGCGTGACGCGCACCATGCTCGGCTCCATGACCGTACCGGTCCTGATGTCGCACTGAGACCGGCCCGCTGCCGATCACATCGGCCGCATCACTTCGGAAACCAAACACATGAAAATCACATTCCTGGGCGCCGCCGATACCGTTACCGGCTCGAAACACCTGGTTGATATCGGTGGCCAACGCATCTTGCTGGACTGCGGCTTGTTCCAGGGCTTCAAGGTGCTGCGGGAGCGCAACTGGGCGCCGTTCCCGATACCCGTCCAGGAGATCGACGCGGTGGTGCTCAGCCACGCGCACCTCGACCACGCCGGCTACTTGCCGTCGCTGGTGAAGCAGGGCTACAGCGGTCCGGTGTATGCATCGGCGGCCACCCGTGACCTGTGCGAAGTGCTGCTGCTCGACAGCGCGAAGCTGCAGGAAGAGGACGCGCGCCGCGCCAACAAGTTCGGCTACTCCAGCCATCAGAAGGCTTTGCCGCTGTACAGCGTCGCGCACGCCAGACGGGCGATTGCAAAGATCACGCCGATTCCTGTCGGACGCGAGGTGCGCGTGGGTACCGTGCGCGTGTTGCTGACACCCGTGGGTCATCTGCTGGGTGCCTCGGCCGTAACGCTGCGCTCGGACGATGAGTCGCTGGTGTTTTCAGGCGATCTGGGGCGCGCTGACGACGTCTTGATGCCGCCGCCGCAAACCGTCTCGCAAGCCGATGTCTTGCTGATGGAATCCACCTACGGCAACCGCATCCATCCTGCGAACGACGCCGACCAGCGTTTGGGCGCGATCGTCCGGGCGACCGTCCGGCGCGGTGGTTCGGTGCTGCTGCCTTCGTTCGCCGTCGGCCGTGCCCAGGCACTGCTGCACAGCCTGCAGAAGCTGCGAGCGGCTGGGGAAATCCCGCGCGACATGCCGGTGTTTCTGGACAGCCCGATGGCGATCGAGGCCACGGCGCTGTACCAGCGCCACCGGCGGCTGATGCGCCTGAGCGCGCGCGAGGCTGGCGCATTGACCGATGGGGTCACGATGGTCACCACGGCGCAGCGGTCGGAGAAGCTCACGCGCGCGCGCTACCCGTGCGTGATCATTTCGGCCAGTGGCATGGCCACCGGTGGGCGTGTGCTGCACCACCTCAAGGCCATGGCGCCGAATCCGAGGAACCATATTGCTTTTCCTGGCTTCCAGGTCGCGGGCACCCGTGGCGCCAAGCTGGTGGGCGGAGCCAGCGAGGTGAAGATACACGGCGAGTACGTCGCGGTCAAAGCCGAGGTGAGCCAACTTGAAGGGTTTTCCGGCCACGCCGATGCCAACGGACTGATGGCCTGGATGCGTGGCTTCGATGTAGCGCCGCGTCAGGTGTTCGTGGTGCATGGCGCGCCCGAGGCGGCCGATACCCTGCGCCTGCGCATCAAGGATGAGCTCGGCTGGACGGTGCAGGTGCCCGAGCACGCCTCGGCGCACCTCGCCTGATCGCCGCACCGGGCTACACCGGGGAATTCGCAGGAAGATGCAGCATGAACACCTTGAAGAGCATACTGGCGGGGACCGATTTCTCCGGAGCGTCGCGCCATGCGGCCGAGCGGGCCGCCCAGCTCGCCCGCGAGGCCGGCGCACGGCTGACGCTGGTGCATGTGCAAAGCGCCAGCGCGCTGAGCGCCTTGCAGCAATTGCTGGGGCGCGCCAGCGCGCTTGAGCAGTCCCTCACGGACGAGGCACAACGCACGCTCGACGCGCTGGCCAGCGATCTGGCCAAGACGCGGGGTGTGGCCGTTGAGGCGACGTTGGCCCGGGGTTCCGTGCTTGACGAGATCGACGCCCAGGCCAACGCGCTGCAAGCCGATTTGGTGGTGCTGGGCGCGCGCGGCGCCGGTTTCATGCGGCGCCTGATGCTGGGCTCCACGGCTGATCGCTTGGTGCGCAGGACACGCCACCCCTTGCTGGTGGTGCGGCACAAGCCACATGAGCCGTACCGCCGGGCCCTGGTGGCGGTGGACTTTTCGCCATGGTCGGTTGGCGCTCTGGAGCTGGCGCGGCGCGTGGTGCCGGGCGCTCACCTGGTGCTGCTGCACGCCTACGAGGTGCCCTTCGAAGGCAAGCTGCGCTTGGCGGGCGTGGAGGAGGCCACGATCACGGGATATCGCGGGCAGGCCCGGCAAGTCGCCATGCATCAGCTCCAGACCTTGGCGGCGGGCGCAGGCTTGAGAGCGGCCGACTGGAGTCCTTGCGTGGTGCATGGCGATGCCGCGCTGCGCATCATCGAGCAGGAACAGGAGCACGATTGCGACCTGATCGTCATCGGCAAGCACGGCCAGAACATGGCCGAAGAGCTGTTGCTGGGCAGCGTGACCCGCCAAGTGCTGGCTGAGTCCTCGGGTGACGTTCTCGTATCGACGCCTGGCCGGACTTGACGCGCGCGCCAGACTCAGCCCTTCGCGCACGCCGCAGCTTGCCCGCGCGCCATGTCGATGGGCCTGAGCAGCCACAGGCCCAGGGCAAAGAACAGCGATGTGCACAGGATGGCCACGCGGTGGTTGCCACTGGTCACGAGCGTGATCATGCCGTAGGTCAGCGGGCCGATCACGACCGAAAGATGGATCGCAAAACTCCACAGACCGAAGAACTCGGCGCGCCGATCGGGCGGCGTGAGCAAGCCCACCATGGCACGGCCGGCCGATTGGCTCGACCCCATGCAAAGCCCGGCGATCACGGCGGCGACCCAAAACAGGCCAGGGCCGGTGGCGAACCCGGCCAGCAGCGTCATCAGGATCCAGCCCACCAGGGTGAAACCGAGGGCGCGCTTGTGGCCGATACGGTCTTGCCAATAGCCAAAGGCGAAGGCCCCCGCCACCGCCGCGATGTTGACCAGAAACACCAGCAGCATGGTGTCGGCCTGCTTGAAACCCAGCACCTGCTCGGCATAGACCGCCGCCAGCGTGATCACCACTGAAATGCCGGCCTGGTAACTCGTTATAAGGTAAGCCCCCGGCTCTGCCGGGGGACTCACACAGGTTTGACCGTTTGTTGCGGTCATGGAAACTTCAATTCCGACCAAGGAATAGGAGAATCCAATGAAAGAGTACCAGAGCCTGGCGCATGCACGCTGGGATTGCAAGTATCACGTAGTGTTTATCCCGAAAGGGCGCAAGAAGGCGATATTTGGAGCGGTGCGCAAGCACCTTGGGGCCATGCTGCATGAGTTGGCAAAGCAGAAGGAATGCAAGATCGTGGAGGGGCATTTGATGCCCGATCACGTGCACATGTGTATCAGCATTCCACCCAAGCATTCGGTGAGCTATGTTGTGGGGTTCATAAAGGGCAAGAGTGCCATAGGGATAGCGCGAAAGTTCTCAGGCAAGACGAGGAACTTCACAGGTGAGAACTTTTGGGCCAGAGGCTATTTCGTGTCCACGGTAGGGTTGGATGAGGAAATGGTGAGGGCGTATATCAGGCACCAGGAGAGCGAGGATGAACGGTATGACCAACTCAAGCTGGCGATGTGATGTCGCCTTTAGGCGACGCCAGCTTCTTGCCCCTTTGAGGGGCTAACAAATCAAGCCCCCGGCTTTGCCGGGGGTACCTGACTGGCGTGGTTGGCGACGACGATGCGCGGCCCCACCGAGGGCAGCCGCTCCAGCCCGTGCACCCGCAAGCGGCAGGCCGAGCAGGCGGATCGCTGCGCATGACAACGCGCGTGTGGCACGCCGGCGCCGTGCCACGCCGGGCAACACCATCACCCCAACCCATGCCACGGCACCGAGCGTGCAGAACACCGCCCAGGCCCACAGGCCCCACCCCAGCCGCACCGTCGCGTGCAGCATGCGGCGGGCGCGCGCCGCCGCCGCCGCCAATACGACCCATTGCTGCCAGGGCGGGCGTTGCGTCACGCCGAGCCGGCCCTGCTCGTAGAGTTCGCGGCAGGCGGCGCGACGGACCTTGCCGCTGCTGGTCTTCAGTACCGTGCGCGGCGGCGCCAGCACCACGTCATCGGCCGGCGCGCCCAGTAGCGTCGCCGACAGCGCCGTGATGGCCTGCACCAACTGCTGGCGCTGCGCCGGTTCGGCCAGGCGCGTCTCTGCCAGCACCACCAGCCGTTCGGTGCCGCTGCGCCGGTCACTCGCGGCGAACACCACCACGCCGCCCTTGCGCACGCCGGCCATGTCGGCCACGGCGGTCTCCAGTTCCTGCGGATGGATGTTGAAGCCACCGCGGATGATGATGTCCTTCTCGCGCCCGGTGAGGAACAGCTCGCCGCCCGCCATGTAGCCGAGGTCGCCGGTATTGAGCCAGGCGCCATCAAACAGGCGCTGATTGGCGCTGGGGTTGTTCAGATAGCCCTGGGTGCTGGACGGGCCGCAAAACTGCACCCGCCCCTGCTCGCGCTCAGGCAACTCGCGCCCCCCGGCGTCGACCACGCGCAGCTCGTGGCCGGGTAGCGGCAAGCCGCAGGAAACGATGCGCAGCGGCTGCGCATCGTCGGGCCGCGCCGGTGCGGCCACGCCGTCGCGGGCGAGCGTGGCCCGATCGACGCGGTCGATCAGCGGGCCGCGACCTGCCGGCGGAAACGCCAGGCCGACCGTGCTCTCGGCCAGCCCGTACACCGGCGTCAGCGCCTCGCGTTGGAGGCCGCAGGGGGCGAAACGCGCGGCAAAGCGCTCCAGCGTGTCGGGGCTCACCGGTTCGGCGCCGTTGAACGCCAGCCGCCAGCTTGAGAGATCCAGCGCCGCCAGATCGGCGTCGCTGACCTTGGCCAGGCACAACTCGTAGGCGAAGTTGGGCGCCGGCGAGACGGTTCCGCGGTGCCGGTGAATGATCTCCAGCCAACGCGCGGGCCGTGCCAGAAACGCCAGTGGCGACATCAGCACCAGGTGAAAGCCGATGTACAAGCCGCCCAGGCAGGCGCCGATCAGGCCCATGTCGTGGTACAGCGGCAGCCAGGAAACGAAGGTGTCGCTGCTGCGGACCCTGGTTGCGCGCCACATCGCGCGCAGGTTCGCCAGCAGGTTGGCATGGGTCAGGATCACGCCTTTGGGGTCGCCGGTGCTGCCCGACGTGTATTGCAGGAACGCGATGTCCGATGCGACAAGTTCCGCAGGCGCTGCCGGTGCATCGGCCAGCGACAGATCAGCCACCGTGCCGACCGTCTGCAGGGTTTCGACCTGCGAGCGCAGCAAGTGGGCCAGCGGCTTGGCGCGTTCGACCGTCACCAGCACGCGTGAGCGCGCATTGCGCATGATGCCGCCAATGCGTTTCAGGTGGTCCTCAAGCTGGGAGGGCCGCGCCGGTGGATACAGCGGCACCGGCACGGTGCCTGCGTACAGCGCGCCGAAAAACGCGGCAAAGAACTCGCGCCCGGTGGGCAGCATGATCGCCACCTTGTCGCCCTGTTCCAGCCCGAGTGCGCGTAGTCCCGCAGCCAGGTTGAGGGCATCGCGGTGCAGGTCGGCGTAGCGCAGGTCGATGGACTGGTCGCCGTCGCCGTACAGCGTGATCAGCACGCGCTGTGGGTGCCGTTGCAGATGCCATTCGAACACCTCGATCAGCGTCTGCACGGAGTCCGGCGGATAGTCATCAACGACGGCCTCTTGCGACCTGCCTGCTTCTGTGGCGGGTGCGGCGACAGGACCCGTTTGCTCGACCGCACGAGCATCGCTGCGCGTGATGAAGCGCAGCAGGTCGCGCGGTGTCTCCGCCTCGGTGAGTGCGGTATCCAGCAGCGCTACGCCCAGATCGCGCTCGATGCGGGCGATCAGTTCGACGCGCGCCAGGCTGTCCAGTCCGTAGTCGCGCTCAAGCGAGTGGTCCAGGCCCAGGGTGGCGCCAAGCCGGGCCTGAGGCCGCAACTCGTCGGCCACGCTACGCACCGTCGCCAGCAGGCGCAGCGCCAGCGATTCCAGGTCCGGTGCAGGGGGTAAGCCCGCATGCTCACCGGAGTGCGGATCGTCTTGCCGCAGTCGAGCTTCGTTCATTGCCAGCGCTGCTCCATTAGGCACCGGGGCGCGTCATTCCGAGCCAACTGGCCCTGCACCACCGCGTGCCACGCAACGATTTGACACCAAGGAATAACCGGGTACTTGCTTTTCATCAAGAAGACCAACGTCACTACCGCTTCACCGGCTCGAACCGATGGCGTGGCAGTTTACGGTCATCGCGCTCACGGCGACCGTCGTCGCCCACGGGCGCGATCACGGCATCGAATCGGTCAGCACGCTGTTGATGTCGGCCGAGACAGCCCGGACTGCTCGCGCTTTTGAACTACTGAATTTGCAAACCTCATTTGCAGTTGTTGTGCTGCTTCCACAGGTCTTCGTGGCCAATGGCTTTGACTAGCCTGAGACTTTGCGGGACAGACCGGAGCGCAGCGACGCTCTGTCCTCAACTGATCGTTGGCTGTTCACCTGGCAGCGTTCGGCATTGGCGGGGTTTGCGCCGTTCACACTCATGTCCCCCAGCGTGGTCATCTCGTCAAAACTGCTCAATCCCACGGGCCGTGTGGCTTTGACCCACTGCCCCGCCACCACGGCATAGCCCACAAACGCCACCAGCACGGCCATCTTGCCCAGGCCCAGGCCTTTGGGGGGCGCTGCGGGTACTTCACACACGCCCCCGGGGCACAGTTGGGCCTTTTCCTTGTTGAACAGGTTGTAGACCTTGCAGCCCAGGCAAATGCCAAAGGCCGACTCCCAAAACATCAGCACCAGGCAGCCGCCGCACACCAGCATATTGATGGGCCCCACCACCTGATTGATGCCCATGGTCCAGAACATGACCATGCCCAGAATGAGGCCAATGCCCCAGGCAAAGCGCTTTTGCGGCGCACCCACCCAGTCGGGGGTTTGGTGACGCACCATCCAGCCACCCACGATCATGCTGGGCGCATACAGTGGGTTGATGAACACGCGAACGGTCATGTCCAGGAGGAACACCATCACGAAGAACCGCGTGGGCTGAAAGTTTCCCAGCAGCATGGCATTCATGAATGACACGATGGCACCCATGAGCAACAGGCCCGCGGCGGCGCGCACCGCGCGCTCGTTGAGCACGCGCAGGGGGTAGCCCTCAACGTCTTCGCCGAATTGAAAAAACTTTGTGCGCATGGTCGTCCTTGGAATATGAGTGGCACATCACCCCCTCACGGGGCTGTGCCTTGGCGTTGACTGGAGCGCAGCGCGCCAGATAAACGGCGGATTCAGGGTCAATAGCCTGCCGACGTGTTCAGGATTGAAGGCGCTTCATGGTGGCCTTGCCGGTGCTGGTTTGGTAGATGGCGACCCGGCAAGGGATCATTGAGGCAACGAAGCGCGTCTCGTCGCGTGCCAGCAATTCAGAGCTGTATTTGCCACTGCAGGCGTCAAACACCAGCACCGGGTGCAGCGTGAAGCCGCGCTCGGACAGTATGCCTGCCATGTTGGTGACACCCAAGATACTCCAGCCACCTGCTTTGACCGCTTCCTTGAAGGCATCCACCGTGGACACCAGGGCCTTGGGGCTGGTGTCTTCGAGGAACATCGAGGGCGGCTTCATGTCGGCCTGGGGCTGGGTTCGGGCCAGGGCGGGGGTCGCAATGCTTGCCACTACCAAGGCCAGTGACGCAAAGAACATGGAACCCATTTATTGCGCGTTTTTATACATCGGGGAGACGCAGGCACTGCCGTTGGATCCGGACAAGTTGAGGTTCATGGGGGACTCCGTGAGATGAAAGGCGGATCGAACAATGGCGCACATCCGTGCCCACGACTCATAATACTCCATGGGGTATATATTGTCGAGAGAGCTTATCGATGGAAAGGGCATTGCCGTTTCAACGGCAGTGGGGAAAGCGCGATGCAGTGCGACGGGCCACGAGCCGCTTGTCGTGACAAACTGATCACGGCTCCATCCGGCACTTCGCGCACCGCCGCGACGCGGCCCGGGTCATGCTGTGTCTGGTCAGTGGCGCGCGGATATCAGCCGACACTTCGGTGGTGTTGAGCAAGACCGAGGTGATTCTGGGTGGCGGCCGCACGCGACTCCTTTTCAGCGCACCAGCGCCACGGCCAGGGCGGCCTTGGCCAGCACGTGTTGCGCCACCGATCCCAGCAACATGCCCGCCACTGGGCCCAGGCCGCGCGTTCCCATCACCACCACGGTGCAATCCAGGTCCCGCGCAGTCTGCAGGATGGCTTGCCCGGGATCGTCGCTGGACACGGCATGCTTGGTGAAGCTGATGCCCTGGCGCTCAAAATGGCTGCGTGGCCCGGCCAGCGCCTCCTGCGCATGCTTTGCCGACCAGTGCGCCAGCACGCGTTCACGTTGACCGAAGATTGTTTCCGCCAAAGTCTGGGTCGAGTCCACATGCAAGAGATGCAACTGGCCCCGGCTGTCGGCATTCGAAAGCAAAAGGGCGGCAAAGTCGGCTGCCCGCAGGGCGCAGTCTGAACCGTCCAGTGCCACCAGAATGCGCAGTGGGCTTTGCGGCGTGTCAGGCACCGCCGCGACGGCACCCACCACAATCACGGGCACGCTGGCGCTGCGCACCACCTCGGCAGACACTGAGCCCAGCAGGGCCGAGCGCAGCACACCGTGGCCGCGCCGCCCGATGACGATGGCATCGCAGCCCAGCGCTTGGGCCTGCTCAATCACGGCATTGGCCGGGTCGTCCACCCGCGTCTGGGTTGCGTGCGGCAGACCGGCCTGGCGAAGAACGGCCGATGCTTGAGCGAGTATGCCTGCCGCTTCATGCGCACGCGCTTCAATCGTGACACTGGCCGCCGCCAGGGCGCTGACTTCACCGGCCATGACCGGGTGCTGCACAGCCAGCACGGTGCATTGCACACGCAAGCCCGCCGATGCCGTTTGCGCGACCCAGCGCAGCGCCGCCAGCGACGGCTCGGAGCCGTCCACGGCGACCAGAAAATGCACCGTCTGCTTGAGATCTGGAGAGTTCATGGGGCTTGCTCCCGGTTGATGACCATGCCAGTGATCACGCTACGACGGATGCTTGGGTGGTGGGTTGATGCAAGTCAAGTCACCCCAATGCAAGTCTTGGCCCCTTTTGGAGGATCCGCACCACGAATCTCCATGGCGCAAGGGCGTGGTCAGAACTTCTCGGGCCGCAGCACGCCGACCTGCACAACGTACAGCACCATGGAGTAGTCGTCGTAGTAGCGCGTGTGCATGGCGGTGCAAATGGCGTCGGCGGTCTTGGCGTCGCAAAGCACCTCGATGCGGATGTTGGCGTGCGGACCCCAGCTTGCGTCGCGCTTGCCCCGCCCGCCTTTGCCGCGCGCATCGGTGATGGTGTAGCCGTGCGCGCCGAGCGCTTCGATGTCGCGCACGAGCGTGTCCTCCAGCGCGGCCTCGGTCACGATGGTCAGCAGTTTGCGAGCGGTCATTTCCATGGTGTCAGGCTCCGGCGGGATGAAAGTGCTGGGCAAGCTGGTGGTACAGCGGAATGCCCACAAACAGGTTGAAAGGGAAGGTGATGCCCAGCGCCGCGCCGATCGACAGCGCCGGGTTGGCCTGCGGCACGGCGATACGCATGGCCGCGGGTGCCGCAATGTAGGAGGCGCTGGCGTACAGCGTCGCCAGCAGCGTGACGCCGCCCACCGACAGGCCGAGCAGCAGACCGGTGACCAGGCCCAAGCCCGCGGCGGCCAGCGGCATCAGGATGGCAAACCCGATCAAAAAGAAGCCGGCTCGGCGCAGGTCGCCCAAGCGGCTGCCCACCACCAGACCCATCTCCAGCAGGAAGAACGCGAGCAATCCCTTGAACAGGTCGAAGAACAGCCGGTCCAGCGGCGCGATGCCGTTGGGCCCGGCCACCCAGCCGATGGCCAGTCCGCCTAGCAGCAACACGATGCTTTTGCCGGCGAACACCTCGTGCAGTACCCGACCCCAGGGGGTGTCGCGCTCGCCGCGCCGGGCCAGCAGCACGCCAATCATCAAGGCCGGGAATTCAAGCAGCACCAGGAACACTACCATGTAGCCCTCGGCCGTCTGGCCTATTCGGGCGAGGTAGGTCGAGCCGACGGCGAAGGTGACCACGCTGACCGACCCGTAGTGCGCGGCGATGGAGCCGGAGTCGGCGCGCGACAGTTTGCCCAAGCGGTGCAGGATCGGGAATGCCGCCAGCGGAATCAGGGCGCCCGCGGCCAGCACGGCAAGGGCCGGTAGCGCCAGGTCTGGCAGCGAATAGCGCGCCAACTCGACGCCGCCCTTGAGGCCGATGGCCAGCAGCAGGAAGATGCTCAAGGACTCGTACAGAACGCCCGGGATCTTGAGGTCCGAGCGAACCACGCTGGCCACCGCGCCGAGCAGGAAAAACAGAATGACGGGTTCGATGTAGGACATACGCACATGGTCGGTAAGCTCGGCGCGGGCCTCAGCGCACGATCAGGACGGGTCGCTTGGCCAGGTGCACCACTTTGTTGGCCACCGAGCCTAGCAACAGCGATTGGGCAGCGTTCAGTCCGTGCGAGCCAATCGCAATGCCGTGGCTGTGAAGTGTATCGGACAGGCCTGCGATCTCCGGCGCCGCCTCGCCCATCAGAACGTGCAAGCGCCAGTTCAGCGAGGCCTCGCCCAGCAGTTGGCGCGCGGCATCGGTGGCTACCCAGGCGCGCCGCGCCAGCTCGGCCTGCGCGGCTTCCTTGTTCAACCACGGTTGCACATGAACGAGTTCGACTTCGGTATCACGCCCCAGCGTGGCCAGGCGCACCGCCATCTCAAGGGCGCGCAAGGCGCACGCCGAGCCATCGACCGCCACCAGCCAGCGAGCGCGTTCGGCGCCGACGCCGAATCCGGCGCTGTGCCAGCTCAGCGCGACGAGCCGGCCGATGTCGTCATGGCGCTCCTCTGCCGGGGTCGGCACGGGCTCGGGGTTTGCGTGGACGCTCATGATGGCTTCCTATCAAGTTTCTTTCGGGCCGATAGCCTCAGGCTCAGAACCACGGAGACCAGGATGATGGTGCCGACGATTAACAGCGACCATTGCACCGGCATGTGAAACCAGGGCATGAGCAGCATCTTGCCGCCAATGAACACCAGCACCAGCGCCAGGCCGTACTTGAGCAGGTGAAAGCGCTCGGCCATGTCGGCCAGCAGGAAGTACAGCGCGCGCAGACCCATGATGGCGAAGATGTTGGAGGTGAACACGATGAACGGATCGGTGGTGACGGCAAAGATGGCTGGAATGCTGTCTACCGCAAATACCAGGTCACTGATCTCGATCATCACCAGTACCAGGAACATCGGCGTGGCATGGCGCAAGCCATTGATGCGCACGAAAAACTTTTCGCCGTGAAAGATGGGTGTGATGCGCATGTGAGCGCGCAGCCAGCGCAGCAGGGGGTTCTTCTCCAGGTCGGGCTGATGCCCGGCGAAGACCAGCATCTTGACCCCGGTCAGCACCAGGAATGCGCCAAATACATAGAGCACCCAGGCAAACTCCGAGACCAGCCAGACGCCGGCCAGGATCATCGCCGCGCGCATGATGATGGCGCCGATCACCCCGTACAGCAAGACCCGGCGCTGCAGTTCCGGCGGCACCGCGAAGTAGCCAAAAATCATGACAAAGACGAACATGTTGTCCACCGACAAGGACTGCTCGATCAGGTAGCCGGTGAGGAACTCCAGGGCCTTGCGGTTGGCCATCTCGCGCCCTGCCGTGCCGTCCAGGTGCCACCACAGCAGGGCGCCGAACGCGAGGGCGAGCGTGACCCATGCCACGACCCAACTCGCGGCCTCCTTGACCGAGACGCGGTGGGCCTTGTTGCCGCCCAGGACGAACAAGTCCAGCGCCAGCATGGCCAGCACGAAGGCGATGAAGCCGGCCCACATCGGGCCGGTGGCGAAGGACTCAATGCTCACAAGTGATTCTCTGGGTAGGGGGTGCTGCAACGATCGGCGCCGGTAGCCCAATCAAGCAGCCAGCCGTTTGGTGCGGGCGCAGGCGCTTCAGTCGAAGATCTCGCTCAGCCACGACTTCTTGCGATGGCTGCGTGAGCCCGTGCCGCGGTGATAGTCCGAATCCTCGAAATCGGGCTGTGCATGCGCGGCGTGGGCGCGGGCGGGCGTTGGCGCGGTCGAGACCGTGCGTTCGATCAGTTTGTCGATTTCGCCGCGATCGAGCCACACGCCCCGGCATTGCGGGCAGTAGTCGATTTCGACGCCTTGTCGCTCGGTCATCAGCAGCGCCGTATCAGGGCAGTTAGGGCATTTCATGCTCGTTCTCCTTGGAAATGAATGGTGTGATCGGGGGTGGCGTCGAACACGCGCGGCAGTGCGCTGGTGGCATCGCCGCGCGTGTGCTGGCGCCCGGAGTGCGTGCGCTCGAGATGCTTGACCACCGCGCGGCCGACCCGGTCGCTTGCGCGGTCAATCACCGGGTACAGCTCGGGGCCGATGTCCTGTATCACCGCCACCGGTGCGCCAGTCAGATGGACCTGGATTCGGCAGAACTTGTCGACGCCGCCGCGCGGGCCGTTCTCGTCGCCCAAGCGCACCACGACGCGCTGGATGCGGTCGCTGTGGCGCGTCAACACAAATCGCAAGCGGCGCCTGACGTGGTCCGATAACGCGGCCGTGACCGGAAAACCCAGGCCCTGGATGTCAACAATCATGCTTCACCTTTCTGATCGCCCGATGCAGCGACCTGACAACTTTAGGAGTAGCTGTTTTCCTTGTAAATTCGAAAGATATATCCTTACCATTCGAGAAAAACTGACGATCTCCGCAATGAACTACAAACATCTCTACTACTTTCTTCAAGTGGCCAAGTCGGGCGGCGTGCTACGCGCGAGTGAGCTGCTGCACCTCACCCCTCAGACCATCAGCGGGCAGATCCAACTGCTGGAAGAGGCGTTGGGCCGTGCGCTGTTTGCCAAGAGCGGACGGGGCCTGGCGCTCACCGAAACCGGCCGCGTGGTGCTGGGTTATGCGCAAGATATCTTCTCGCTGGGCACCGAGCTTGAGGAGGCGGTGCGCGACCAGTCGGCCAAAGGGCGTGCGCTGGAGTTTCGGGTTGGCGTGGTCGATGCGGTGCCGAAGTCGATCACCTACCGATTGCTGGAGCCGGCGACCCAACTGCCCGAACCGGTGCGTATCGTCTGCCGCGAATGGAAGCTCGACAGCTTGCTGGCCGAGCTGGCGCTGCACCGGCTCGACCTGGTGATCTCGGACGCGCCGATTCCGCCGTCGGCCAGCGTGCGCGCCTTCAGCCATCGGCTCGGTACCTCCGGGGTGAGCTTCTTCGCAGCACCGGCGCTGCTGGATCGCTGTGTCGGTGGTTTCCCAGGCTGCCTGGACGGCGCCCCGATGTTGATGCCTGGCGAGGATTCGGCGCTGGGGCAGCGTTTGCGGGCGTGGTTTCAAACGCAGTCCCTGCACCCGCGCATCGTTGGCGAGTTCGATGACACGGCCTTGGCCAAGGAATTTGGTCGACATGGCGTGGGTTTTTTTGTCAGCCCGACGGTGCTGTCGCGAGAGATCGAGCAGCAGTTCAACGTCAAGACCGTGGGTGTTTGTGCGCAGGTGGTGGACGAATTCTTCGCGATTTCGGTCGAGCGACGAATCACCCATCCTTGCGTCGTTGCGATCACTCAGTCGGCACGCAATGAATTGTTCGCACCGCCCTCCAAAGGGCGCCCCGCCCGTCGGGCGACGCCAGGGTGACAGGCGCCATGGCGCGACACGGCCACTCAACTGTCGGTCACTCAACTGGGTGAACGCGGGCAAAAAGAATATACTGTCATTAATTAAGGGGTATCCATTTAGCTCCACAGTCGCATAGGCAAGACGACCTAAAAATGCTCGGAACGATGGCCTCGTATCGTTCTCCAATGCCACTCTATGCGGCGCAACACGACAGAGGACTCTCGCGGGGATGTTACCCGTTCAGAGGCTCCTGATTCCACCCGTAGTGGAGCTAAATGGATACCCCTTCATTAATTACAGTAACTGTCTTCAGTCCTTGCCAGCTCTTCATGTCAGCGTTGTCGTCCCTTGCTTCTGCCTTTGGCGCTGCTGCCGTTTGGCGTGCCGACGAGTTGGCGCGTCCGCCGGGCTCGGTGCTGGCTACCGGGCACGCCTTGCTGGACCGCCAACTGCCAGGCGGTGGTTGGCCCGTAGGCGCCATGGTGGAGGTTTTGCAGGCGCAGAGCGGTCAAAACGAGTGGCGTTTGCTGCTGCCCGCGCTGCAACGCAGCCCGGTCGGCCCGGTGGTGCTGGTGGGTGCCCCCCATGTGCCCTTTGGGCCGGGGCTGGCGGCGCAGGGTTTGGATTTGCAAAGGTTATTGTGGATCACGACAGCGGAGCCCGCCGCTCGCATGTGGGCCTGCGAGCAGGCCTTGCGTTGTGCGCCGGTGGCAGCGGTACTGGCCTGGTTGCCGCAGGCTCGGGCTGACCAGTTGCGGCGGCTGCAAATGGCCGCTGCCCAATACCGCAAGTTGTTGTTTGTAATGCGTTCGGCGCAGGCGCAGGGCGAAGCCTCGCCAGCCGTGCTGCGCCTGCTGTTAACTGCACCCGCCGCAAGCGCCGGCGAGCCGGGCGATGCCCTGTGTGTGCACATCCTCAAGCGACGCGGCCCGCCGCTTGACCACCCCCTGGTGTTGCCCGCCCGGCCCGGGCGTCTGGGGGCCTTATTGAGACTTTGCGGGACAGATCAGGAATTGCGAAGCAATTCTGCTCTGTCCTCAACTGATCGGCAGCCTGGGGAAGGCCATGCACTGGATCGCCTTGCAGCCTCGGCCTGAAGCCGCCCAGGTAGCTGCGCAGTCGTCCGTCCCCATGCCGGAGGATGCCACCGCCCTGGCGGATGCACTCAGTGCCTTGGCGTGGTGGGCCTTGCGCTTTACACCCAAGGTTGCGCAGATGGGTGATGCGCTGGTGCTGGAGGTGTCGGGCAGCGAGCGCTTGTTTGGTGGCCGGCAAGCTTTGCTGCACGCCATTTTTGGAGCAGATAAGCCTGTAGGCAGCATTCAATATGCTCGTGGTGCTACTTCTTTAATAGCATTGGCACGCCTCCAATTGGCCACTGCCGATCCACCGGCTGAACCCCAACCGACTGCGGATGAGGGCGTGGTGCCTCGGTCACGTGCCATCGCGCCGGATGATTTGCCTTTGTACGCGCTGGCCGCCGCGCGTGCCCACCTGCCCACGCTGGCGCGCATCGGCTGCACGCGCTGGGGGCAGGTACGCGCCTTGCCGCGGGGTGGCGTGGCGCGGCGTTTTGGCGCCCCTTTGCTCGACGCGTTGGACTGTGCCTATGGCTTGAAGCCCGAGCTTTATCCCTGGTTGGTCTGGCCGGAGGTATTCGACGTGGCGCTGGAATTGGCCGCCCAGGTGGAGACGGCGCCGTCCCTGCTCTTTGCGGCGCGGCGTCTGCTGAATCAGTTGCTGGTGTGGTTGCGGGCGCGCCAACGTGGCGTGCTGGCGCTGCGTCTGGGCTGGCAGATGGACCAGCGCCGCGATACCGCCAGCGAAGGTGAACTGGTGCTGCGCACGGCCGAGCCCACGCTGGACATGAACCACCTGCAGCGGCTGCTGGGCGAGCATCTGGCCCGCATCACCTTGCCCGCGCCGGTGCTCTATTTGCGGCTGCGCACCCTGGAGACCCAAACCTTGAACGGCAGCACGGCCAGCTTGTTGCCTGATGAAGTGTTGGGCGGCGACAGTTGGCACCAGTTGCTGGAGCGTCTGGCTGCGCGGCTGGGGCCGCAATGTGTGCTGCAGGCGCAAGCCTGTGCGGACCACCGACCGGAGCGTATGCAGGCCTGGGCGCCGGCTTCGAGTGTGCCGCTTCGGGGAGTCAAGCAATCCGGCCAGGCGGGCGCCAATGCCCTCCAAGCATCCAAGTCGGATGAACTCTACCCAAGCTGGTTGCTGGCTTCGCCCTTGAAACTGGCGGTGCGCCAGGCGCGCCCGCTGTACCAGGGGCCGCTAACACTGCTGGCAGGTCCGCAGCGGCTGGAGGCGGCGTGGTGGGAGGTGGGTGCGCGCGACACGGCGCCTGCCGGCCAGGGCTGTGCCTTGCGTGACTATTTTTTGGCGCGCAGCGAACAGGCTGGCTTGTTGTGGATCTACCGCGAACGCCTGAGTGGGCCGGGTCGGACCGGCTCAAGCACCGATGCAGCGCCGAACTGGTACCTGCATGGGCTGTTTGCTTGAGCCGCCCGAAGCCACCACTCATCCCCCCACGGCTCAGCCCGCACCCTGCAAGGGCAACACCTTGACATCGGGATAGCCCATCAGCTTGAGCAGAAAGTAGTTGGCCGCCGCTTCGCCCGGATCATCGGCGATGCAGACCAGCTCGGCGTACCGCGGGACACCGGCCTTCACCAGAATCTTCCAGATGTCCTTCGCGGCTTTGGGTGTGCCGTCGGTGTTGAGCAGTTCGGTATAGGGCACATGCACTACCTTGCCGTCCGGTGTCTTGGTCGGCAGCTTCTTGCCTGAAGCGATAAACAGTTTCGGATATGGCCCTGGCGCGCTGTTCGGCTTGGCAAACCCCAGATCCTGGCGAACCTTTGCCGGGTACGTGGTCAAGGGCACGGACATCTCCTGGGGCGTTTTGGCGGGGCCGACCACGGTGGCTTGCTGGGTCATGGCCAAGCCACGTTGGGTGGTCTTGTCGAGGGAGTCCATGAAGACCGACACTTTCTTCTGTCCCAGGCGCTCCAGCATCAGGAATGCCAGTGCCGAGCCTTCGTCCAAGCCCGCGCCAGACATCACCACCGCTTCGTGTGACGGGTTGACGCCGGCTTGGCCCAGGATGTCGGCGAGTTTTTCCGGTTGGGCGAGATGGGCCTTGAACACGTCGGCGGGGATGTTCAGTGCAAACGGCACATGTCCCTGCTTGTACGCCTCGGCCGGCCGCACGTCCAGCACACTGACTTGCGCCACGCCGTACATGCGCATCATCCGGCCACCCCAGGTCTTGAGCCAGTTTGCTTCTCGCATCAGAAACGGAGCGTCGTAGGTCCAGAACGGCAGTTCCCGCTGATCCTGCAACCAGCCAATCTCGGACTCGTTGTAGAGCTTGACCTTGGGGTAATTCAGCATGAACTTGAGCGCGAAAAACGGCACGCTGGCGGCCACGCCGCCGCCGCAATAGGTGTAGATCTGCTGCTCGGGCTTGACGCCCAGGTAGTTCAACATCTTCTTGATTTCCTCGGGCGACTTGAAGGTCTTGTCCGGGTTGTAGAAGTCCGCCGACGGCAACATGATGCCGTTCGGGACGTGTCCGGCCCGGTCAAAAAACTGGAGTTCACCGAAGTGCCAGTTGGCATCGAGTGCCTCCACCAAGGCGCTGCCCGGCTGGTCGCCCGAGGCGCTCAGAAACTCGGGCAGCTTGACGCGCACATCCTCTTTGACTTTGGTGATCTGGAACGAGCCCTTCAGCGGTGTGGGCGTGGGTTCTTTGGTGACCGGTCGTCCAAACTCTTGCCATTTGGAGAACCCGCCGTTCAGGATGAATAGATTCTGGGCGGGCACGCCGTGGTAGTACAGGTCGTAAAAGAGCCGGGTCGCGAACATTGGGTCGCCCCGGTCGTAGATGACGATCTTCTTGCCGGCACTGACGCCCCAGGACTGGAGGCGCCGCTGCATCTCGGGCACGGAAACCTCCAGGCCGCCATAGGTGAAAGCGTCAACGTTGATCGCGCCGGGAATGTGTTGCGCCGCGTACATCTGAGCGGGTGAGGCGTCGAATATCAAGACATCGGCGTTTTTCAGGTTTTGTTCGAGCCAGTCGACACTGACAAGATTTCCTTGGATTCCATCCGCCGCCATCAAGGGCCGGACCAACAGCAGGCAGCTTGTTATTGCAATAAGGAAGCAATACCTAAATACCTTCGCCATAGGGGTCTCCTGTAGGGGTGAATCGTTCTTGTGCTGACCCGTGCCAGCAGCGCACGCGCTTCGCCGCGGGACTA
This sequence comes from Rhodoferax sp., assembly GCA_030685025.1. Taxonomy (GTDB): domain Bacteria; phylum Pseudomonadota; class Gammaproteobacteria; order Burkholderiales; family Burkholderiaceae_C; genus Rhodoferax_D. Next base: position 31,759 of record JAUXWC010000061.1, read on the forward strand.
TGGCTGCGCGCAGTTGCGTCTGCCAGTTGATTGCGATGGACGGTGCTCCAGCGTGGTTCATCTGCGCCTCGGGTGGATGGACCGCTACAGTCGCGCCGCATCGCGTGGAATGCCAAGCAGTGACGTAAATGGCATCCAGCGCTATACTGTGTTTTTGAGCAGTTGTTCCGTCAAACCCAATAACTGCGCTGGCTGCCATGTTGTTTACCCCGCCGATACCGGCTCCGCTCGATGCCACGCCAGCGCCGTCGGATGTGCACTGCGCCTATGCCGAGCTGCATGCCTTAAGCAATTTCAGCTTTCAGCGCGGTGCCTCACATCCGGAAGAACTGGTGGCGCGTGCGCACGCGCTGGGTTACACAGCACTGGCGATCACCGACGAGTGCTCGGTGGCCGGCATGGTGCGCGCGCACACCGAGGCCAAGAAGCTCGGCTTGCGGCTGCTGCCGGGCGCCGAGTTTGCGGTCTCTGGCGCCTGCACCCTGGTGGTACTGGCGCACAACCTCAATGGCTGGGGCAATCTGTGCGAGTTCATCACCGCCGCCCGTTGCGCGGCGCCCAAGGGCGACTACCGCGTGACGTGGCAGCACAGCAACTTCGCCCTGCTGCAAGACTGCGAAGTACTGCTGAGTGTTCCCGGACATCCCCACTCTGCTATTACTTTCGAAGCTATAACGGCCCATTGCATAAGGGCCAGAGACCTGTTTGGTGGCAGACTTTGGTTGGCGCTGGAGTTGTCCTGTGGATTGGACGACGCTTTGTGGCTGCACCAGTTGCAGCGCGTCTCGCAGCTCACCGGCGTGCCGCTGGTGGCGGCTGGCAACGTGCACATGCACGTGCGTTCACGCAAACCGATGCAGGATGTGATGACGGCGGTTCGGCTGGGGCGACCGGTGCACGCATGTGGCTTCGCCTTGCAGATCAATGCCGAGGCGCATCTGCGGTCGCGCGAACGATTGGCTCGGATCTACGCGCCGGATTTGTTGGCGGCCACGCTCACCATTGCTGGGCGCTGCCAGTTCAACCTGGACGAGTTGCGCTACCAGTACCCGCTGGAGGCGGTGTTGCCGGGTTTGACGCCGGCGCAAACCCTGCGCCAGTTCACCTACGAGGGTGCCAGCCAGCGTTACCGAGCAGGTATTCCCGCCTCGGTGCAGCAGCAGATCGAGCATGAACTGGCCTTGATCGCCGAGCTGAAGTACGAGATGTACTTCCTGACCGTGCACGACATCGTGGCCTTTGCGCGCAGCCGCCATATCCTGTGCCAGGGGCGTGGCTCGGCCGCCAATTCGGCGGTGTGTTATTGCCTGGGGGTGACCGAGGTGGACCCCTCGCGCATCAACATGTTGTTTGAGCGTTTCATCAGCCGCGAGCGCAACGAGCCGCCCGACATTGATGTGGACTTTGAACACCAGCGGCGCGAAGAAGTCATTCAGTACATCTACGCCAAGTATGGGCGCGACCGGGCCGCGCTGACGGCCACGGTCATCAGCTACCGCCCGCGCAGTGCCCTGCGCGATGTCGGGCGGGCGCTGGCTATCGACGAGGCCCTGATCACGGCCCTGTCCAAGGAGCATCCCGGCATGTACAGCCGCGAGGTGCTGGCCGAGCGGCTGCAATCGGCGCTGGCGCGGCTTGGGGCGGACTTTGTTGCCCCCGGTGGCGAGTTACTCGATCTGTGGTTGCACCTGAGCAGTCAGATCCAACGCTTTCCGCGTCATCTGAGCCAGCACGTGGGTGGCTTTGTGCTGACACAAAGCAAACTCACACGTGTGGTGCCGGTGGAAAACGCCGCCATGCCGGGCCGAAGCATCATCCAGTGGGACAAGGACGATCTGGACGCCATGGGCCTGCTCAAGGTTGATGTGCTGGCCCTGGGCATGCTCAGTGCGATTCGCCGTTGCCTGGACCTGATCAGCGCGCAGCGTGGCTACACCTTTCAGATGCAAGACATCCCGGCCGAAGACCCGGCTACCTACGAGATGATCTGCAAGGCCGACACGGTGGGCACCTTCCAGATCGAAAGCCGGGCCCAGATGAGCATGCTGCCGCGCCTGCAGCCGCGTTGCTTTTACGACCTGGTGATCGAGGTCGCCATCGTGCGCCCTGGCCCGATCCAGGGCGGCATGGTGCATCCGTACCTGCGGCGCCGGCAAGGCCTGGAGCCAGTGGATTACCCCAGGGGGCTGCGCGCGGCGCTGGAGCGCACGCTGGGGGTGCCGATCTTCCAGGAACAGGTGATGCAAATTGCCATGCTGGCGGCCGGTTTCAGCGCCGGCGAGTCCGACAGCCTGCGCCGCTCCATGGCGGCCTGGAAGCGCAAGGGCGGGGTGCACAAGTTTTATGACCGCATGGTGGGCGGCATGGTCGAGCGCGGCTACACGCAGGAATTTGCGCAAGCGATCTTCAAACAGATCGAGGGCTTTGGCGAATACGGTTTTCCGGAGAGCCATGCCGCTAGTTTTGCCCTGCTGGCCTATGTGAGCTGCTGGCTCAAACACCATGAGCCGGCTTGTTATCTGGCCGCCATGCTCAACAGCCAGCCCATGGGCTTCTACGCCCCCGCGCAACTGGTGCAGGACGCCCAGCGCCATGGTGTGCAGGTGCGGCCTGTGGATGTGATGTACAGCGACTGGGACTGCACGCTGGAGCAAACGGCAGAGCAATTGGGGTCAGATCCCGATTCAGGACAGAAGTCTCAACGAAGCGCGTGGTCTCGAACGAAATCGGGCTCTGACCCCATTTGCGGCGACGCACCAAGGGTGGTCCGCCTGGGCTTGTGCATGGTCAGTGGCCTGACCCAGGAGGCGGCGCATCGCATCACGGCCGCGCGTGAACAAGCTCCCTTCGTCAGCACCGAGGACCTGGCCCTGCGCGCCAGACTCGATGCCGGTGGCCTCAAGGCCCTGGCCGGCGCCGATGCCCTCATCAGTCTCTCAGGCCACCGCCGCCAGCAAGTGTGGGATGCCTGCGCTCTCAAGCCCGCGCCGCCTTTGCTGCAGGCGGTACCGGTGGACGAAGACGTGTTGGCGTTAAGCCCCGCAGACGAAGCCGAAGAAGTGTTTTTTGACTACGCGGCGCTGGGACTGACGCTGCGCTCGCACCCTTTGGCCATCCTGCGTGCGCAGTTGTCCAAACAGAAGCTGCAGACCGCCGCGCAACTGCGCGATCTGCCCAGCGGCCGCCTGGTGCGCGCCTGCGGCATCGTGGTCATGCGCCAGCGGCCGCAAACCGCCAAGGGCGTGACCTTCGTCACCTTGGAAGACGAGACCGGCAGCGTCAACGTGATCGTCTGGAAGTCCCTGCAAGAAAAACAACGCGCCGAGCTGCTGCGCTCACGCCTGATGGCGGTGTATGGGGTGTGGCAGCGTGATGAGGACAGCGGCGGCGAGGTGCGTCACCTGATTGCCAAGCGCCTGGTCGACCTGACGCCACTGTTGGGCGGGCTGAGCACGGCGAGCCGGGAGTTTCATTGAGGGCCCGGGCATCACAAGGGGCGCTGAACGCGCCCCTTGTGATGCAAGAAACTGCTTACTGCTTAGTTGCCGCAACCCAAAGCGACGATGCGGTCATACGCGGTGCGCGCGCGCACCAGTCCGAAACCAAACTTGGTGTCTCGTCCCACGGCGCCCAGGTCTTCGGCGCTCTTGCCCAAGGTGGCGCGAATCTGCGCCGCGGTGCAGCTTGGGAAGTAGCTCCACACCAAAGCGGCAACGGCCGAAACGTGGGGAGTGGCCATGGAGGTGCCGTCAAAGAAGGCATAGCTGTTGGGAGTCACCGCCACCGTGGCCGACAAACCCAGCTTGGTCTTGAACACAGCGCCATCCACATCCGTGGCGGTGACCGATGGAATGGTGGTCACGGTGGTGCCCAGCGTGCCGCCGAAAGCGCCGGCCACGTTGTTGTAGATGATGGCCGCGACGCCTCCGCTGGTCTTGCAATTGGTGACCTTGGTGGCGAAGTCGATGGTGCCACGCGCGATCAGGCACACCTTGCCGGCCATGGCCGTGTTGACCACATTGCCAAGTCCGAAATCAGCGAGCGGCGCCGTTGCCGTCGCCTTTGGTGAGCCATCCATATCGCCTGGCGTGTAGGCAACGCCATCCACCGTCAAGGCCGATTTCGAGCCCGAGCCCATGGGAACGGTTGACAACACGCTCACGCCAGGGGCGGCGATTTCCACTTTGGTGTTGTACTGAGAGAACGTGGCCCAGGCCTTGTTTTCATCGAGTGCGCCGACCGACATGACCGCGGCGTAGCCCGCGGGGTACGACATTGCGGTGGTGCCATCGTTGCCGGCGGCGGCAATCGACAATATGCCCTTGGATGCCAAGGTGTCAAAGGCGCGCTTTTCCGTTTGACTGGAACGCCCGCCACCCAATGACATGCTGATGATGTTGGCGCCCGCGGTACCGCACTTGTTGGCGGCGGAGGCCAAGGTTGATGAATAGGCCCAGCCCGCCGCGTCGAACACTTTGACAATGTGCAGCTTCAGCTTCTGGTTCGGATTGACGCCGACCACGCCAACGCCGGAGTTGTTCATGGCGGCGATGGTTCCCGCCACGTGGGTTCCATGGCTGTTTTCGTCGGTGTACCACCAGCCGGTACCGGCGTCGTACTCGCCGGTAACGGCGTTGCCGCTCAGGTCTTCGTGGGCCCGGTCGTAGCCAGAGTCAATGATGCAGACCTTGCGGTTGCCGGTGTTGGCGTCGCCAGCGGGCATATTGTCGGCCTGAACCATCTTGATGCCGTAGGGCACCAATTGACCCAGCAAATAGGGCGTTCCGGTTGATGGGCTGGTGCTTGCAAATGCATAGCGAATCAAGTCTTCTTCGATGTATTCGATGTTGGGGTTGTTGGCCAGGCCCTTCAAGGCCACGGTCGGGATCTCGATCGCGACGGCGTCGGTGCCATGGATTTCCAATTTGACATCTCCACCGGCCGCGCGCACGGCAGCACGCCCGCCAGCGGCTTGGCCGGGCTTCATGGACACGATGACCCGTGTGGTATCGGGCTTGGCCTGGGCCATGCCCGCCGCACCGAGCATCGCGCTTGCGATGGCCACAGCCAAAACCTGATTTGCACTCAACTTGAATGAACGACGCATGCTGACGCACTCCTGATGAAAGTTCTTTGGATTCCACCCGGTCGATATGTCCCCTGTTTGGGGCGGCTTTCTCGACCACAAAAAAACTCGACTTGCCGTGTTGGCCGCCGAGCACGGACCCGTGATCCAGTTATTGCAGGCCGAGATTCTCAGCCAGTGGCGCTGGTATCGCCGGGTAGCAGTGCATTAACACCGCCCCGGCATGGTAGGGGCGGTGCCTGCAAACGCCTATGCATACAAACGCTGATAGGGTAAATGTGGATATCCGGAGGCCGCCATGGGCTCACAGTCGCGGTTTTTCGACGCGGGGCGGCCGCGCAGGTGCCAGCGACTCCGCGGACACGGCGTTGAACCAATCTCGCGTGAGCACGCCGCCGAGGGCGTGACCGGGCGGCAAGTGCAGGATCAGGCGCACGCCATCGGGCGTTGCGGACTGATCCTCTGCCTGGCCGAGCGTGTCGGCACCTTCGCTCGATAGCGGGTGGCTCCAGGCATCGCCACGGTAGTAGAAAACTTCCCACCGCTCAAGGGGCACGATGCGGACCTCTTGCAGGCGTTCGTTGTCCCCGGGGTTTTGCGCCCAGACACCGGCCGTCTGCCAGGCGAACCGTGCCTCGGTGCGGGTCTTGAGCGGCGCGGACTGCCACCGCAGCCACTGGCCAGTGCCCTCAACGACGCGGCGCGACCAGGCCACCACGCGCAATCCCTCGTCGGGCACGGCGGTGTTGCGCCGCAGTATCCGCATGGAGCGGCCATCCCATTCCAGGCTGGGCGTGCCGGACTGGACAGCCACGGCATCCAGGTCCGAACCCCACTGAGCGAGGCCGGCCTTCAAGGCGAGCAGATGGTCAGAGTACTGCTGGGTTTGCGCCTGCGCCCTGACCATCCCGTCCAGACCACGCCAGCTCAAAGCGGCCATCATGGCCATCAGCGTGACGGCGATCAGCAACTCGATGAGCGTGAAGCCACGTGACCAAAGGTGTTTGCGAGTGGGCAACGTCATGAAAACATTGTAGGGAAATGCGGCCGAGGTCAAGGCTTACTTCCCGCCAGTTGCTCTCTGCTTTGACAAGTACGGGATGGCGGCACCCATCGCCGCGGCAGCGACCTGCGACGGCGGCACGCCGAACTGAAACGGCGACCGAATGGCCTGTTGATCCCGCCGGATCAATGCAGGTTGCCGATGGGTGCCTCGGAAAACAGATCGACTTGCGACAGCGCTTCTTCAGATTTGCCAATCAGGTACACATATTGGGCAAGCTCCCTGTCCTGAATGAAGCTGGCGGACGACTCGGCCGCCAACAGTTTGTCGGGGTGCACAGGCCGGGCCACCACGAAGCCCTGCACGTAGTCGACCCCGATCTCGGCGAGGGTCTGCACCGTTGCGGCGTCCTCGGCCCACTCGGCAACCACCTTCATGCCCAGATTCTTGGCCAGGCTGACGATGGCTTCAACAATGGCCACGTTGGCAGGGTGTTTGTTCATGTTGACAATGAAGCTGCCATCGATCTTGAGCAGGTCGGCGGTGAACTCCTTCAAGTAGGAAAACGAGGTGTAGCCCGCGCCGAAGTCGTCCAGCGCCACCTTGACACCATAGCCCCTCACCTTGTCGACGAAGCGCCGGGTATTGCCAACGTCGTGCAGGGCCACGCTCTCCGTGATCTCCAGGCACAGTTTGCCGACGACATGCAGGTTCTGCTCAAGCGTGGCGTACACATCCTGCAGGAACTTCTCATCGTTCAGCGAGGCACCGCTCAGGTTCATGCAGACAAATCTGGTGCGCTGCATCTTGAGTTGATGTTTGTCGAGCCAAGCCAGGGTATTTGCCAGAACCCAGCGGTCAATCACACCCATGCGTCCGCTGGCTTCGCCTGCCGCGATCAGGCGATCAGTGCGAACCGCATTGCCATCCGGGTCGCGCATGCGCAGCAAGACCTCGAAATTCAGTGATTCATGTGGCGCTGTCAGCGACATGATGGGCTGCATTTCGAGATGCAGGCCATCAGTGGCGGAATTGGTGGACAGCAGTGCAATCAGTTTGAGTTCGGCCTCATGTTGCTGAAAAGCGATGGCATCCCTTTCATACACCACCAAACCGGCCCCGTTGGCCGACTTCGCCTGGCGGCATGCGCGATCGGCGGCAGACATGGCATCGTTGAATTGCATGTCGGCGCTGACCTCGACCAGGCCGATCGAGCCGCGAACGTGGAACGCCTTGTCGCCAACGCGGTAGGGCTGCGTGCCAATGCTGTCGATGATGTTGCGGCTTGTCAGCGCGGCCAGCGCGATCGGCGTGGCGGGAAAGACGAGCACGAACTCGTCGCCACCAACCCGGCCAAACCGGATGTCGCGCGAGAGCAGGTGCGACACGCGCGCGCACACTTGGCGCAACACCTCGTCGCCCGCAGCGTGGCCAAACAGGTCGTTGATCAGCTTGAAGCGGTCGAGGTCAAGGTAGGCCAGCGCCAGCGAGTTGCCTTCACGCATACTGCGGATGGCTGCATTGACCTCCTCCTCGATGCCTCGCCGGTTGAGCACTTTGGTCAGCGAATCGTGGTTGGCCAGGAATTGCAGGCTTTCGGTTGCTCGGGACTTTTCCGTAACGTCCTGCAATGAACCCTCGATCTTGTCGCGGGCCAATGTTGCCTTGACGAGAAAGCGTTTGGCCTCTCCAGTGCCGGGCAGTTGCTGGCCCCTTGTCTCCATCTCGTCTTCGCTGTTGTGGCGCACCATGAAGTGCAGCCGTGTCCAGGCATCCTCGCCGAAATACTGCCGCCAGGCATTGCGGCCATGCGCCAGGACGTTGCTGCCCAACATGGTGATCAGCGCCGGGTTGGCGCTCATGAAGCGGCCGTTCAGGTCGAGGGTGAACAGCCCAATCGGCATCGCCTCGTAGGTGTGTTCCAGTTCGGCTTGTGCCTCCAGACGCTTCTCGTGCTCCTGGCGCATCTGCTCGGCGATCGCAAGCGCCGCCAACAGACTTGATGACAATGCCGCGGTGACGGTGTTGAGCGTGCCGACGAGCGCTTGAATGCCATAGGCGGCAGCCAGTATCTCGAACAAGCTGGAGAGCAGTGTGATCGCCAGCGAAGCCGCATACCAGAGTGCGACCCGGGAGCGAGTCTGGATGACGATACTGACCAGGCTGACCATCGCCAGAAGCAAGGCAGTGCTGCCGACCAACCACATGGTCTGAAGGAAAACGCTTCGCGGCAACACGATGGCGGCCAACAGCAGCGCCAGGCAAAGCCACTCCGCGATGTTGACCAAGAACGCATGCCGGCTTTTCTTGAGGTCATCACGGAACAAGGCCTTGAACAGCGTTACCGTTAGCAAAGCCCAGACCGCGCGCGTGATGGAGCGCCCTTGCGCCAGCCATTCTTGCGGCACCTCATGACCCATCCATTGCAGGTCCCATCCGCCAGAGGTCGCACTGACCCTGAGCGACACGATCAACCAAGCTGCGAAGATGACATAGAGGCTCTGACGGTTGATCAGAGCCGTCAACAAGACGAATATGGCCAGCACCATCATGCCGCCGTCCAGCAAGCCCGATTTGCGGTGGAAGTCCTGGGCGGATATGTCGAGCTGCTCAGCGGTCCACAGGTTCGCGGTTAGTCGTGCTGGACCTTGAAAGGTCGCTTGGCAAATGACTTCCTGAGATGGGCGATTGAGCTTGAGCGCAAAGCCCGCTTTGACCCGGATCAGGGCGCCAACGGGGCCATCATTGGCCAGTTGGCCCAGTGGGGTGAGCGATAGGCCATCCCAACAGGCGATGTTGACGGCGTGCCTGGACGGTAGCTCCACGATGCTGGCCGACTCTGGAGACGGCGGTGCCTTGAATCCGAACCAGACCGGCCGTTCTGACAGTTTGGTTTCATACAGCCTTTGCCCAGGAACGTCCACGAGTTGCTTTTGCGCTTCTGGCAGCGTTGCGGTGCGACCGGTGTGCGGCAAGACACGTAGTTCGAGATGCTTGTCAGGACTCGACGAATACAAGTCATCCCAAAGCAGCAACGCGGCCAGAGAAACGGCCACGATGGCCATCGGGATGAGGTAGATCGAAATTACCCACGAGACGCGTTCGAGCGCAGCCTGGACGGGCCCGCCTTTCGATCCCGTGAATCCGATAAAACGGCGCAGCATCGCTTCCTACACAGTGTGGACGGTTGGCGGCTGCGATCTTGCTAACCTGCTCCGTGCATTGACAGACTAACTGTAAGCGTAGCATAACGCTGTTGACTATGTGGCGTCTTTGTCTTCCCGATGCGGGGTGAACGCGTCCACGCGAACGCGGCTTGGTTCGTTCAAGTCAGAGCGTGGCGTGAAACCTCATTTGCTGGTTTTGCACAGTCATGGGTGCGTAGGCAGCGGGGTCCATATGGCTGACATCCAGGTCAGGGTGATCGGTGTGACAAATGAAATCTGTCAGGGGATGATTCGCTAGAGTCCATCTTTCGCGGGCGGTGCCAACCTCAAACGCCATGACACGATGCGGAATGTTGTTCATGTGCGCCAGCGGCGTGAAGCCCTGGCCCGGGAAGACGTCTTCAAACAGAAGTTGCTGGTACATGCGGTCCAATGGCGCGCGGGCGGCCACAACCGCCCATTCAATGCCGTTTTGTTCCCAATACTTGAAAAGCCCCTTGAAGAGCATGAACTTCACCAATCGCCCGCCGGTGCCCTGAATGATGCCGAGCCGGCTGATGTGGGCCAGCGTCTGGCCTTTTAGCCAATCCGGAAACTCCACGGATTCCTCAAGACCGAGCCGTTGGAACTGGTTGGTTTGAATCCGGGCCGTGCCAAGCGGCGACCCGTCGAGCTTGGATTCGGCCAGCAGTACCACGACCCCGTCTTCGGTGTCGATTCGTTCAGGGGACCTGAGTGTTTCTGCCACTGCTGGCATGTGCCGCGCGTAAGCCGAATGCCGGATCTGCACGGCTTTGTTCAGATCATCCTGATTGCGCACCAGCCTGACGGTGAACGGCAGCGTCTCCTCGGTCATGGCAGGTTCGTTCGGTATCCCGATGCGTGGCCGAAGCCTCTCGATATGGTGACGTGGCGTGAAAGCAGACGTGGTGGGGTGAATCATGCGGTACTCCTCTTGGGGGCGGTTGTCTGAACCCATCGGATGGCCAAAATGCCTCCACCCAACGCGCTAATCGTGAATGTAGATTGGCGTTCTGAAAACTTGAGTCAGCGTTTGGATGAATCACCTGTAGGGTTCTCTGCCGGACTTGTAAGGTTTCTTCCTACAGGGCTTGCCCAAGATGCTTGACCCCCCCCGCAGAGATCAGCAACTGGCGGCCCATGCGCGGGGAACCTTGTTCCAGTTCATGTATCCAACTCTTTCGATGAGGAGAGGTGAAATGAAGCACTCATGGATCGTGTTGTTGGCTGCTGGTGTGCTCACCACGCATGCGCAGGCCGGCGAAGTCAAGCTCACCTGGCAGGAGCCAGAAAAGTACGCCGATATCCGCTCGACCGGTGAAACCCGGGATGCGTTTCAGGCACGCGTGACCGAGGATTTGAGCAAGGTTTTTGTCGACCTGGCCAAGAAGCTGCCGGACGGGGTGACGTGGATCGTCACGGTTACCGATGTCGACCTTGCCGGCGAAGTCCGCCCGATGATGCGCCTGGGCATCAGCGACATTCGCGTGGTCAAGGACGGCTACTGGCCCCGCATGAGCATCCGCTACAGCATGCTCGATGCCAAGGGGCAGGTCATCAGCGAGGGCCAGGAGGACATCAAGGACATGAGCTTCATGTTCGGCAAACTGGTGACATCGGGCAACAGCAGCTTTCAATACGAAGAGCGGATGCTGCGCGACTGGTTCAAGCGACAGCAGCGGGACAAGCTGTTTCCCGCTCGATAGGCCGCGGCAGACTGCCTCAGTCGTCGGCCGCGCTGACGGACTTGAATTGGCTGACGAGCTGCTGCTGGGTCTGGTCGGGCACCTGGGCGTAATGCGAAAACCCAACACTGTATGACCCCTGCCCGCCAGTGAGTGATTTCAGTCGGCCTTGGTAGTCGTCCAGCTCAGCCAGCGGAACCAGACCATTGATGGCCACCGTACCGGCTGGCCGGGGCTGCGTGCCCGTCACCTGGGCGCGTTTGCTGGCAAGGTCGCCGGTCAGGTCGCCAATGGCGGCCTCGGGGGCCAGGACCTCAATCTTGACGACCGGCTCCAACACGATCGGATTGGCCTTGCGCACCGCGTCGACGGTGGCTTTGCGCCCGGCTGCGATGAAGGCGACTTCCTTGCCGTCCACCGCGTGTGTTTTGCCATCATGAACGATGACACGCATGTCGTGCACCGGAAAGCCCGCCACCACGCCTTCGGCCAAGGCCTGGCGCACGCCTTTCTCCACAGCGGCCATGAATACGCCCGGGATGGCGCCGCCCTTGACGATGTCCACGAATTCAAACCCGGCGCCGCGCTCAAGCGGCTCCACCCTCAACATCACCTCGCCGAATTGACCGGCCCCGCCGCTTTGCTTCTTGTGGCGGCAGTGGCCATCGGCCCCGCTCGTGATGGTTTCGCGGTAGGCGATTTGGGGGGCACTGGTGTCGAGTTCCAGTTTGTATTGTTGTTGCATGCGCGCCAGCTTGGCGCGCAGGTGCATCTCGCCCAGACCGCGGATCACGGTCTCGTTGGTGCTGGGATGGCGCTCGACCTTGAAGCACGGGTCTTCCAGTTCCAGCTTGTGCAGGATCTCGAACAGGCGTTGTTCGTCGCCCTTGCGCCGCGTCTGCACCGCCAGCCCGTGCATTGGCTGCGGGAACTCCAGCGCCTTGAGGTGGATGTGGTCCTCATCGTGCGAATCGTGCAGTACCCCATCGAATTCGACTTCGTCTACCTTGGCCACGGCGCCGATGTCACCGGGCACCAGTTCTGGCACCTCGAAATAATCCTTGCCCTGCAGGCGGTACAAATGGGCCACCTTGAATGGACGCTTTGCCGAACCAACAAACAACTGCCCGTCTCTGCGCACCGTGCCTTGGTGCACCCGGAACACACCCAGCTTGCCGATGAAGGGGTCAATCACGACCTTGAATACGTGGGCCAATACGTGCAGTGTTGCATCCGGTTGTGCCGCGAACGCCCGCGGTGCCTGGCCCGGTTCGCCACGGTAGAACAGTGGCGGGTTGGCCTCCGCCGGGCTGGGTGCCAGCTTGGCCAGGGCATCCAGCAACTGCGGCACGCCAGCGCCGGTCTTGGCCGAAACGAACAGGATCGGGATCAGGTGCCCGGTGCGAAGCGCACGCTCGAACGGCGCATGCAGCTCCTGCGCACTGGGGTCGGTGCCGTCCTCCAGATACCGCGCCATGAGGCGGTCGTCTTCTTCGACGATCTGGTCGATCAGGCTGCGGTGCGCGGCCGCCACGCAGGCGAAGTCGCTCTCGCCGCTGTCATGGCCCAGCAGTTCTACCACCTCCTGCGCGTGGTGAACCGGCAGGTCCAGCAGCAGACACTGCTTGCCAAAACGTTCGCGGATATCGGCCACCAGGGCGGGCAGGTCGACGTTGTCGGCGTCAATCTTGTTGATGACGATCATCCGGCACAGTCCACGCTCACCGGCCAGGGTGAACATGCGCTCGGTCGAGAGTTCGATACCGGTCTGCGCATTGATTACTACCAGGGCGGTGTCGACCGCCGCCAGGGCCGCAATGGCCTGGCCGGCGAAGTCTGGGTAGCCTGGGGTGTCAATCAGGTGCACCTGCGTGTCGCCCCAGTCAAGACTGACCAGCGATGCCTGCAAGGAGTGGCCCATGTCCTTCTCGATCGGATCGAAATCGCAGACGGTGTTGCCTTTTTCGACTGAGCCTCGGCCCTTGATGGCGCCAGCGGCGGCCAGAAGGCTCTCGGCAAGGGTGGTCTTGCCGGCGGCGCCGTGGCCGACCAGGGCAACGGCGCGCAGTTGGGCACTGGGCTTCTGGCTCATGAGATTCCAATTCAAGATGCTTGCGGGACAGACCTCCGCCATGCGTCATCTGCTCCCGCCGATTCCGGGCGCCGCAGGCCAGCTCTGTCCCCAACAAAAAAGTGTGGTGGAGAGGAGGAGGATCGAACTCCCGACCTCTGCATTGCGAACGCAGCGCTCTCCCAGCTGAGCTACCCCCCCACACGGTTCGGGCACAGTTCCCAATATACACGGGGTCGGGACATTTCCATAGAGGGAGCTTCTATACTTCTGGGCTTGGAAGCAATCCGGATTGACATCAAGGCGTTCCGTCCGTGGTTCGGGGAAGAAGTGAAAGGGGATGGCGCAAGCCTCCCCGTGCTTCGATTTCTGTTTGTCTGTGGGAGGTTTTTGTGGACAGACTGCAATTCTGCGCGTGGCTCCTGGCGGGGCCGCTGCTCGTGGCCAGGCCATCGTCTGGGCATGCCAAAGCGGCCCCAGCGGCGCCGATGGCCCCGGCGTCCGCCGTGGACGTCGCGGGGCGTCTGCGCATGCTCTCGCAGCGCATGGTGAAGGCGTACCTGATGCTGGGGCAAGGCATCGCGGCCGACGACGCCAGGATCATCCTGCAGGGATCAATCACTCAGTTCGAATCCCAGCTCGCGGCGTTGCAGGTGTTCCAGCCGACGGCGACCGTGCGCGGCGCGCTTGCCAAGCTGGAAGGTGCATGGAAGAAGTGCAAGCCGCTGCTGAGGGCAGCACCCGGCCAGGCCGGCGGCGTCGAGCTCTACGACGCCAGCGAGGCGCTGCAGCAAGCGGCACACAGCTTGACACTGGCCTACGAGCAAGTTACCGGCTCGCCCATTGATCACTTGATCAGCATTGCCGGGCGCCAGCGCATGCTCTCGCAACGCATGGCAAAGTTCTATTTCTACCGCACGTGGGGACTCTTTGACGCGCCAGCCGATATGGAACTGCACCTCAGCCGTGCGCATTTCACGGCCGTGCTCGTGCAAATTGAAAGCTCCCAACTCGCCACGGCGCAGGTCAAAGCAGGCGTCGCGCGAATCCGGCGCGAGTGGGAGCCCTATCAATTGACGCTGTTCGCCAGCAACGTGCCCGCGACGATGCGCCGGGACGCCCCGCAGGTAGCAGCGTTGAGCGAGCGCGTGCTCGTCGTCACGGAGGAACTGGTTGGACAGCTCGTGGCGCAGGCCCAGGGTGCGGCACGCTAGCCTCTGACGCCCACACGGTAGGCGCCGTCCAGCACCTTACTCCTGCGCGGTGCGGATCGTGTCGCGTCCGTTGCGATCCTTGACGCGGCCCAAGTCGGTGTCCAGCGCACGCGACAGTTTGTCCACTGCGGCGATGAAGGCGTTGGCCATTTTGTCGGCGTCGGCCGTCACGGTAACGGGCTGGCGATTGGCCACGCGGGCTTCAAGGCGGCAGCGTTTGTCATTGACGCCGGACTTGCCGCTGTCCACGTCGGTCAAAAAAACCTCCAGGCGGGTAATGTGCTCAACAAACCGGGACAGGCGGCTGCTTGCTTCGTCCTGTACCCATTGGGCCAAGCTGTCGCCACCGTGGATGTGGTCGTCGGTATTTACTTGTATCTGCATGCTGTCGCTCCGGGGTTGGGTCCGCTAGGTTGGTCGGACTGTGCCATCAAACGTTAATCCTTTATAGCACGCGCCGAAGTGTGCCGGCCTGTCGCAAACGGGGCGGCAGCCACAGGCCACCCAATCATGCATTTGCCAGCGCAGCGCGGTGCGCTACCTACCGCGCGCGCCTGACCCGCAACAACTCGTCGAGGATCAGACACACCGCGCCAATCGTGATCGCGCTGTCGGCCACGTTGAAGGCGGGAAAGTGCATGCCGCGCCAATGGAAGTCCAAAAAGTCGATCACATGGCCGTGCACCAGCCGGTCGACCACGTTGCCGATGGCGCCGCCCATGATGCAGGCCAGGGCAAAGGAGAACAGCTTTTGCCCCGAGTGTGATTTGAGCATCCACAAAATGAAGCCCACCGCGACCACGCCGACCACCGTGAAGAACCAGCGCTGCCAGCCCGAGCCGCCGGCCAGGAAGGAGAAGGCGGCGCCGCTGTTGTGGGCGCGCACCACATTGAAGAAGCTGGTCACATAGGTGCTGTCATGCAGGTTGTAGTAACCCACGATCAGTACTTTGGTGAACTGGTCGGCGATCAGGATGATCATCGCCAGGCCGATCCACTGCAACATGCCGGCACCGCCGGATTTGGAGGCGCGGGCCATCAGGCAAAACTCCGGGCTTCTTCCGCACCCGACAGGTTGCCGGCGCAGCGACCACAGATGGTGGGGTGGGCTGGATCGGCACCGATGTCGTCGCAGTAATGCCAGCAGCGCTCACATTTGGTGTCGTCTGAGGCCTTGGCCGTTACGGACATTGCTTCTCCAGCTAGCAATTCAATAGCAGACGTGATGAACACGAACTTCAGATCGGCACCCAGGCTCTGAAGCAAGGCGTGGTCTGTTGCGTCGACGGTCAAGTTCACGTTGGCCTGCAATGAGGAACCCACCTGGCCCTGCTCGCGCAAGGTCTCGATGTGTTTGTTGACGGCGTCGCGGATCTCGCGGATGCGGCTCCACTTGGTCAGCAGTTGCACATCGGGTGCATCAAACTTCACGTAGGTGTCCATGAAGATCGATTGGGCGCTGGCCGCTGGTGTGCGACCTGCCTCACGTAACACGCTCCAAGCCTCCTCGGCGGTGAAGCTGAGAAACGGCGCCATCCAGCGCAGCATGGCCTGGGTGATGCGCCACAGCGCGGTTTGCGCGCTGCGCCGGGCCAAGGACTTGGGAGCCGTGGTGTAGAGGCGATCTTTCAGTACGTCGAGGTAAAACGCGCCCAGGTCTTCACTGCAATAGTTTTGCAACTTGGAGACCACGGGGTGGAATTCGTACACCTTGTAGTGCGCCAGGATATCGGCTTGCAATTGCGCCGCGCGGCTGATGGCGTAACGGTCTATCTCCAACAACTGGTTTGGCGCTACTGCGTCCTTGGCCGGGTCGAAGTCGCTGACGTTGGCCAGCAGGAACTTCAAGGTGTTGCGCACGCGCCGGTAGGTGTCTGTCACGCGGGCGATGACCTTCTTGTCCATCGGTGGGTCGCCCGAGTAGTCAGTCGACGCCACCCACAGCCGGGCGATCTCGGCACCCGGGTCCTTGGCAAAGGTCCCGATCTCAATGACGTTGCCAAGCGACTTGCTCATCTTGCGGCCTTGTCCGTCCACATTGAAGCCGTGCGTCAAGATGGCGCGGTAGGGTGCCCGGCCATACAAGGCACAACCCAGCAACAGTGAGCTGTGGAACCAGCCGCGGTGCTGATCATGACCTTCCAAATACAGGTCGGCTTCGGGGCCATCAGCGTGGAACGGTAGGCGGTCGTAGGCGTCCTTGTGGCTGCCGCGCAGCACGTGCTGAAAGGTGGAGCCGGAGTCGAACCAGACTTCGAGGATGTCAGTGCTCTTGCTGTAGTGCTCGGCGTCGGGTGCGCCCAGAATGTCTTGCGCGGTGACCCGGCTCCAGGCCTCGATGCCGCCCTTTTCAACAATGTCGGCTGCCTGGTCCAAGATGGCCATGGTGTTGGGGTGTAATTCGCCCGAATCCTTGTGCAGAAAGAAGGGCACCGGCACGCCCCAACTGCGTTGCCGCGAGATGCACCAGTCGGGCCGACCCGCGATCATGTCGCGCAGGCGGCCCTTGCCGTTCTCGGGGTAGAACTGAGTCGCTTCAATCGCGTCCAGCGCCAACTGGCGCAGGGTCTTGGGCGCCTTGTCTTGGGTGAAGACGCCCGGGCCTTCGTCCATGCGTATGAACCACTGGGCGGCGGCGCGGTAGATCACCGGCGTCTTGTGGCGCCAGCAATGCGGGTAGCTGTGGCTGATCGCCTGGGTGGCCAACAGGCGTTCATGTGTACGCAGCGTATCAAGAATGACCGGGCAGGCTTTCCAGATGTTCAGGCCCCCAAACAGCGGCAGTTCGTCAGCATAAGTGCCGTTGCCTTGGACCGGGTTCAGGATCTGGTCGTATTGCACGCCATGGGCCACGCAACTGTTGAAGTCGTCCACGCCGTATGCGGGCGACGAGTGCACGATGCCGGTGCCATCTACCGCGCTCACGTAATCGGCCAGATAGACTGGCGCCAGGCGGCGGTAACCTTCGTGCACGTCGTGCAGCGGGTGTTTGAAGTTCAAGCCGCCAAGGTGCTTGCCAGCCGTGGTGGCGATCACCGTGCCATGCAGGGCATAACGTTCCAGGCATTTCTCCACCAAGTCCTCGGCCAATACCAAGATGCCGCGCGGCGTGTCCACCAAAGAATAGACCAGCTCTGGATGGGCATTGAGCGCCTGGTTGGCGGGAATGGTCCAGGCGGTGGTGGTCCAGATGACAGCAAAGGCCGATTTTTCATCGAGGCGGCTTGCCACCAGCGCAGCGGACTTGTGTTCTGCCATGCCATCCGGAAAGAAGGCCCGCAGCAGGGCCTGCTTGTCGGCCACCTCGAAGGCGACATCCAGCGTGTCGCTCTTCTTGTCGGCGTATTCGATCTCGAACTCGGCCAGGCTGGAGCCACAGTCAAAACACCAGTACACCGGTTTCAGGCCACGGTAGACAAAGCCGCGCTCGATCACGCGTTTGAAGGCGCGGATCTGGCCGGCTTCGTTGGCCGGGTCCATGGTGCGGTAGGGGCGCTCCCAATCGCCCAACACGCCCAGGCGCTTGAAGTCTTCGCGTTGCTGATCGATTTGTTCGGTAGCGTAGGCGCGGCTCTTGGCCTGCATGTCGTCGCGGCTGAGCTTACGGCCGTGCAACTTCTCGATGGCGTTTTCGATCGGCAGGCCGTGGCAGTCCCAACCGGGAATGTATTGCGCGTCAAAGCCAGCCAGTTGTTTGGACTTGACAATCATGTCCTTGAGCACTTTGTTCAAAGCGTGGCCAATGTGCAGCTTGCCGTTGGCATAGGGCGGTCCATCATGCAGCACAAACAGCGGCTGATCTTTGCGCGCGGCGCGCAGCTTCTTGTACAGACCCTGTTGTTCCCAGGTTTTGACCCATCCCGGCTCGCGCTTGGGCAGATCGCCGCGCATGGGAAACGGGGTGTCGGGCAGGTTCAGGGTGCTGCGGTAATCGGTAGTAGTGGTGTTGGTGGCTTCAGACATGGCGCGGATTCTTGACTGGCATCGGCAAGCTCTGCCCGAACGAGAGGTCGGGTATGGACAAGTGGGGAAGTCGTTCGCCCTGAGCTTGATTCAAGGGCAGCGACTGGTAGACAGATCGTCTAAATTCGGTCGCGCGTCACTTGGCGATGGGTCTGCCCGTGCAGGGATGCAAAGAACAGCCGCGCATCGTCGCAGTCTTTGGCGATACCTTGTTTGAGGGCATCCAGACCGTCGTAGCGCAGCTCGTCGTGTAGTTTGTGCAGCAGTTCCACCCGGACGATTTTACCGTAGGCCTCCTGGTCGGCCAGGCTGGCGGGCCAATCCAGGCAATGGGTTTCGAGCAACACCCGCCCACCATTGACATCGTCGGGGTCCAGGGAGGGGCGGATGCCCAGGTTCGCGACGCCGCGCAAGGGGCGCTCGGACAGCCCATGCACCAGCACCGCAAAGATGCCGCTGGCGGCTGGCTTCCAGTGTGCAAAACGCAAGTTGAGCGTGCGAAAACCGAGTTCGCGCCCGAGCTTGCGGCCATGCACCACATGGCCGGAAATGCAGTAGGGATGCCCGAGCAGGCGCGCCGCGTCGTCCATCCGCCCGCCGCCTAGAGCCTCGCGCACCGCCGAGCTCGACACCCGCAGCCCATGCACCTCGTAGCTGTTCATGCGCGCCACGTCAAAGCCCTGCGCGTCGCCAGCGGCATCGAGCATGCTGTAGTCCCCGGCACGCTTGGCGCCAAAGCGGAAGTCGTCGCCCACCAGCACATAACGGGCACCCAATCCGTGCACCAGCACCTGGCTGATGAATTGCTGCGGGCTCATTGCGGCGGTGTGCGCGCCGAAGGGCAGCACCACCACCTGGTCGATGCCGCACTTTTCGAGATCGAGCAACTTGTCGCGCAGGGTGCCCACCCGCGCTGGCGCCAATTCGGGCTTGGCCGAGACTGCCGCGAAATAGTCGCGCGGATGGGGCTCGAAAGTGAGGACGCTGCTGCGCACACCACGCTGGCGGGCTTCGGCGCACAGCAGTGCCAGCATCGCCTGGTGCCCACGGTGCACGCCATCGAAATTGCCAATCGTCAAGGCGCATGCGGTGGCAATGTCGGGGTGGTGGAAACCTCTGAAGACCTTCATGGAGTGTTATCTTTTTGATAGCAGTTCGGACAGCGTCGGTCAGCGACTAACGTCAATCGGACACCAAAACAGGGTATATTGTGTCTCAGCGGTGCCGGGCTCGTCCTGGTGTGTCCCGCAAGGGGGCAGCCGGCAATCGGTTGAGGACAGAGCTTGCCGCCCTGATCAGTTGAGGACAGAGCTGGCCGCTGCGCGGCTGCGGTCTGTCCCGCAAGATCTCAGGCTGCGGTCTGTCCCGCAAAGTTCACTCTTCGATGCCAGGAGGCGTGTTTTGAAGGTCTTGAAGCTGTCCGCGCAAGGACTGCCCCAGTCGTGGATTTCGCTGGAGCAGGCCGTGATTCACTATGCGACGCAGGAGGTGCGCTGGGAGGTGGGCGCGCAGATTGCCGTGTTCCATGGCGGCTACAACGCGCGAACCGGCGAGCAGTCCATCATTACCGTCAACAGCATCATCGGCACCAAGGGTGTGCCCAATATCAGTCCCTTCAGCCTGCGCCCGGGCCTGACCAACGCCAAGTTGTTTACCCGTGACCGCAATTTGTGCGCCTACTGCGGCGGTCAGTTCCATGACGATGATCTGACGCGCGAGCACATCATTCCGTTCGCCCAGAACGGCGTCGACAAGTGGATGAATGTGGTCACCGCGTGCCGCCCCTGCAACCACCGCAAGAGCCATCGCACGCCGGAGCAGGCCAAGATGCCGCTGCTCTACGCGCCCTATGTGCCCAGCCTGTGGGAGGACTTCATTCTGCGCAACCGGCGCATTCTGGCTGACCAGATGGAGTTCTTGATGGCCCACGTGCCCCGGTCCTCGCGTTTGTTGGTGTGAGGTTTGCGGCGCATGTGGCCGCGTCTCAGGGTCCGATGGGGTTCGACGAAGCCCGTCTTTGAGTGATCGTAAGACCCACGTCAGCGCAATGCCTGGGTCGTTAACGCCATTGGTCAATGCGTTTGGCAGGCTTGGTGTTTGTTACAAATTGTCACCTGAAACCCACCGTTGATTACCGAAAATTTGTCGTCACGAGCGGACAAATGAACGCTTGCCAGGGTCGGCTGTGCGATCATGTGCGACGTCCCGTTTTTTGGCGACACCAACCCGATTTTCAACTTCGATCACATTGCCTGGATTCCTGGAAGACTCGATGAACGCCCTCCCGTCGTCATCCCCGAATGCTGTTGATCGCGAGTCGCGGAGCTGGAAGCGCCGCCTGATGCGCGCCATGGTTGGCAAGACACTGGCTTATTTTGCCGAGCGCGAGACCATGCATCTCAAGATGGTGCGTGACCACCTTCTCGATATCGCGGACGGCAAGCTGTCCTTGGCGCAAGCACAGAATGTGCGTTCCGCCGCGGTGATGCTGGATCGCCGGGCCGAGGCCTTCAAGCGCGGTTTCCAGGAAGCCATGCAAGCGGCGTTGGACGAGGAGGTTGTTGCCGCATTACCCGAGACCGACACGCCCGGCTTTCGTCGAATTGCCTCCGTGGATGAACTCGATGGGATGTCCTTGAGCCTGATCGATGTTTCCGAAGTCGATCGGATTCTGTTGCTGGACCGTGTCTCGCAGCGCTTCAATACCCGCTACGAGGCCAACCTGCTGCCGCTGACGCAGCGAATCGGGGTGCTACTTGGTCAGGAAGCGCAATCGATCACGAACAATCCATTTCGGCCGCAGGTCTTTGTCCGTGCATTCATGGTGGCCTGGGAAAAGGGCGGCTTCGACGACCAGGCTACTGAAGACCTGATTGGATCACTGGAGCCCGAGCACGGCATTGACTTGGCGCCCCTGTACGCGGACTTGCTCGCCACCATGGCGCACGCTGGCGTGGCCGCGCAGCCCGGGCACCGGATCAAGAAGTCCGTGGGGGGGTCGGCGTTCTCCCCTTTGGGAGGATCGGCGTTCTCCCCACTGGGTGGCGAGAGCGAACCTCCCATGAGCCAGCGGGCCGGTCTGGAGGGCGCGCAATCCGCCCCGCCGCGCTCGGCGTGGGGTGCGTTGGCGCCAGCGGGCCGAAGCATTGCCTCCCATGCGCGGCAGTTTTTGCAGCGCCTGGGTTTGAGCTCCCAGGCTGGCCATCTGGCGGATCAGGCGGAGGGGTCCGCAGGTATCTCGGACACCACCGAGCGTCCGGTTTTCGAAGCGGCTGACCCGGAGCTGATGGGCTACCTGGGGGGCCTTCAGGCGGGTGCGGGCGCCTCCTCCGCCTACCAGTATCTGGAGGGGCAAGACCCGGCCAACCAGAACGTGCTGCGCCAGATGCGCGACCGCGAAGAGATCCGCCGCGCACCCGAGCTGGACCGGGGCACCGTCGATGCGCTGGCGGAGGTGTTTGATTTTGTGTTCGCCGATCAGGCGATCCCGATGCAAATGAAAGTCGTCATCGGGCGCCTGCAGATCCCGGTGCTCAAGGCAGCCATGATCGACCGCGATTTTTTCCTGTCAGCGGACCACCCGGCGCGCAAGCTGGTCGACACGCTCGCGTCGGCCTCGATCGCGTGGGCGCCGGAGAAGGGCGAAGACGATCCGCTCTACGTGCGTATCGAAACCACCGTCAAGCGGGTGCTCAACGAGTTCGAAGACGACCTGGCCTTGTTCAGCGAGCTGCTGCTGGAGTTCAGCGAGTTCCTGTTCGAGACCGAGCAGCAGGCGCAACAACAGATTGAACCTGCCGCAGTCCAGGAGCGTGACAAAGAGTCGCTCGATGCGGCACTGGCGCACGCCGATGAGGTGGTGCACGCCCGCATCAGCGCCTTACCCGCCACCTTGCCGTTGGCGCCGTTCCTGACACCGTTCCTGACCACCCAGTGGCGCGAGGTCATCGCCCATGCCTGGCTGGATGCAGAGACCAGTCCGGGCCTATGGGAAGCTGCATTGGCCACCATGGACCTGCTGATTTGGAGCACCCAGCCCAAAACCCATTCGGACGAGCGCAAGAAGCTGGTGGGTGTGTTGCCCGATCTGGTGCGCAGTTTGAACACCGGCCTGGATTCGATCGACTGGATCGGTGACGAGCGGGCAACCTTCACGCGCCGCCTGATTGCCACCCACATGTTGGCAATCCGGATGAACCCGCCGACGGCGCACGACTCCAAGGCTGCGGCCTTGGAAGCCAGTGCCAGCCAGGAGGCCATTGACGCGCTGGACCAGCGCCGCGCCGGCAAACTGGCCGGTCAGACCGACGGGTACGACGCCATGGCGCAGTCGCTGACACGCGGGACCTGGTTCGACTTCGCCCACGAGGACGACGCGGGCAGCCACCGCTGTCGGCTGAGCTGGGTCAGCCCGATGCGCACGCGCTTGCTGTTCACCAACCGGGACGGCTTTGACGCCTTTGTGCGTTCCGAACGGGAAGTCGCCGCCCTGTTGCGCGACGGGCGGCTGGCCATGATTGATCAGGTACCCATCGTCTCCCGCGCGATCGACAAGCTTATGGCCGGTAGCGCCGAGTCAGACATGCACCTGGTGGTTTGAGGTCGGGCCCGGCAAAGGGCCCGTTGCGGGTTCAGGCAAACACGCCGGCCGTGTCTTCCATGCGGGCCGACACTTCGCCCAGATGGTGGAGCGAGTCACCGTAGGTCATTTCGAGCTGCGTGAGCTTCTTGAAGTAGTGGCTGACGATGTACTCGTCGGTCACGCCGATGCCACCGTGCAACTGCACGGCTTGCTGGCCCACAAAACGCATTGACTGGCCAAGCTGCACCTTGGCCCGTGCCATCGCCGCGCGACGCTCCGGCGCCGGGGCGCCCAGCTTGAGTGAGGCGTAGTAGCTCATCGAGCGGCCCAATTCGAGTTGCATCTTCATGTCGGCGGCGCGATGGCGCAAGGCCTGAAAACTGCTGATGACCACACCGAACTGCTTGCGTGTGTTGAGGTACTCGGCGGTGATGGCCATGGTCTTGTCCATCACGCCCACAGCCTCGGCGCAACTGGCGGCAATGCCGATGTCCACCGCGTGCTCCAGCGCGGCCAAGCCGTCCGTCGTAATCAAACTCGCGGCGGCATCCTTGAACACCACCTCGGCGGCCCGAGCGCCATCCTGCGTTGCGTAGCCGCGTGTGGTGATTCCTGCGGCGGTGCCCGGCACTATGAACAGCGCGATGTTCTCGCCCACCTTGGCCGGCACGATGTAGGCGTCGGCCTGGTCGCCCACCGGGACTACGCTCTTGGTTCCGTTGAGGGACCAGGCACTGCCCGAAGCGGCCGCCGTTGCCTCGCAACAATCCAACCGGTAGCGCGCGGCGCGCTCCTGATGGGCCAGCACGACCAAGGCTTCGCCACTGGCGATCTTGGGCAGCCACTGCGACTGTACGGCTGCGGGCGCATACCCCGACAAGAGGCCGCCGGCGATCAACGTTTGCGCAAAGGGCTCGAGCACAATGCCGCGCCCGAGCTCTTCCATCACCACCATGCCCTCGACCGGACCCATGCCCAGACCACCGTGGTCCTCGCTGATATACAGGCCACACAGGCCCAACCCGGCGATCTCGCCGTAAGCGGCGCGGGAAAAGCCGCCAGCCTTGACCGCGGCGCGGCGACGCTCAAACGTGTAGCCCTTGTCGACCCATTTGCGCACGGCGTCGCGTAGTTGTTCTTGGTCGTCAGAGAAATCAAAGTCCATTTCTTGCTCCTGTTTTGCCGTCGTTGCGGACCGTTGGGCGGTCATCCCGGACTCGATCCGGGATCCATGGATTGCGGGTCAGGCCCGCAATGACCATCCTCTGGCGCGCATTGACAAGCCGTTGCTTCAGCCCAGTACCACCTGGGAGACGATGTTGCGCTGCACCTCATTGCTGCCACCATAAATGGTGGTCTTGCGCAGGTTGAAGTAGCTTGATGCCAGCGGCGCGCAATGCGTGGCCGCGCCGGGGAATCCCGCCAGCCCGGCAGCGGCCTGATCGCCTTGCCAACCCGCTTCCATGGCCTCGTGGATCAGCGGCAGGGCGAAGGGGCCGGCCGCCAGCATCATCAGTTCGGCATAGCGCTGCTGGATCTCGCTGCCGCGAATCTTCAAGAGGCCGGCAATGTCGAGCGACTGCTTGCCCGATTTCTCGGCCGCCAGTACCCGCAGCACCAGCATTTCCAGCGCCACGACTTCGACTTCGAGCTTGGCGATCTCATCGCGAAAGCGCGTGTCGGTGTAGACCCCCTCAGCCTTGGCAATGCGCTTGAGGCGCTCCAGCTCGCGCTTGGTGCGGTTGACATCGGCAATGTTGGTGCGCTCGTGGCTGAGCAAGTGCTTGGCATAGGTCCAGCCCTTGTTCTCCTCGCCAATCAGGTTCGCTGCCGGGACTTCGACGTTGTCAAAGAAGACCTCATTGACCTCGGCCTCGCCATCGAGCAGCACGATCGGGCGTACCGAGACACCAGGCGATTGCATGTCGATCAGCAGGAAGCTGATGCCGGTTTGCGGTTTGCCCTCGTTGCTGGTGCGCACCAGGCAGAAGATCCACTCGCCATATTGGCCCAGCGTAGTCCAGGTCTTCTGGCCGTTGACCAGGTACTTGTCGCCTTGCCGTTCGGCCCGGCACTTGACCGAAGCCAGGTCGGAGCCCGAGCCGGGCTCGCTGTAGCCCTGGCTCCACCAGACTTCGCCACTGGCTATGCCGGGAAGAA
Source organism: Rhodoferax sp. (assembly GCA_030685025.1). GTDB lineage: Bacteria > Pseudomonadota > Gammaproteobacteria > Burkholderiales > Burkholderiaceae_C > Rhodoferax_D. The sequence goes on from JAUXWC010000061.1 coordinate 56,711, forward strand.
AGCGTTGTTGCTGTTCGGCATTTCCAAAGGCCATGATCACTGGGGCCACCATCACCGGCCCAAAGGGCACCACGCGGGGGGCGCCGGCCAGAGCACACTCTTCTTCAAACAGGTGCTTTTGCACCGAATTCCAGCCGGGGCCGCCAAACTGCTTGGGCCACGCATGACCCAGCCAGCCCTTCTGGCCCAGGATCCTGGCCCAGCGTTGCATGTCGTCGCGGCTCAAGCGCAAGGCGTTGTGCACCTTGTGCGAGATATCCGCCGGCAAGTTGTCGCGCACCCAGGCGCGAATGTCGGTGCGGAACTGCTGTTCCTCGGGGGTAAAGGCCAAATCCATACAGGGGTCTCCAGTCAGAGATGCGGTTTTAGCACGATCGTTCTATTGTGACTGTCCAGGTGGCGACAAGCCCAGTTCACTACAAAGCTGCTCGACGGTGGCACGCAGCAGTGTCACATCCGATTCCAGCCGTTCGATGCGCGCCTGGGTCTCTTGACTCAGGCCGGCGCCGCCGCTGCGATCGGTGCCAGGTTGGCCGGTCTGGGTCGCGTCGACCGGTCCGCAAAGCAAGTGGGCCCAGCGCTGCTCACGGGCGCCGGGCGCACGGGCGAGCTTGACCACCAAGGGCCCGCCCTTCTCTTCTGAACGGTCCTGCATTTCTTCCAGGAAACCCTCCACCGAGGAGATGTCGGCGAACCTGTACCAACGCTCGCAGTTCAGCCGCAGTTCGGCGGCGGTCTGGGCGCCGCGCAACATCATCACGCCAAGCAACACTGCGGACTGCTCGGGCACGCCCAGCCCGCGCTGCGCGTTGTGCTCGAAACGGCGCACCCGTGCGCCACTGACTTCGCGCACCAACTGCAACGCCTGAAGTGTCTCGATAGCGGTCAGGATCTGGGCCTCGTCGAGCTCCATCAAGGGCTCACGACTGGTTTTCTGGTTACAGCCCAGCAACAGCGTGTTGAGGGTGAGCGGGTAGCTGTCTGGTACGGTGCGTGCCTTTTCCATCAGCGTGCCCAGCACGCGGGCTTCGATTGGGGAGAGGGTCGGGGTGGAGGTGCTCAAGGTGATAATCCTGCCTGGTTTGAGGGTCGCGTGCGCAGGCGGCCTGCACACACTCATTTCATGAAAAACATCGTCATTTTGATCTCAGGCGGCGGCTCCAACATGGCCGCCATCGTTAACACCGCCAAGCGGGACAACTGGGCGAGCCGTTTTGAGGCGCGCGTGGCCGCTGTGATCAGCAACAAACCCGAGTCCAAAGGCCTGCTGTTTGCCGCTGAGCAAGACATTCCGACAGAGGTTGTCAACCACAAGAGCTTCGCCTCGCGCGAGGAATTCGACGAGGCCTTGGCCAAGGTGATTGACCGCTTTGAGCAGCCCGGCGCGCCCGTGCTGCTGGTGCTGGCCGGTTTCATGCGCATCCTGACGCCCGGTTTTGTCGGCCGCTATGCCGGGCGATTCCTCAACATTCATCCCTCGCTTCTGCCCGCCTTTCCGGGCTTGCACACGCACCAGCGGGCGCTGGACGCGGGCTGTAAGGTTGCAGGAGTGACCGTGCATCAGGTCACGGTCGAACTGGACCACGGCCCCATTCTGGCGCAGGCCGTGGTGCCGGTGCTGCCGGGCGATACCGCCGAGCTGCTGGCGGCGCGTGTGCTGGCCCAGGAGCACCTCATCTATCCACGGGCGATTGCTGAGCTGCTCCGAAAACAATAGCAAACATGGTCTATACGGCCATAGCTAATGGCCGACCATGTTCTCCGGCCTGACCCATTGGTCGAACTGCTCCGCCGTCACATGGCCTGAAGCAATCGCGGCCTCGCGCAGGCTGCTGCCCTCGTGGTGCGCCTTCTTGGCGATGAAGGCGGCTTTGTCGTAGCCGATGTGGGGGTTGAGCGCCGTCACCAGCATCAGGGAGCGGTTCACCAGTTCGGCGATGCGCGCAAGGTTGGGCTCAATGCCTACGGCGCAATGCTCGTTGAAGCTGCGCATGCCGTCGGCCAGCAAGCGCACGCTTTGCAAGAAGTTGTGGGCGATCAGCGGGCGAAACACATTGAGCTCGAAATTGCCCGAGGCGCCGCCCAGGTTGATCGCCACGTCGTTGCCAAACACCTGGCAGCACAACATGATGAGTGCCTCGCTTTGCGTGGGGTTGACCTTGCCCGGCATGATCGACGAGCCTGGTTCGTTCTCGGGAATCGATAACTCGCCGAGGCCGCTGCGTGGGCCGCTGGCCAGCCAGCGCACGTCGTTGGCGAGCTTCATCAGGCTGGCGGCCAGTGTCTTGAGGGCGCCGTGGGCATGCACCAGTGCATCGCAACTGGCCAAGGCCTCGAACTTGTTGGGTGCCGTCACCAAGGGCAGGCCGGTTAGCCGGGCCAGTTCCGCGGCGGCCTGCGGCGCGTAGCCGGCCGGTGCGTTCAGCCCGGTTCCCACGGCCGTGCCGCCCAGCGCCAGCTCACACAGATGCGGCAGGGCTGCGCGTACGTGGCGTTCGCCATGCGCAAGCTGCGCCACATAGCCGGAGAACTCCTGCCCCAGCGTCAAGGGCGTGGCGTCCTGGAGATGAGTGCGTCCAACTTTGACGATGGCGTGAAATTCCTGTGCTTTGCGCGCCAGCGTGTCATGCAGCGAGACCAGCGCCGGCAGCAGGTTGTGCGTGAGAGCGTCGACCGCAGCCACGTGCATGGCGGTGGGGAAGACATCGTTGGATGACTGGCTGCGGTTCACGTCATCGTTTGGATGCACCAGCCGCTGCTCGCCGCGCTCACCGCCCAGCAGTTCGCTGGCACGGTTGGCCAGCACCTCGTTGAGGTTCATGTTGGTTTGCGTGCCCGAGCCGGTCTGCCACACCACCAGCGGGAACTCGCCTGCGTGCTGGCCGGCAATTACTTCATCGGCGGCCGCCACAATGGCCTGGGCCTTCATCGCGTCGAGCAAGCCTAAGCCCAGATTAACCGTGGCCGACGCTCGCTTGACCAACGCCAGCGCACGGATGAGCTCGCGCGGCATCTGTTCTCCCGAGATGGCGAAGTTCTGCAGGGAGCGCTGGGTCTGGGCGCCCCAAAGGCGTTGGCTGGGCACTTCAATTGGGCCAAAGGTGTCGCGTTCGGTTCGGGTCGTCATGTTGGGCTCCTCGCAAGCCACACAGGTTACCCCGATCTGGCTTAGCAAGCCCCCCGGCGGCAGCGGTAGCGCCCATGCGGGGCTCGTTCGGGGGTGGAAGTCCATCTTGGCTCATGGGACAATCCTTGCCTATGCATCCTAAAGCCCTGTTAGACGCCTGCGCCGAGTTGGTTCGCCTCACGCTCAAATTCGACCATCCCGCCGACGCCATCGTGTCGAGGTTTTTTCGCGAGAACAAGGGCTTGGGGCCGCGCGAGCGCGCCACCATGGCCGAGACGGTTTACACCGTGCTGCGCAAGAAGCAGTTGTTCGACCACTTTGCGCCTTCCGGCAGCGGCTCCAAGGAGCGGCGCCTGGCGATTCTGGGATTTTATGGCCCGGGCGACTTCTTGCGCAGTGCCTTGACGGATCAGGAGAAGAACTGGCTGGACCAGTGTGAGAAGGTCAAGGTCGCCGACCTGATGGAGCGTCACCGCCACAACCTGCCCGAGTGGCTGGTGCAACCACTCAAGGAGCAACTGGGCGCCGAGTTCTGGCCCCTGGCGGAGAGCCTCAATCTGGGGGCGGGCCTGGACCTGCGTGTCAACGCGCTAACTTCCAAACGCAGCGATATCCAGAAAGAGCTGGCCAAGGCCGGCATCAAGGCCACGCACACACCCTATTCGCCTTGGGGTTTGCGCATCGACGGTAAGCCGGCGTTAAACAAGCTCGACGCATTCATTCGCGGGGCGATCGAAGTCCAGGACGAAGGCTCGCAGTTGCTGGCCATGTTGCTCGACGCCAAACGCGGCGAGATGGTGGTCGATTTCTGTGCCGGCGCCGGTGGCAAGACGCTGGCCATTGGCGCCTGCATGCGCAATACCGGTCGCCTGTATGCCTTTGACACCTCGGCACACCGGCTCGATGCGCTCAAGCCTCGCCTTGCGCGCAGCGGCCTGTCCAACGTGCATCCGGCGGCGATTGCGCATGAGCGCGACGAGCGCGTCAAACGCCTGTCCGGCAAGATCGACCGGGTGTTGGTCGACGCGCCGTGCTCGGGTCTGGGCACCCTGCGGCGCAACCCTGACCTGAAATGGCGCCAGAACATGAAGGCGGTCGAGGAAATGGCCGCCAAGCAGGCGGCGATTCTGCAAAGTTCGGCGCGGCTGATCAAGCCCAGTGGCCGTCTGGTGTATGCCACTTGTAGTGTGCTGCCGCAGGAGAACGAGATGATTGCCCAAGCCTTCTCCGAGGCCAATGCGGACACCTTTGCGCCGCTGGATGTCGGGCCGGTGCTGGCGGATCTGAAGGTCGAGCAAGCCGCGACCTTGTGCAGCGGTGGGGACGACGGCCAGCGCTTCCTGCGCTTGTGGCCGCACCGGCATCAAACCGATGGATTCTTTGCGGCTGCCTGGGTTCGCAAGTAAGTCGTTCGGTCCCGGATTCCGGTTCGCCGACGGGTTAAGGCAGGCGCGCCAGCGAACATTGGGCGGGCTGCCTAAAATGGCCGTTGGCGCTTCACGGCGCGCTTGACCAGCGTTGGGTCATGGAGATAAATACAACTATGTTGCCCATTGATGGCTCTTTATTGGATCTTGTGGTCGATTTCCTCATCCAGGGTGTCTGGAACCTGCACGGGTGGCAGTTGATTCTGTTTACGCTGGCTGTGACGCATGTCACGATGATCAGTGTCACGGTGTTTCTGCACCGGCATCAGGCGCACCGTGCCCTGTCGCTGCATCCCATCGCCTCGCACTTTTTCCGGTTCTGGCTGTGGCTGACCACCGGTCAGGTCACCAAGGAATGGGCCGCTGTGCATCGCAAACATCATGCACGTTGTGAGCAGGCCGAAGACCCGCACAGCCCGCATATTCACGGTATCAAGAAAGTGCTGCTGCAGGGGGCTGAGTTGTACCGGACTGAATCCCGTAATCAGGAGACCTTGACCCGCTTCGGACAGGGCACGCCCGACGACTGGATCGAGCGCAATCTGTACACCCGTTTTTCCTGGCAGGGCGTGGGCCTGATGCTGTTGATCGATCTGACTCTGTTCGGCGCAGCGGGCCTGGCGGTCTGGGCGGTGCAAATGGCCTGGACGCCCATCATGGCGGCCGGCATCATCAATGGCGCTGGGCACTATTGGGGTTACCGAAATTTCGAGGCGCCCGACGCCAGCACCAACATCTCGCCCTGGGGCATCCTGATTGCCGGTGAGGAGCTGCACAACAATCACCACACCTACCCGAGCTCGGCCAAGCTGTCAGTGAAGCGCTACGAGTTCGACATCGGCTGGATGTACATCCGGCTGTTGCAGATGGCGCGCCTGGCCACGGTCAAGAAGACGCCGCCCAGGTTGGTACTGGGGTCGGTTCGTGCCGTGGCCAACGAAGAGACGCTGGAAGCCCTGATCGCCAATCGCTACGAAATCATGGCCGGTTATGCCAAGGGTCTGCGTGCGGCCTGCCGACAGGAGATGCAGGCCGTGCGGGCGCGCGGTTTGGATGCCTCGGCGCTCCAAGCGGCGCGACGCTGGTTGCACCGCGACGCGGATCGGGTGCCAGCCAGTGTGTTGGCCCAGTTGGCGAAAGCGCGGGCCGCCTTTCCGACGCTTGACCGCATGGTGACCATGCGCGAGGAACTGCGCCAACTGTGGCTCAGCCGTTCGCTCACACGCGAGCAACTCGCCGCGGATCTGGCTGCCTGGTGCCACCGGGCCGAGGCCAGCGGCATTGCGGCCCTACATGAGTTTTCGGTGCGCCTACGGGCCACGCACGTTTGAGTGCCCCTTTCGCGCCTTTGAGAAAGCCCGTTTCTTAGCGGGCTTTTTTGTGCGTTAGCCGTTTGTGGACTGGTGCTTTTATTGCGCGCTTCAGATCCGTCGGGCCGTACGTTTTGCTCCGTGTCCCCCGGCCTTCGGCCTCCTCCTTTACCTGCGCAAAACGCACAGCCCGACGGATCTCGCGGGGAGTGACGTGTCAACAGCATTGGATTGAACTCCCTTTGCGCGCCAACCGCTCCGGCAGTTGGCAAGGGGCAGGTCTTTTGCGTAGGTAAAGGAGGAGCCCGTAGGGCGGGGGACACGGAGTAAAAGGCCTGCCCCTTGCCAGCGGCGGGCGAGAGAAGAAGAGAACTTCGCCTGCAAAGTGCAGACGAAAAAAAGCCCGCACAGGGCGGGCTCTTCTGGACTGAGGAGAATCCGAATTACTTCAGCTTCATTTCCTTGTAGTCCACATGTTTGCGAGCTTTGGGATCAAATTTCTTGATCAACATCTTCTCGGGCATGAGTTTCTTGTTCTTGCTGGTGGTGTAGAAGTGACCAGTACCTGCTGTCGATTCCAGCTTGATTTTTTCGCGTCCGCCTTTGGTTGCCATGGTGTTCCTTTCAGTTGGGGACAGAGCTAAAGGTCAGTCCCCAAGATAATTGTTAAGCCTGACCCCGTGCGCGCAGATCCGCGAGCACAACATCAATACCGTTCTTGTCGATCAAACGCAGACCGGCGTTGGAGATCCGCAGACGAATCCAACGGTTTTCGGTCTCGACCCAGAAACGGCGGTATTGCAGGTTCGGCAGGAACCGGCGCTTGGTTTTGTTGTTGGCGTGGGAAACATTGTTCCCGACCATGGGGCCTTTGCCCGTGACTTCACATACGCGTGCCATTAGGACACTCCGATACTGATTTAACAGCCGACCGCGGGAGGCGGGAATCTTGCGACTCCTGCCCGGCAACTCAGCCTCACCTCGCCAGAAGATAGGGTGGCGGTAACCCGATTTGCCCCCACAGCCAGAACATGGCGATTTCAGCAAAGCCTTGGATTATAACGATTCCCAGGAAAACCGGCGCAGCCAGCCCCCGGGTTTGGGATTCGTCCTAGCCTTGTTCAAGAAATCGCTGCGCGTCCAGTGCCGCCATGCAACCCGTGCCGGCGCTGGTGATGGCCTGGCGGTAAACATGATCCTGCACGTCACCGGCCGCAAAAATGCCGGGCACACTGGTCTGGGTGGCAAAGCCCTTGAGCCCGCCCTGGGTCACGATGTAACCGCCAGCCATGTCCAGTTGACCCTGAAAGATCTCGGTGTTGGGGGAGTGGCCGATGGCGATGAAGCAGCCCTGCAGGGCCAGGTCTTCGGTGTTTCCAGTGTTCACGTTCTTGATGCGCACACCCGTCACGCCGCTGGCGTCGCCCAGCACTTCGTCCAGCGCATGGAAAGTTTTGAGCTCGATCTTGCCGGCGGCAACCTTCTCCATCAGCTTGTCGACCATGATGGGTTCGGCCCTGAATTTGTCGCGCCGGTGGATCAGGTAGACCTTGCTGGCGATGTTGGACAGGTAGAGCGCTTCTTCCACGGCGGTGTTGCCGCCGCCGACCACGCAACAGACTTGATCGCGGTAGAAAAAGCCGTCGCAGGTGGCACAGCCGGAGACGCCGCGGCCCATGAAGGCGGTCTCCGACGGCAGCCCCAGGTATTTGGCCGAAGCGCCGGTGGCGATCACAAGTGAATCGCAGGTGTACGCACCGCTGTCGCCCTTGAGGGTGAAGGGGCGCTTGCTGAAGTCCACCGAACTGATGTGGTCGAACACAATCTCGGTCTTGAAGCGCTCGGCGTGCTCCAGAAAGCGCTGCATCAGGTCCGGCCCCTGCACGCCGTGCACGTCGGCCGGCCAGTTGTCGACCTCCGTCGTGGTCATCAATTGCCCGCCTTGCGCCATGCCGGTCACCAGCAAGGGACTGAGGTTGGCGCGTGCGGCGTAAATGGCGGCGGTGTAGCCGGCTGGGCCCGAACCTAGAATGAGTACCTTGGCGTGCCGAGTGTTGGACATCTGAATAGCCTTTGAGAAAGAATTGCTTGCGCCGTGTACATTTCGGGGCAATGCGCCGTAGTTCAAGTCGGCGCGCCCGAAGCGATGGCGGCTTTGCCGCCGCGACTGGTTGATTGTAAGAAGCCTGAATGCCCTAGCGAAGGATTATGCGATGTCGATGTTGACCAATCTTGATCTGATTCGCCGCGTGCCGCTGTTTGCCATGTTGACGCCGACGCAGGCAGAGTTGCTGGCCGACGCCGTTGCCAAGCGGCGTTTCAAGCGCGGGCAGTTGATTGTGGAGCAGGGCAAGAAGTCCGACGCGCTGTACATCATCCTGTCGGGCCGTGCCCGCGTGCTGATGGCCGACCGCAAATCGCGCGAAGTGATCCTGGCTACCCTGCAGCCGGGCGACTACATTGGCGAAATGAGCATGATTGACAACGAGCCGCATTCGGCCACGGTGGAAGCCGAAATTCAGACCGACGTGCTGGTGTTGGGGCGCAAGGAGTTCACGCGCTGCCTGCCCGAGAACGCCACCATGGCCTATGCCGTGATGCAGGGCCTGGTGCGGCGCCTGCGAAATGCGGACCAGAAGATTGGTTCGTTGGCGCTGATGGGCGTCTACGGCCGGGTCGCCAACGTCTTGCTGGAGTCTGCCGTCCCGGATGACGGCCGGCTGATCATTCGCGAGAAGCTGTCGCGCCAGGATATTGCCAAAATGGTCGGCGCGTCGCGGGAAATGGTCAGCCGGGTGATGAAGGATTTCGAAGAACAGGGCTTCATTCAAACCTTGGAAGGTGGCGCGATTCTGGTCAACGAGCGACGCCAACTCCCGCGTTAACGCGATTCGCCCCGACGCATGACCTATTCGCTTCACACACTCGGCAACTCACGCGGCGCGTCCTCGCAACCCAAGACTGGTGCCCGGCGCTTCGCCAGCGAGCTGGGCTTGTTTCTGACGGCCGCCTGGCTGCTGTTCTGGCTGCTGGCGCTGCTGACGCACAACGCGCACGATCCGGCGTGGTCAACTTCGGGCGATCAGGCGGTGGTGAGCAACTGGGCCGGCCGCCTGGGTGCCTGGCTGGCTGACGCGAGTTACTTCTTGTTGGGGTTTTCGGTTTGGTGGTGTTTCGCGTTGGCACTGCGGGTCTGGCTGTCGGCGCTGGCGACCTGGTTGCGCGGCGCGCCAGTGCCGCGCCGCGCTGGCGATGTCCAGTCGGGACTATGGGCTTGGCTTCGATCTGATCGGACTGGCTTCTGGCTTGGCACGATATTGCTGTTGTGCGCCAGCGCCACGCTGGAGTGGTCGCGCCTGTACAGCCTGGAGCCACGCTTGCCCGGCGGGCACGCGGGCGGTGTGCTAGGTTTCCTGGTTGGTCCCCTGGCGGTCAAATGGCTGGGGTTTGTCGGGTCGGGTCTGATCGCCATTGCGTTGGGTGTGGTGGGGGCGGCATTGGCGTTTCGCTTTTCATGGGGGCACGTGGCCGAGCGCATTGGCGCCTGGCTGTACGCCCAGGTCGAGTCCTGGCAGGACAAGCGTGAGATGGAGCAGGACTTGGCGGTGGGCCAACGCGCCGCGCGTGAGCGCGAAGAGATCGTGCTGGAGGAACGCGAAGAAATTGCCGAGCACCATCCGCAACCGGTGGTGGTGGTGGAGCCGGTAGCCATGACCATGCCACGCAGTGAGCGGGTGGCCAAGGAGCGACAGAAGCCGCTGTTCACGGAGCTGCCCGACAGCAAACTGCCCCAGGTCGATCTGCTGGATGGCGCTATGGCGCGGCAGGAAACCGTGGCACCCGAGACGCTGGAAATGACCAGCCGCATGATCGAGAAGAAACTCAAAGACTTTGGTGTGGATGTGCGCGTGGTGCTGGCCTCGCCCGGTCCAGTCATCACGCGGTACGAGATCGAACCGGCCACCGGGGTCAAGGGCTCGCAGATCGTGGGCTTGGCCAGAGACTTGGCGCGTTCACTGAGCCTGGTGTCGATCCGCGTGGTGGAGACCATTCCGGGCAAGAATTTCATGGCCCTCGAATTGCCCAACGCGCGGCGCCAGTCGATCCGCTTGTCCGAGATTCTGGGCTCGCAACCCTACAACGAGGCCAAGTCCTTGCTCACCATGGGGCTGGGCAAGGACATCGTGGGTAACCCGGTGGTGGCGGATCTGGCCAAGATGCCACACGTGTTGGTGGCGGGTACGACGGGTTCGGGCAAATCGGTTGGTATCAACGCGATGATCCTGAGCCTCTTGTACAAGGCTGAAGCGCGCGATGTGCGCCTGTTGATGATCGACCCCAAGATGCTGGAGATGTCGGTCTACGAGGGCATCCCGCACCTGCTGGCGCCGGTGGTGACCGACATGCGTCAGGCCGCGCACGGCCTGAGCTGGTGCGTGGCGGAGATGGAGCGCCGCTACAAGCTGCTGAGCAAGATGGGTGTGCGCAACCTGGCCGGCTACAACGTCAAGATCGACGACGCCAAGGCGCGTGGTGAGTTCATCGGCAACCCCTTCAGTTTGACGCCTGAAGCGCCCGAACCGCTGGACCGGCTGCCGCACATCGTGGTGGTGATCGACGAACTGGCCGACCTGATGATGGTGGTCGGCAAGAAAATCGAGGAGCTGATTGCGCGGCTGGCCCAGAAGGCGCGTGCCGCGGGTATTCACCTGATCCTGGCCACGCAGCGCCCCAGCGTGGACGTGATCACTGGCCTGATCAAGGCCAACATTCCGACCCGCATTGCGTTTCAGGTGTCGAGCAAGATCGACAGCCGCACCATCCTCGACCAGATGGGTGCCGAAGCCCTGCTGGGCATGGGCGACATGCTCTACATGCCCAGCGGCACCGGCTTACCCGTGCGCGTGCACGGCGCCTTCGTCAGCGATGAGGAAGTGCACCGGGTGGTGAGTTACCTCAAGACCCAGGGCGAGCCCAACTACATCGAAGGCGTGCTCGAAGGCGGCACGGTCGACGGTGAGGGGGACGGCCTGGGTGAAGGTGGCAACGGCGCGGGAGAGAAGGACCCGATGTACGACCAGGCCGTGGAGGTGGTGCTGAAGAACCGCAAAGCCAGCATTTCACTGGTGCAGCGTCATCTGAAGATCGGCTACAACCGGGCCGCCCGATTGGTCGAGGACATGGAGAAGGCCGGCCTCGTGAGCAGCATGAGCGGCAGCGGGCAGCGCGAGATACTGGTGCCGGCGCGTGCGGAGTAACCCTATGAAAACCATCATTGCTGCAATTTTGATAGCGGTATGTCAAACATCCGCATGGGCTGACGGCCTAAAGAACCTTGAGGATTTTGTCAAGAACACCAAATCCGGCCGCTCCGACTTTACCCAGGTGGTGACGGCGCCTGCCAAAGCCGGACAAAGTGCACGCAGCAAAACCTCCAGCGGCACCTTCGAGTTTCTGCGGCCCAATCGTTTCAAGTTTGTCTACCAGAAGCCGTTCGAACAAACCATTGTGGCCGACGGGCAAACGCTGTGGTTGTACGACGTGGACCTGAAGCAGGTCACGGCACGCCAGCAGAACCAGGCCTTGGGCGCCACCCCCGCCGCATTGATTGCCTCGGCGCCCGATTTACGCGCCCTGCAGGCCGATTTCACGCTGAGTGCCGCGCCCCAGGCCGATGGTCTGCAGTGGGTACTGGCTTTGCCCAAGGCCAAAGACGGGCAACTGCAAAGTGTGCGGGTTGGTTTTCGTGCCGGCGCGCTCGCGGCCTTGGAGATTCTGGACAGCTTCGGCCAGAATTCGGTGCTGAGCTTCGGCACCTTCCAGGCCAATGCCGCGCTGGATGCCAGCCACTTCCAGTTCAAGCCGCCGCCGGGGGCGGATGTGATTCGGCAGTAATGGGCTTGCTGCAGGCTTTGATGCCAGCACCTGGGCGAGCGCGGCGGGCGTCCGCACCGTGTCGCTTGCGCGCTCGCGGGCGGTGCTCTTGTAGCGCGTGGCCGGGTTGGCGTGACCACCGTGGCGGGTACGCAAGCTCTGTGGCAACCGCGAATTGGCTCCAGCGCCCCGGCGCAGCCACCCGCCACGCCAGCGAGCGTGTGTTGGTTGGGCTGGCGGCGGGGGAGATTGGATGCTCCAATTGCTTGCCTACGCGGGCGTGAATCGAAGGTTGCGTGTCTACCGCGCTGTGCCGGGAGTCATTGGAGCTGTGGCAGTGGATGACGCTTGCGGGCCAGTTCCGGTCAGTCGTGATGCTCGTGCCGGTGACTTCTGCAGACCCATAGCGGGTGCACACGACAGGCAGCTTTACGGTGGGCCAACTCAACTCCAGACAGAAGTCGTTCGTGGCATTCGGCCTCGTGCCCAAAGCAGTCATAGAGGCTGTCCAAATTAACACCCTGACGCCATTCGATCACGGCTTATTTCCACCTCGAATCTGGAAGAATGCGTTATTCTCCATGCCAATATTCACATAAAGCGCTTCAAAAGATAGTGCGTAAGCCGGTGCTGACAAGTTTTCTACCTATGGCGAAACAAAACAATAGCAAGCTTCGTTTGTTCTGCAATGTCTACAGGCCAATGTGGCAAAATTTATTGCGTAGAAACTTCGTGGCGACGGCTTAAGGGATAATTGATGATGATCATAGTTTTCGACCGAAATATATCGCGATGTTCCATCGGATGTATGAATCTTAGCCATACCAATTCGTCGATTCATTGATGGAATTGAAAATGAACTTCAGCGAAGAACGAATGCGCCTCTACCGATGGATGCGCACACAACTATTTGGTTTGGGATCAGATAACGACAACGACGACACCGCAACGAATCTGACGGGGATGAAGCCTTCAGAGCGGTTTCAGTGTGGCGTGCTTTTCCCCGTCATGGCGAAAGCGGCTGAATCCGTTGTCGAGGTCGACTTGAGCGAAGATGTAAGTGGCATGAGCGCTGATGGTACCGAACCAAGTCAAGTCAGCTATGTTCGCTATGTACCACCTTCTTCTGTTGGATTTTCGTTTTACATCGTGGGGGAAAACGCTCAACTGGAAGTTCGTGCCTGGGGCGTGCGATACAAAACCAACGACACCAATGTTAAAGATGAACATCGTGTGTGGACTAGATATCCGTTGTCAAGAGCGGAGGAAACACTCATTCCATTCTCGCCCTCAAATATCACTTTGCAGCCAGATTTTCGTTCGGTTGAGATTTTCGAAACTTCACATGATCATCCCGATGGTAAATCAAAGGGCCTCATACAGACTCTTTGGCGCCGATATGGGCTTGGTTGGATTGTTACCGTTTCCCTGTGCAACAACCAAGTATGCGCGGCAATAAATGAATTCCCCGATGCAAAAGCCTGGCAGAGAAAGAAGGAGGAATCTACTCTATTCGAAGTGGAACTTGAATGCCGAATTGTTTCCGGCGTGGTGGGCGACTACCCACGAACTGATCCATCATTGCTAAACGAAGAAGATCAAGACCTTGAACTGCAATACCAACACAGGCGCATTTACGCCATTGGCCATGGGGCAGCGGTAGATTGGGGCGATCCTGCGAATGGACCAATAGCAAAAATACGTGCCGACTTTCTACCCAAGGTTGAGGTACCGCAGGTGACTGCCGATACAGGGAACGAAAGTGAAAATGCGCTTGATCTGGCCTTTTTGGCTGAAATCACCAATAACCCAACGGCGGTAATTCAATCATTGTCTGATTTCGTTGATGGTTATGCCGGCTGGCTTACAGAGCGTGAACAAACCGCAACTCAACTTACTGCACATCAACCGGCAGCTAATAGAATTTTGGCGCGTGTCAGCCAAACGCTGTCGCGAATGAGAAACGGGATCAAACGGTTGCAAGATGATAAGGTGGCTCAATTGGCGTTCTCAATTGCCAACCGCGCCATGCTGCTTCAAATGAAGCAAAGCCAGCAAGTGAACGGTCAAACACCGCGCGCACCTCGTTGGCGACCATTTCAACTTGGTTTTGTGCTCACGACCCTTTCCTCATCAATTTTGTCAATCGTTGATGAGGATGCTGCTGATCGAGAATTGGTTGATTTGGTTTGGTTTCCGACAGGTGGCGGTAAAACTGAAGCCTACTTGGCCTTGTGTGCGTTTGTCATTGCTTGGCGCCGAAACAAGTTCCCGTCAACTGGTGGGGGGACAACGATCCTGATGCGCTACACGTTGCGTCTGCTTACCGCACAGCAATTTGAACGCGCAAACAGGCTTATCTTTGCGCTTGAGCACCTCAGAAAAGCAGAACCAGCTTTGGGATTGGGTTCAACGACGATCGACATCGGAATTTGGGTAGGCGGCAACACCAGCCCCAATACTTTTCACAATGCTGTAGATACCGTAGTTGAAAGTGCTGCAAGAAAAACGGTACCCAAAAAACTATTGGTCACACAATGCCCTTGGTGTGGAACCGCGTTTCAAGCACCCACTAACTATCGTGCAACGGCGACCAGTTTCCACTTTCAATGCCACAACGCCGACTGTTCGTTTTCAATTCACCATGGTTGCGAGGCACTGCCTTGCAACGTGGTTGATGAAGCCTTGTTTGAAAATCCGCCAACACTGCTTATTGGCACCATCGACAAATTCGCCCGTCTGGCATGGGATCCACGAACCTCGGTATTTTTTGGTCGATCAGGTAACCGGCCACCTGATTTAATTATTCAGGATGAACTCCACTTAATTGCCGGACCACTAGGTTCTGTGGCAGGGGTGTACGAAGCCGCTATTGATACCGTTATTCAAAGCAAAGGCGTACGACCAAAATACATTGCATCGACTGCAACTATTCGCAACGCAGCCGAACAGGTGCGCCAGTTGTATGCCAGAGACACTGCCATTTTTCCACCGCCTGGTCTATCCGCTGACGACGCATATTTTGCAAAGACCGTCCCCATCGAACAAAGACCGGGGCGGATGTATGTGGGCTATCTGGCACCTGCTCGTGCGCCTGCGGAGTCGATCACGCCGTTGGCTGCGGCATTACTGGCAGCACCCGCCATCCTCTTCGATGATCAGTCCGAACGTGAATTGTTGCTGGATGCCTGGTGGACCTTGGTCTCTTACCATGGCAGTCTGAAGGGCATTGGGAGCGCGTACAACGCTATAGACAAGGACGCACGGCGATTTATCCAGGCTTACATCCAGGCAACACAGGCACAGTCGTCTGTGGCGGGTAATGCAAAGCGCTGTCCTGACAGACTTGACTCGACTCGCAGGCGAGTGCAGCAGTTGTCCAGCGTTGTGGATGGCGATACCAACCACGCCACCTTTACCCGACTCGCCAAAACCTGGCAAGACAATGACCGATTGGACGTATTGGTCTCGACCAACATGATTTCAGTAGGTGTTGATATTCCCAGATTGGCGGCCATGATCGTGAACGGCCAACCTCTCACTACGGCGGAATACATCCAGGCCAGCAGCCGTGTGGGCCGTGGCGATGTGCCGGGCATTGTTTTCACCAACTATTACCGCAATCAGGTTCGCAGCTGGTCGCATTTTGAGAGTTTTCGTGCGTACCACGAGTCCTTTTACCGGCATGTGGAACCGACCAGCGTCACACCATTTTCGTACCCATGCCGTAAGCGTGCCCTGCACGCGGCTTTGGTTATCGTGATGCGCCATGGGGCAGGCTTGTTGTCAGAAGCAGCGGTGCAAGACTTCGATCCTGCAGTTCCCCATATTTCGAACCTGATTACCATGCTTGAAAACCGATGTCGTAATGCCGATTCCGATCGGGGCGATGCCACTGCTGCACACCTCGAAACTCTGCAGCACGAGTGGCGTGCCTTTATCGAGGTGAATGCCAATGTCATGCCGATCAAATACTCTGAAAGTGACAAACAAAAGAACTCAGAACGTTTGCTGTATGACTTTGATGCCCGCATCAAAGGCGTATGGCCGACACTTCAGTCGATGCGAAACGTGGAGCACGTTGCCTTGGTGAAATTGATATGAGCGAACTTATCCCGGTAAGATTTTCCCACCTGCTAGGCTTTGCGGGCATCGGTTCAATTATTCGCTCAGAGCGATACCTCTACACAATCAAAGACACCCGCACGTGGCCCGTCACTTATCCTATCCCCTACCTTGAGAGGGTTCGGTGTGCTCTTGAGTTGAGTCAGCAATTGCATGAACCCCCCAAGGGAATTGATGGTGATCCACAAACGCTTTTGCCTGGTATGCGGTTTCCATCATGGATGCGGTGCAGCAATAGGAATTGCGAACTGATGCATTGGCGACCATGGAATCAGCCCCATGACCCAAAAACCGGACCGTGTTGCACAGCTTGCGGGCACCCATTAGATCAATACCCTTGGGTTGTTATTGACAATTTTGGACGCATGGATGACGTACCGTGGCACTGGTTGCTTCACCGAGGCAGCAACAACTGCCGACATGACTGGCAAAAGCAAACGATCAAACTCCATGAAAACAATACCGGTAAACGTTGGACACTTGAATGCACAGTGATGGGCTGCCGCAAAAGAGTCGATCAAGACGACAACATCAACCAGCATGCTGGTCTCAAAGTCTTTCGGCATCAACCTTGGTTTAATGAAAAAGATGCGGTGCCGCAAGTTCCAGAAGACATAAAACTGGAGGTAAGGATAGCCGACATAAGCAGCCCTGGACTCTATGCGGTTCCCATGTGCTCTGCATTGGTCATCCCGCCTGAATCTCGTGTTGAACGAGGTAGTGTGATTGATCTGCTTTATCGAAATGGGCCAGCGATGGGTGTTTTGAAAAACGCAAGAAATGACATACGGCGCAAAATGGAGATAGCCAAACTCTCCCGAGAATTTCAGTGTAATTCCAGTCAAATAGTTGATGCCTGGCAGAAAATTGACAAAGTGAACGGTTATCCACTCTATGAAGAAAGGAGCTTCACCCCAGGTCAAATACACGAAGACGAATTCATGGCGATGCTGACACCGCTGCCTGATCAAAGGGAAGACGAAGATTTGGTTACATTTTCTCGAACCTGTCAGTGGAAAAACTTGTCTGATCGAATTGGCGGGGAGCGTGAACGCGCATGCATTGACGTGATACAGGAGCTGATTGAAGTCAAACGATTGCGGGAAATCCGAGTATTCAAGGGCTTTACACGACTTGGTGGCCCGACTCCACCTGTGCCGCCCAATATCGTAGGTCAAGAAACTTGGCTCCCTGCCATTGAATTGTTCGGGGAGGGTATCTTTCTTGTGTTGTCTGAGAACGTACTTGGACAATGGGAGCAACAACCCAGTGTCATAAAGATCGCAGCGGAATTACAGGAACGATTTGAAACTGAAGGATTGGCTGATCAAGTGCGAACAAATGGCGGTATGCAACAACCGCCAAACGGGCGGATCACGCCACGGTTTATCTTGCTGCACACACTGTCGCACATGCTGATTCGCCAGTTTGAGACATCTGCCGGCTACCCGGCATCGTCCCTAAAAGAGCGCATTTACTGCGGCACAAACATGGCCGGTTTATTGATCTATGTGGCAGTGCCAGACGTTGCAGGCTCCCTTGGCGGCCTGTCCGAACTTGCCAAGCCAGAGCGATTTCTAGCGGTGCTGTCTGAGACCTTCAGAAAAGCCGAATGGTGTTCGCTGGACCCTGTCTGTTCCGAACATGAAGGACAGGGCCCACACCAATTGAACCGATCCGCCTGCCATGGCTGTGCATTGATACCTGAACCAGCATGTGTGCTGGGCAATGAAATTCTGGACCGAACTTTCGTCAAGGGTGATCACAGCAAGGGGATTGCCTCACCGCTTGAGTTCGCTTTATGAGTCACTCGCATCAGTGTCACCAATGTGGTCGCAGTGACAGTCGGTCTGACGCCAACTTCTGTTCAGAATGTGGCGCGCCGTTGGATTCAAACTACATAAGAACGCGAGATTTTCGAGCCAAAAGTAGCACCTCGATGTCTTCAGTGACCCATCCGACGCCACAAACGGGCACCACACTAGCAGTAAAGACCATTCAGTCTCAATCAGCTATGCGGACATCACAACGATTCAAAGGATCCGACAGTTGGAACGACGGATCCATTTTTAAGAACATCGTCTACAAGACGCGAAAAGGGTTGGAAAATAGAACTTCGCTTGAGCTTATTCGCTCAGGTGAAAGAACAGCGTTCTCAAGCGACTCACTTGAATATAGCGATGTGCATGTTGGTGACCTATTTCGCTTAACGAATAGAACTGACAACGTTACTGTTCTGATTACTGAACCACCTTACCCAACTGAGTCGATTTCCGCCGATGATTGGAGTGCGCTTGAAGGGCTAGACCCAAGCCTTCATGGCGCCCTTTTCGGTCAAACAGGTTACTTTCAATTTCGATTTGAACTTGTGAACCCATCGCCAATTGACCCGAAATGGAAACCTATCAACGTACCAACCTTGGCAACCAAAATTGGGGGTAGTCAGCCTAGACGTTTTCGTTTGCCAGACAAGACAACGATGGAGCAGGACTTTGCGCTAGACCTTCCAGAAACTGCCTCCTATTTATTACTCGGGGGCCCTGGAACAGGCAAATCGGTAATAGCGCTTCTTCGTGCCCGACGATTAGCCCGAAAAAGGCATCCGCATAAATTTCTAGCTTTCAATCAGTTGTTGGTTCACGCAAGCAAGAATTTGGATGCAAAGACTGCAAACAATCTGAACATGCCCATTCGGGCAGACACATGGATTGCCTGGTTCCGTTCCACCTGGAGGAATCTTGTCGGCACTGATTGCCCCCATCGGGGACAAGTTTACGAAATTGATTGGGCAGCGGTTCGATTGCAGCTTGATGCCAAGTTTCCGCGCGGTGTAGTCATTCCCAAACCCAACGAGTCATACCTTGTTATCGATGAGGGGCAGGATATGCCTAAGGATTTTTACGAAATCCTTGTTGAAATGGGTTACGAGAACATTTTTGTAGTTGCGGACTTCAATCAAATATTGCACATAGAGTCAAACTCCAACTATTCAGAATTGTGCGATGCGTTATTAAAAACAGCCAGCCTTAGGTTTAGTGCGAATGCCACTTCAAAAGAAGTATTTACCGACAAACATGTCGTACAACTGACATACAACCATCGAAATTCGTATCCAGTCGCCCAACTCGCTAGAAGTTTCCACATCACTTCACCCCAGAATGTTCCTCCCAATTTGCCATTGACGACTAGGACGGCTGAAGTACCTGTGCTTGAAAAATACGATGGTTCTGAACCAGAGTTCTTAAAAATCATTCGCCGAATCGTACTCACTGCGGAGAGTGACCCCACAAAGCTTATTGGCGTTTTATGTCCAACCAACGAGGTTCGGCAGCGCTACAAACAAGCATTTGATAAAGCAGTCTTAAGCTTGAGCAATGAAAAGCCTCGAATTGATAGCTACGCCAAAGATGACAAAGTTCTTCCTGACTTCGCATTCGGTGGCATTATTTTGCTCAACGCACAAGCTTGCAAAGGGCTTGAGTTCGATTACGTCGTTATCGCAGACATAGATCAATTCAAATGTTGGTCAGCTATCGAAGATGAAAGAAGAATGCTTTTTTACGTCATGGTGAGTCGCGCCATCGAGCGCGTGATCATGATCCAAAATACAGCAAACCCATGCCCTGTTTCAGTCATTCTGCCCACCGATAAAAATCTCCTTAGAGGGTAACAAAACCATGGCAACCACGAAAAAACAACCGGAGCCCGTCGTATCAAAAGACCGTTGGCTTCTCCCAAGTAACCATTACAACTTGATGAACTGGCAGTCGGCTGGTATGGTTTTGCCAAATCACAGCATGGATACCTATTATCCAGACTGTATTGAAATGGCACCGGGCTGGATTCCCGTCTTTCTGAATCGCGTCCCGCATCAGGTACGCGACGCAGCAGCAAGCCGTTCAGGGCACTTCGCCCTGCTTGAGATAGACATCAGCAAGTTTTCTGGTCGAGCTTTCAGCGTTGCCAGCGATGGTGTGCTGAAAGAAATGCATCTGCCATTGGCAGGTGAACAAGACGTGACGGCGCTTTTCATCCCTGCGCCATTACCCGTCACCTGCGTCACCGATGTTACCTTTGAGACAATTGATGCGCGGGATGCCTATCTTGTACGATCAGGCGAAATATCCAATATTCCAGCGAGCGCTTTTCCGATCAGTATCTGCAAATGCCCAGTGACCGCAGATGACTTTGCCGCTCAGTCCACGTGGCCACCGAAGGCAATGCCAGAAGCCTTGCCAACACTTGCAGTCGCGTCAATTTCAGCCCAGGGTGCCGCTGCGGCCCTGCTCTTTTCCTTCGGCAATCTGAATGGAGCCGCTGTAGATGCATGCCGACTGGCATTCGACGCTTCTATTGACGGTCTTTTCACTGCTGAAAGTCCGTTCCGCAAAGCAGTGGATCAGTTGATGACATCCGGCAACAATCCGACCATCGCAGAATTGCGGTCGAGGCTATTTTGGGGCGTAGTTGAACGAATCATTGAGCCGCCTGACATTGACGGAAACCCTTCAGATGCAGGCTATGCTGCGCTACATTTTCTGGAGCAAGCGTCAGCCTCGGAGCCATCAATTGCTGGCAAGTTCCAGAAATTGATTGATGATTTGCGTGGCACATCTGGGCTGGCCAGATACACACACAAAGAGTTGTTTGAAAGACACCCTGGACCTTTCTCTCATGCGCTTTTGCTATTTTTCTTGCGTCAACATTCTGACGAGTTACTCGATTTTGTTGCATTAGACTTTGACGTCACTGTGATCGACAAAATTGCAGCTGCTATTCTTTTTGCTTCGCGCGAGGGTTGGCAGGGTGTTCCCCAGACCATTCGTGAGACAAGCGGCATGTATGCAGCGGTGTCACACCGCATGGCTGCTGCGTCCCATAAGCTGGCCGACACACGTCTTGACCTTGGTATGCCGCCGGCAAGGTGCCAACCATTGCGCGAGCTATTGACGGGCAAAGACCGCAAGCTTAGCAAGCAGCAAACAGAGGCTTCTATAAGTTTGGCTCGGAAACTTAAATGGCCCGATGTCATTGAAACTCGAATCCGCGTGGGCACAGGAAAATTTCGACTTGAGGTCGGTAATGGTGGTTTTGACCTGATCCTGCCGGGTGAGGTAAAGGCAGTTGAGAGCGCTGTGGTTTCCGAAAACCTTCTCAGTCATCTCAGCCGGCAAGTTAACGTCCCCGCAAAGATCGATTTTGAAATCCGAAAAATTCTTGGAGTGCTGACAGGCTAGACCTATGCGAATGATTCCAGCAACACCGTACAGAACCCATAGTCAAGCCGAGCAAAAAGTATTCGATTGCCTTCGAACTGCAGTATTCAGTGAGCCCTGCGACACGCTGTTGACGGCTTTTCATTCGCTCAACTTGTCGCGGCATGAACACAAACGCTTTGGAGAAATTGACTTTCTATTGTGTGGACCACAAGGTTTGTTCGTACTTGAGGTCAAGGGTGGCGGCGTTTCATGCACGAATGGTCGATGGACTTTTACGGACAGAAATGGTCAGGCGCATGAAGGAAAAGAAAGTCCATTTCGACAAGCTGAATCCGCCTTGCATGGCTTGCTGGCACGGCTGAAGATCGAGTTTTCAAGTGACATTTTGAATCAATTTGTCATTGGCTATGGTGTGATTTTTCCGGATTGCGAATGGAGGCAAACGGGTTCAGAATGGGATCCGGCTGTGTTGGCGGATGCGAGAGGCTTTCGCGGTTTTGACAGTTGGCTCGTCAATTTTTTTGAGCATTGGCAGTCGAAAGCATTTGGTGTCGCTCGCGATTCTGTGGCTTCAGACGCCGCTGTTGATCTCATTCAAAAATTTCTTCGCCCTGATTTTGAGGCTATCGTTCCGTTGCGCATCCAAACTGAGCAAGTAATCGACAGCTCAATTCGGATGACTGAAGACCAACTCGCTTGGGTTGATGTCGTCGAAGCCAATCCTCGTACGCTTTGCATTGGTGGTGCAGGAACTGGCAAGACGTTTCTCGCGGCAGAATTGGCACGACGATGGACAGCGACTGGATCAAAGGTTCTTTTCGCCTGTTCATCACCATGGCTAAAGGCCTGGTTGGACGTGCGCCTGAATATTCGCGGCTTGGTCATTTCAACTTTTGATGGCTTGGAGACTGCCGCCCAGCGTGCACGCATTTCACAATTTGACGCGATCATTGTTGATGAAGCGCAAGACTTGATGCGGGTTTTGCTAATCGACAAACTGGAAGCCTATTTGCTGAACGGATTCCAAAATGGCCGCTGGGCACTCTTCGCTGATTTTCAGAATCAAAGTGGCTTGCTTGTACCCACCGAGGCTGGGGCACTTCATCGCATTGAGCAATATCAACCGACACGGGTACCTTTGCGGACCAATTGCCGAAACACTCTGGAAATTCTGGAAACCATTAAATTTCGTCTTGGCGCTGACATGGGTGTCCGCGGTTCTGGTTATGGGCCGGCAGTCAGGGAGTTTTGCGTTGCAACGAAAGAAGATGCAGTCAAGATATTGACAAATCAGCTAGATGAACTGGTGAAGGGCGGTATGACACACTCACAAATTACTATCCTTTCCCCAGTTCCTTACAACGAATCGATTGTGCGATTGTTGCCGCCAAATTGGCATCAAGTCATTCAACCACTCGATTCATACTCGATCAGGAGCTTTCCACCGGATTCGGTCAGTTTTTCTCAGATTCATGAGTTCAAAGGGCTAGAGAACGATGCCATTGTTGTGGTGGATATACTGAACGCAAAACGGTCTGAAAACCTAACGTGTCACTATGTTGCAATGAGCAGAGCCCGAGCTTATCTTGCGGTGATTGAGCTAAATTGTGATTAGCGCTCGAACGTTAGCTGGCTTTGAAATACATCAATTCGTTTCAACAAAGCAGTCATAGGCGATGGGCAGCTTCTGGTCGATGGCCAGTGCCTCTCTGCTTGAATGAGTGACCACACTGCCGTCGTTCGTCTTCGGGACGCAATGCTCGCTATCTGGCGATCGATTTGGACTTCTGTATTTCCGGTTACGCTGCATTGGAGACATCCAAGCCAACGGCTCGCAAGTCCGGTTTGGGTCGAGTGCGTGAGTCGGTCACGCTGGGTTGCGAACCCCTTCTTCGCTCTATTCTGTCTTGCTTCATAGGCCGTGTGGGAAACGCGAGGCCCAGCCAAGACTCTCAGCAACGCGTCGGGTGGCTGTGGCGTGGCGCTGGAGCCAATTCGCGGTTGCCACAGAGGGCGAGCGCAAGCCACGTCGTTGACGCCAAGGTGTGGGCGAACCGTAAGCGCACCTTCCGCGAGCGCGCAAGCGTCACGCCACGGACGCCCGGCGTGTTCGCCAATCACGGTGGCGCGCAAAGTTCCAGTCGGGCCAGCCACAGAGTTGCATCCTGTGAGGGCCGCCGGGCACCGCCTCAACTACGTTGCATCGGCGCGCGCAGCGCTTCAGTCAAGGTGCCTAGGCTCTCGGCCAGGTGGGCACGGGTCTCAATTGAACGTCCCCCTTTGGCCACCGCACCGCGCAGGTCCCCTTGCAGGCGCGTGGCGTGCAGGCGTGCCAGACTGAGCGCGTCGGCGGGCAGTGTCGCCGAACCCTTGGTCAGCAGCACCTGTAGGCGCTTGAGGTGCTCGCGTTGCAGGTTGCGCCGCAGCACGTCAACCTCGGCACCGGTTTTGAGCTCACTCCATACGCTGGACTGCAGCGTGGCGTACACCTCGCTGAGCGAGATCATGGTCTTGCGCTGCGCCGGTTGAACGTAGTTGGGCAAGTCGAGCAGGCGCTGCGCAGTGCCGCCGGCCAGCAGCCGGTCCATCGCCGCAGCTTGTGAGCGCAGCACGGCGGCACGCAAATTGACCGGGCCGTCACGCTCCCACTCGTTGTAGTCCACCGACAGACTGGACAGGAAGGCTGGGCGAAAACGGAAGGAGTCGGCGCTGAACAGGCCGCTGGCCAGAAACCGCAGTGCCTCACGCTGTTTGCCTGGTTCGACTGGCGTGAAGCTGGCGCGCGCGCTGCTGCCCGGCAGGTCGCGCAGCGCGTGCATGCCGCCGACATACTTGCCGACCAACTCGGCGGCCCGCTGTAGCTGGCTAAAGCCCGCCATCAGAACCCGGCGCTGGCGCAGGGGGTCGTCGCCGACTTGCGGTTTGCGGTCCTGTAGGCGAGCCCACAGTTCCTTGGATAACTTCAGGCGCTTCTTGTAGTAGGCCAGCGGGTCGTCACCCAGGTCGAAGCGATTGGCCAAGGGGTCCAGCCCCTCGTTGGCGCCAAAGCCGCCCGCGTCGGCGTCGTCGGCATAGGCCAGCGCGGGCTCATTGCTGCGCGCGGCGATCTTGGCCAACTCGGCCGACTCGGTGGCGGCGTCCAGCGGTTTGTAGGCGTACTCGATCGCCCAATAGTCATAGGCGCCGAGGGTAGTGCTGTTGTAGTTGCCCTGGCGCTCGCCTTGGAGGGCAATGTTGTAGGCGTTGTAGTCCATTACCGAGCCGGAAATGCCGTGCGTTTCGGTAAACCGCTTGTCCTGCAATTGCGCCTGCGTGATCGTGGTCGAGGCCTTGAAGTTGTGCTTCAAGCCGAGCGTGTGCCCGACCTCGTGCATGATGGTGTCGGTGATCACCGACTGCACGAAGGCCTCGGCTTCGGGGCTGTCGGGCGCGATGTCGCCGCGCGCTTCGAGCACGTCGAGCGCGAAGTTCATCTCGGCTGCGGCCTCGTGGGCATAGCTGCAGTAACTGGCGCGCTGGCCTTGGCGCCAGCCCTGACTGAGTTGGGCCAGGCGCTGCTCGCTGCTCTGCCCCACGTCTTCCACGATGAAGCGGCGCGAGCCCCTGGCAAACACATCGCTCATGCCAATGTCGGCGTCCAGGATTTCGCCACTGCGCGGATCGGTGTGGCTGGGGCCAATGGCAAAGCCCACGTCGGCGCCAACGAACCAGCGGATCGAGGCGTGGGCGGCGTCCATGTTGTCCCAGTCGGCGTCGTCGGGTTGCTGCCTGGCCACAATCGCGTTCATGAAACCGATGCGTTCGAAGGCCTTGCTCCACGCGGTCACGCCGGCCGTCACGG
This sequence comes from Rhodoferax sp., assembly GCA_030685025.1. GTDB lineage: Bacteria > Pseudomonadota > Gammaproteobacteria > Burkholderiales > Burkholderiaceae_C > Rhodoferax_D. Next base: position 81,634 of record JAUXWC010000061.1, read on the forward strand.
CTGCGCGGTACTTGGGCGGAATGTTCTTGTCCAGCCAGTAAACGATGGGCTTGACGGGTTCGGACACGAGCGCCGCAGGGTCCTTCTTTTCCAGCCGCCAGCGCTGCACGTAGTGCACGCGCGGATTGGCTTTGAGGTCGCTGCCGAGGTCGGTGAAGGACTCCATGAAATGGCCCAGGCGCGGATCGCTCAGGCGCGCACGCATCGGCTGCTCGGGCAAAGCGGCGAAGCTGTATACGTAGTTCACGAAGAAGCTGCGTGCGTCGGGCACCGCTTGCGGCGGCTTGGGCGCGGGCACCGGCGGCGGTGTCTGCGGCGGCGCGGGCATGCGGGGCGTGGAGAAGTGCACGCGGGCGGTCAAGGTACTCAGGCTGGCGTCGGCACGGCTGGCATCAATGTAGGAGTTGGCTTTGTCCAGCGTGTAGGGCAAGCGAAAGGCCTGCTCGATTTGCGTGGAATAGCCCGGAATGTCCGACAGCAGAAAGCTGGCATCAACCAGAATCGACTTGCGCTGCGGGTGTTCGGCGCTGGCCAGCGGCGCCGATGCCAGCAGGCTGGGCGAGAACGCCTGCTCGACCGCCAACCTGGCGCCACCCTCGGCGCGGAACTTGGTGTTCAAGGCCAGCAACTGCAACTGGTTGCCAACGCGACGCCATTCGGCCATGGCATCCGTGTTCATCTGGCTGGCGTAGAGCCCGCGTTCACCGATTGAATTGGCGATGTTGACGGTGAACAGGAACGGCTTGTTGAGTGCGGACTTGGGGATTTCAAGCCAGGCTTTTTCGTCCTTGCGCCAGATCGGGAACAGGCCATCTTGCTGCTTGGCATCCTTGATCACTTCGGCGAAAGGCTTGGGTGCCGCGGGATCGGCCGGTTTGGACGCGGCTGCCTCGGGCGGTTTGGCGGCGGCTGTCTTGTCGGCTGCTGGGGGCGCCGGATCGGCTCCCGGCAACGGCTTGGTGTTGAGCGAGGCACAGCCGCCGAGCAGCGCCAGGGTGACGGCGGTCAGCGCAAAACGACCGAGTCGTGCTCGATCGGATGCTGGGGGATGCGCCGAGTCGGTCGGCGTCGTGGTGACGAGCAGGGACATGGGTTGTTTCCGGGAAATACGAAAGCTCGAACGATACCTTGAATCCGGCGTGCCTCGCAGCTCTCGACGCGACCATCAGTGCCGACCTGTGGTTTGTCCGAGCGCAGGCGTTCAGGCCCGCGCAGCGCCTAGAATCCAGCGGGTGCGCAGCGACTCGACCAGCCCAACCCCGAAACCCCTGGCCGAACGTCTGCGCCCGAAACGCCTGAGCGAGGTGATCGGTCAGCAGCACCTGCTGGGCGAGGGCATGGCGCTACGCCTGGCGTTCGAATCGGGCCAGCCGCACAGTTGCATCCTGTGGGGGCCGCCGGGGACCGGCAAGACCACCATTGCACGGCTGATGGCGGATGCGTTTGACGCGCAGTTCATCACCATCAGCGCGGTGCTGGGTGGTGTCAAGGATATTCGTGAGGCGGTGGAGCAGGCGCAGGTGGCCCTCGGACAGAATCGACGCACGATTGTGTTCGTCGACGAGGTCCACCGCTTCAACAAGAGCCAGCAAGACGCCTTTTTGCCGCATGTCGAGAGTGGCCTGTTCACCTTCATAGGCGCCACCACCGAGAACCCCTCGTTCGAAGTCAATTCAGCGCTGCTGTCGCGCGCCGCGGTCTATGTGCTGCAGCCTTTGACGGCGCCTGATCTGGAGCAGATTGTGGCCAGAGCACACGAGATTGGGACCGTACCCGCTATCGAAAAAGAAGCGGTGGACCGTCTGGTGGCCTATGCTGACGGTGATGCGCGGCGTCTGCTCAACACCCTGGAGACGCTGGCGGTGGCCGCCACGCAGCAGAAGTTGGCCGAGATCACTGACGTATGGTTGCTCAAGGTGCTGGGCGAGCGCCTGCGCCGCTACGACAAGGGCGGCGAGCAGTTCTACGACACCATCAGCGCGCTGCACAAGTCGGTGCGCGGCTCCGACCCGGATGCGGCGCTCTACTGGCTGGTGCGCATGCTCGATGGCGGCGCCGACCCGCGCTACCTGGCGCGTCGCATGATCCGCATGGCCAGCGAGGACATCGGCCTGGCCGATCCGCGCGCCTTGGCGCTGGCGCTGGACGCGGCCGACGTTTACGAGCGTCTGGGTTCGCCCGAAGGAGAGTTGACGCTGGCGCAGTGCGTGGTCTACCTGGCCGTGGCTCCCAAATCGAACGCGGTCTACCAGGCCTTCAATGAGGCCAAAGCCTTTGTCAAGAAGGACGGCACGCGACCGGTGCCCCTGCACTTGCGCAATGCGCCCACCAAGCTGCTGAAGGAACTGGACTACGGCAAGGGCTATCGGTACGCCCACGACGAAGCCGGCGGCTTTGCCGCTGGCGAGCACTACCTGCCCGACGGCATGTCGCCGCCCGGCTTCTACCGGCCGGTGGAGCGCGGCCTGGAAATCAAGATAGCCGAGAAGCTGCGCCAGTTGCGGGAACTGGATCGCAAGAGTGGGGCGGCATAGCAGGGTTGATCGGCGCAGCCCGGTGTCGACCGCATGGCGTTCACCCCACCGGCAGCGTCCCCCCATGCTTCACCTCCTTGAGCGAGAAGCTGGTGGAGATCTCCCTCACCCCCGGCAGGCTGCGGATCTTCACGCGCACCAGTTGTGAGAACGACTCCAGATCGGGGGCGATGGCTTCGATCAGGTAGTCGTAGTGGCCCGACAGGTTGTGGCACGACAGCACCTGCGGCAGGGCCACCACTTCGCGCTCGAAGGCGGCCATGATGTCGGGCATGTGGTTGGCCATCTGCAGGTGCACAAAGCCGGTCACGCCATAACCCAGCTTGGGGCGGCTCAGGTGGGCGTGGTAGCCCTCGATCACACCCGTGTCTTCCAGTTGGCGCACGCGCCGCCAACAGGGCGAGGCCGACAGGGACACGCGCTGTGCCAGTTCGGCCACGGTGGTGCGGGCATCCTGCTGCAGGGCTTCGAGCAGTTGGCGGTCGGTGGAATCCAGAGGTATCGCGGTCATGGGTATAGTTTACCTACTGCGTGACATTTGGCAGCATGAACGACCCTCGAATCGCCAAAAATGGGGGCTGAAAAGCGAAATTCGTCCTTTCAAACTGGTCAACAATTCTTCTATCAGCCACCCCCCCACGACGCAGCGAGGATTCACCATGAGCCACCCCACATCCGCCAAGGGTTTCAGCACCCGTGCCATTCACCATGGCTACAACCCAGCCGATCATCAGGGTGCGCTGGTGCCACCGATCTACACCTCGGCCACCTTTGCCTTCCCCGATGTGGCCTATGGTGCGCGCTGCTTCACCGGTGAGGAGGCGGGTTACTTCTATACCCGCATTGGCAACCCGACGCTGGCTTTGCTCGAGTCGCGCCTGGCCAGCCTGGAGCAGGGCGCCGGCGCGGTGGTGTTTGGCTCCGGCATGGGTGCCATCAGCGCCACGCTGTGGTCGATGCTGGAGCTGGGTGATGAAGTGCTGGCCGATCTGACGCTGTACGGCTGTACCTTTGCCTTCATGACGCACGGCTTGGCGCGCTTTGGCGTGACCATTCGGCACGTTGACATGACCGACCCGCAGAACGTGGCGCAGGCCATGGGACCCAAGACCCGTGTGGTCTACTTTGAGTCACCCGCCAACCCCAATATGCGCCTGGTCGACATCGAGGAGGTATCGGCGGTCGCCCATCAAGGAGGCGCCAAGGTCGTCGTGGACAACACCTACTGCACGCCCTACCTGCAGCAGCCACTGCTGCTGGGCGCCGATGTCAGCGTGCACTCCATGACCAAGTACCTGGGTGGGCATGGCGATCTGACGGCGGGTGCTGCCATTTTTGCCGAGGCCGAACTGGCCCAGCGTGTCCGCCTGTACGGTTTGAAAGACATGACCGGCGCCGTCATGTCGGCACAGGATGCGCACCTGGTAATGCGTGGGCTCAAGACCCTGACGCTGCGTATGGACCGCCATTGCCAAAGCGCCCAGAAAGTGGCCGAACTGCTGCAGCGCCACGCCGTCACCGAGACGGTGTATTTCCCCGGCCTGCCCAGCTTTGCCCAGCATGCGCTGGCCAAGCGCCAGATGCGCCAGTTTGGCGGCATGGTTGCTTTCGAACTCAAGGGCGGCCTGCAGGCCGGCGTGTGTTTCATGGACGCGCTGCAACTGGTCACGCGCGCCGTCAGCCTGGGGGATGCCGAGACGCTGGCGCAGCACCCAGCGAGCATGACGCACTCCACCTACACGCCCGAGGAGCGCGCTGCGCACGGCATCAGCGACGGGCTGGTGCGGCTGTCCATCGGCTTGGAAGACATCGAGGACGTGTTGGCCGACATTGCCCAGGCGCTGGACTGCGCGGCGGCCCTGATCACGCTCGTGGCGCCGCCGCAGGGCGCCGGCGGTGCCACGCCGCGCCGAGAAGCTCTGGTCGAGGCTGCGTAAGCTCCAGCGCTTTCGCAGTGAACATCCGACAATCAGTTGAGGACAGAGCTAAAGGTCTGTCCCGCAAGTTCTAATCAGTTGAGGACAGAGCTAAAGGTCTGTCCCGCAAGGTATCAGGAGTGCGCCATGCCAATGGATGCGCGGGCCCAGGCCCGCTTGCGCGACGACGACCCGCAGGAAACCGATGAGTGGCGCGAGGCGTTTTTGGCCGTGCTTGAACAGCAGGGACCGCAGCGTGCGCGCTACATGTTGGACGAACTGGCTCGCCTGGCCCGCGTGCACCGTGTGGGTTGGCAGCCCGATTTGGCCACGCCCTACGTCAACACCATAGGAGTGGACCAACAGCCGGTCTTTCCGGGTGATCTGGCGGTCGAGGAACGGTTGGCCTCGTTGATGCGCTGGAACGCGCTGGCCATGGTGGTGCGGGCCAACCAGGCCTATGGCGAGTTGGGTGGCCACATTGCCAGTTACGCCAGTGCGGCGGATTTGTTCGAGGTGGGATTCAATCACTTCTTTCGGGCGCGCCACGAGGCAAGCGTGGGGGCTAGTCTGGGGGACTTGGTGTTCTTTCAGCCGCACAGTGCGCCGGGGGTGTATGCGCGCGCTTTTCTGGAAGGGCGCCTCAGTGCGGAGGACCTGGGTTACTACCGCCAGGAGCTCACCGCGCCCTCAGCAACCACCGGGCAGGGCCCGCGCGGCCTGTGCAGTTATCCGCACCCCTACCTGATGCCGGACTTCTGGCAGTTCCCCACCGGCTCCATGGGCATAGGCCCGATCAGTTCGATTTACCACGCGCGCTTCATGCGTTACCTGTCGAACCGCCAGTTGCTGGACTGCGGCGCGCGCAATGAACATGGAAAACATGTCGCCGAGCGACGTGTGTGGGGCGTGTTTGGTGATGGCGAGATGGACGAGCCCGAGAGCATGAGCGCGCTCACCCTGGCGGCACGTGAGCGGCTGGACAATCTGGTGTGGGTGGTTAACTGCAACCTGCAGCGCCTGGACGGTCCGGTTCGTGGCAACGGACGCATCATCGACGAACTGGAAAAACTGTTCTGCGGCGCTGGCTGGAATGTGATCAAACTTGTGTGGGGCAGCGACTGGGACGGACTGTTTGCGCGCGATGTCACTGGTGCCCTCGCCAACGCATTTGCCAACACCGTCGATGGCCAGATGCAGACCTTTGCCGCCAAGGATGGTCGCTTCAACCGCGACACCTTCTTCGGACAGAACGACGAACTGGCGCGCCTGGCCCAAGGCATGACCGATGAGCAGATTGACCGGCTCAAACGCGGCGGCCACGATATCGTGAAGATCTACGCCGCCTATGCCGCAGCCGCCGAGCACAGCGGCCAGCCCACTGTGATCCTGGCCCATACCAAGAAGGGGTACGGCATGGGCAGCGCCGGCCAGGGCAGGATGACCACGCACAGCCAGAAGAAGTTCGACGAAACCGACCTGATCGCGTTTCGCAACCGGTTCAACCTGCCCATGAGTGACGAGCAGGTCAAGAACCTGGAGTTTTACAAGCCCGCCGATGACAGTGCCGAGCTGCAGTACCTGCACACCCGGCGCAGCCAGCTCGGTGGTTACCTGCCCAAAAGGTACACCGCCGCCCAGATCATCCCCGTGCCGGCGATCGAGGCTTATGCCCAGTTCGCCATCAAGGCCGGTGGCAAGGAGATGAGCACTACCATGGCCTTCGTGCGCATGCTGGGCAACCTGCTCAAGGACCCAGCCCTTGGGCCGCGCGTGGTGCCCATCGTCGCCGACGAGGCGCGCACCTTTGGCATGGCCAATCTGTTCAAGCAGGTGGGCATCTACTCCAGCGTCGGGCAACGCTACGCGCCGGAAGACATCGGCTCCGTGCTCAGCTACCGCGAGGCGCTGGACGGACAAATCCTGGAAGAGGGCATTTCCGAGGCGGGTGCCTTGGCCAGTTGGACCGCTGCCGCCACCAGCTACAGCGTGCACGGCCTGGCGATGTTGCCCTTCTACATCTACTACTCGATGTTTGGCTTTCAACGGGTCGGGGACCAGATCTGGGCGGCGGCCGACCAGCGCGCCCGCGGCTTCTTGCTGGGGGCCACGTCCGGGCGCACCACCCTGGGCGGAGAAGGTTTGCAACACCAGGATGGAAGCAGCCACCTGATGGCGTCCACCATTCCCAACTGCAAGGCCTACGACCCGGCTTTTGCTGGCGAGCTGGCGGTCATCATCGACCATGGCATGCGCGAAATGCTGGTGGCGCAGCAAGACGTCTTCTACTACGTCACCATGATGAACGAGGCCTACGCCCAGCCGGACCTGCCCGACGGGGTGGCAACGGAGGTGATTCGCGGCTGCTACAAGTACGAAAGCTACTCGCCGTTGACCGATGACGACAGCCTCCCCAAGCAGGTTCAGGCCGTGACGCTGATGGGTTCCGGCGCGATTCTGCTGGAAGTGATCAAGGCTGGGCGTCGTTTGGCCGAGGCAGGCTTTGCGGTGGATGTCTACAGCGTGACCAGTTGGAGCGAGCTCGCCCGCGAAGGCCGCGCTTGCGCGACCGGTATACCGTTTGTCACGCAGCAGTTGCGCCGTAGCCAAGGCCCGATCATTGTGGCGACCGACTATGTGTGTGCGGTGCCCGAGAGCGTGCGCGCGTTCGTGCCGGACCAACGCCCGTTCGTCACGCTCGGCACCGACGGTTTTGGCCGGAGCGACACGCGCGCCGCCTTGCGCGGTTTTTTCGGAGTCGATGCCACCAGCATCGAAGCGGCGGCACGTCATTGCGTCGCATGACGCATCGATCCATCTAATTTAAGATCATTAGATGGGCTTATTTAATCGTGATTATCGTTATGGAGCTAATTGTTCAGGGTAAACCCGCGCGCCTGGGCGGCGTGCCTGAACAGACCGTTCGATACAATCGCCCTGATGAACCCGCCAGCGACGACTCAGTGGCGGGTTTTTTGCTAACCGTCAGTGACAGATCAAGAGGTCGCGCCGCGCCATGAGCCCTTGTGCGGGCGCTGCAAGACCAATAATCGGAGACTCTCTATGGAAACCTTGATACAGCAGATCATCAATGGTCTGGTGTTGGGCAGCATGTATGCCCTCGTGGCGCTGGGCTACACCATGGTGTACGGCATCATCGGGCTGATCAACTTCGCGCATGGTGATGTGCTCATGGTGGGGGCACTGACAAGCTGGAGCATCATCGGTTTGATGCGCGAGGCGATGCCGGGTACACCTGGGTGGCTGATTCTGCTGATTGCGCTGGTGATAGCCTGCGTGGTGGCGGCGGCGCTGAATTTCACCATCGAGAAGGTGGCCTACCGGCCCTTGCGCAACAGCCCCCGGCTGGCGCCGCTGATCACGGCCATTGGCATGTCGCTGTTCCTGCAGACCATGGCCATGATCATCTGGAAGCCCAACTACAAACCTTACCCGACGCTGCTGCCCAATGTACCCTTCAACATTGGCGGCGCCGTGATCACGCCGACGCAGGTGCTGATTCTGGGCATGACGGCGGTGTCGCTGGCGGTCTTGATGTGGCTGGTTCACTCCACCAAACTTGGGCGCGCGATGCGCGCCACCGCCGAGAATCCGCGGGTGGCCGCGCTGATGGGCGTCAAGCCGGATGTGGTGATCTCGGCCACCTTCCTGATTGGTGCTGTCTTGGCCGCCATTGCGGGCGTGATGTGGGCGGCCAACTACGGCACCGTGCAGCACACGATGGGCTTCTTGCCGGGCCTGAAAGCCTTTACGGCAGCGGTATTTGGCGGCATCGGCAATCTCACCGGGGCGGTGGTCGGCGGCATCTTGCTGGGCTTGATCGAGTCGATTGGTGCCGGTTACATCGGCAAGCTCACCGGCGGTGTACTCGGGAGCCACTACTCGGACATCTTCGCGTTCATTGTCTTGATCATCGTGTTGACGCTGCGCCCATCCGGATTGCTGGGTGAGCGCGTGGCGGATCGCGCCTAAGGAGCCTGTTCATGAAACAACAACAGAAGATCATCGTTTTCCTGATCGCCGCGCTGGGGCTGCTGGTATTGCCGCTGCTCTTGCAGAGTTTTGGCAATGCCTGGGTCCGTATCGCCGACATGGCTTTGCTCTACGTCCTGCTGGCCCTGGGCCTGAACATCGTGGTGGGTTACGCGGGTCTGCTTGACCTGGGCTATGTGGCGTTCTTTGCAATTGGCGCCTACATGTATGGGCTGCTCGCTTCGCCGCATCTGGCCGAGACCTTCGAGACCTTTGGCGCCATGTTCCCGGCTGGCTTGCACACGCCGCTGTGGATCGTGATCCCGGCGGCGGCTGGTCTGGCCGGAGTGTTTGGCATCTTGCTGGGAGCGCCCACGTTGCGCCTGCGCGGCGACTATCTGGCGATCGTGACGCTCGGCTTCGGCGAGATCATTCGCGTGTTCTTGAACAATCTGGATCATCCGGTCAACATCACCAATGGCCCGAAAGGCTTGAATCAAATTGACTCGATCAGTTTCTTTGGGCTGAACCTGGGTAAACCTGTTTCTCTCGGTGGTTTCGAAATCGTTTCGGTCACGCTCTATTACTACCTGTTCCTGGCCCTCGTGGTCTTGAGCGTGATCATTTGCCATCGCCTGGAGCTTTCCCGCGTGGGCCGAGCCTGGATGGCGATTCGCGAAGACGAGATCGCCGCCAAGGCCATGGGCATCAACACGCGCAACTTGAAACTGCTGGCCTTCGGCATGGGCGCCACATTTGGAGGGGTCTCCGGTGCCATGTTTGCCGCCTTTCAAGGCTTTATCTCGCCCGAGTCGTTCAGCCTGATGGAGTCGATCATGATCGTCGCCATGGTGGTGCTTGGCGGCATCGGCCACCTGCCGGGCGTGATTCTTGGGGCCATCCTGCTGTCGGCCTTGCCCGAGGTGCTGCGCTATGTGGCCGGCCCGCTGCAGGCCATGACCGATGGTCGGCTGGACTCGGCGATTCTGCGCCAGCTCCTGATTGCCTTGGCCATGATTGTCGTGATGCTGTTGCGTCCGCGGGGCTTGTGGCCCACGCCTGACCACGGCAAATCCCTGCAGACCAGCCGCTAAGGAGACCGGCATGACCGAAACCCTTCAAAGAGATACCGTTCTGAACGTCTCGGGCGTCTCCAAGCGATTCGGGGGCCTGCAGGCCCTTAGCGATGTGGGCATCAAGATCGAAAGAGGCCAGGTGTACGGCCTGATCGGCCCCAATGGCGCTGGCAAGACCACCTTCTTCAACGTGCTCACCGGGCTTTATACGCCCGATGGTGGCACCTTCGAGTTGGCGGGCAAGTCCTACCAGCCGACCGCCGTGCACGAGGTGGCCAAGGCGGGCATTGCGCGCACCTTCCAGAATATTCGCCTGTTTGCCGAAATGACGGCATTGGAAAACGTCATGGTGGGGCGCCACATTCGCACCAACTCCGGCTTGATAGGTGCGATTTTTCGCACGCCAGGGTTCAAGGCGGAGGAGCTGGCGATTGCCAAACGCGCGCAAGAGCTCTTGGATTACGTTGGCATAGGCCGTTTTGCCGACTACAAGGCACGCACACTGAGCTATGGCGATCAGCGCCGCCTGGAGATCGCGCGCGCCTTGGCGACTGACCCGCAGTTGATTGCCTTGGACGAGCCTGCCGCAGGCATGAATGCCACGGAAAAAACCATGTTGCGCGAACTGATCGACAAGATCCGCAACGACAACCGCACCATTTTGCTGATTGAACACGATGTCAAGTTGGTGATGGGTCTGTGTGACCGCGTCACCGTGCTGGACTACGGCAAGCAGATCGCCGAAGGCACGCCCTACGACGTTCAGCGCAACGAAAAAGTGATCGAGGCCTATCTGGGCACGGGTGGACACTAGGAACGGCAATGACAACAACGCTTCTTAAAGTTAAAGGCCTCAAAGTGGCCTACGGCGGCATTCAGGCGGTCAAGGGTGTTGACTTTGAAGTCAACGAGGGTGAGCTGGTGTCCCTGATTGGCTCCAACGGCGCCGGCAAGACCACCACCATGAAGGCGATCACCGGCACGCTGGCGATTACCGATGGCGACATCGAATACATGGGCAAGAGCATTCGTGGCCAAGGGCCATGGGATCTGGTCAAGCAGGGTCTGGCCATGGTGCCCGAGGGTCGAGGCGTGTTCACGCGCATGACCATCACCGAGAACCTGCAGATGGGCGCCTACATCCGCTCCGATAAGCCCGAGATCGCCGTTGACCTGGAGAAGGTGTTCACGATCTTCCCGCGACTGCGTGAGCGCAAGGACCAGCTCGCAGGCACCATGTCGGGCGGCGAGCAGCAGATGCTGGCGATGGGGCGCGCGCTGATGAGTCGGCCCAAGGTGTTGTTGCTCGATGAGCCGTCGATGGGCCTGTCGCCCATGATGGTCGACAAGATCTTCGAGGTGGTGCGCGATGTTTACGCACAAGGTGTCACCGTGCTGCTGGTCGAGCAGAATGCCAGCCGCGCGCTGGCGATTGCCAACCGGGCTTATGTGATGGACTCGGGCTTGATCACGATGAGCGGTGATGCCAAGACCATGCTGAGCGATCCCAAGGTCCGTGCCGCCTATCTCGGCGAATGAGGCGCGCCCTGCGTTCAGTCGCGCATGAGCGGCCATGGTGAGTGAGAAGCCGCCGTCGACGCCGGCACCATTGGTAGTCAATCCGCAAAAAACCCGCGTGGGCTTGAGCCGCATGTGGCATGCGTTTGGCTATTCGATGGCGGGCTTGCGGGCTGCCTGGCATGAGACCGCGTTTCGGCAGGAGGCCGTGGCGGCCATCGTGATGTTGCCCCTGTCGGCGTGGCTCGGCCGCTCTTGGGTGGAAGCCGTGCTGTTGGCGGGCTCAGTTGTCTTCGTGCTGGTGGTGGAACTGCTCAACACCGGCATCGAGACTGCTATCGACCGCGTTGGCCCGGAGTGGCATGACCTGTCCAAGCGCGCCAAAGACATGGGCAGCGCCGCCGTGTTGTTGAGCCTGTTGCTGTGCGCCGCCACCTGGGGCCTGGCCCTGTGGCAGCGACTGCAGACCTGATCAGTTGAGGACAGAGCTGAAGGTCTGTCCCGCCCAAATCAGTTGAGGACAGAGCGTCGCTGCGCTCCGGTCTGTCCCGCAATGTCTCAGGAAGCCATCAACCCACGCTTTGCCAGCATCGGCTCGACCCGTGGGTCGCGGCCGCGGAACGCGCGGAAGGCCGCTGCCGGGTCTTGCTTGTTGCCCGCGCTGTAGATGTGTTCCAGCAGTTTGGCGGCCACCGTGGCATCAAACGCGTCGCCGGTTTCCGTGAAGGCTTCGAAGCCATCCGCTTCCAGTACTTCGGCCCACATGTACACGTAGTAGCCGGCGGCATAACTGGAGCCGGCAAACAGATGCTGGAAGTGGGCCAGGTAGTGGCGTTGCCCGATGTCGGCTGGGATGCCCAAGGCGACACACTGCGCCGCCTCGAAGGTCTCGATGTCCACCGCCGTGCCGTTGGGCAGCGAGTGCAAGGCCATGTCAATCAGCGCCGGACCGCTGTACATGATGGTGGCCCAGGCCTGGTCGAAGCGGCGCGCCTGCATCAGACGCTCCAGCAGCGGCGCCGGAATCGGCTCGCCGGTCTCAAAGTGCCGTGCATGCCGGGCCAGCACCTCGGGCACCAGCGCCCAGTTTTCAAACAACTGCGAGGGCAACTCGACGAAATCACGCAGCACCTGGGTGCCCGCCAGGCGCTCGTAGGTCACCTTGGACAGCAGGCCATGCAGGCCGTGGCCGAACTCGTGAAACAGCGTCTTGACATCCTCAAAACTCAACAGTGTTGGGCTGGCCTTGGCGAAGTTGTTGTTGTTGATCACGATCGGCAGCGTACCGCCAGCGTGGCCGGACTGGCTGCGAAACACACTCATCCAGGCGCCGCTGCGCTTGGTGGAGCGGGCGAAGTTGTCGCCGATGAACAGGCCCATCAGTTGGCCATCACGGCCGTGTACTTCCCACAGTCGTGCATCGGCGTGGTGCAGGGCCTGGCCCTTGTGCTCGACGAACCGCAGGCCGAACAGCTTGCCCGCGCAATCGAACATCGCGCCAATCATGTTGTCGAGAGTGAAATAGGGCTTGATTTCGGCGTCGTCGAGATTGAAGCGCGTCTGGCGCACTTTCTCCGCCAGGTAGCGCCAGTCCCACGCCGCAATCGGTGTTGGCTCGCCCAGCGACCGCGCCATCGTCGTCAGATCGGCGCGGTCGTGCTCGGCCTTTCGTTTGGCCGGTTCCCATGCGCGGTGCAGCAGGTCCAGCACCGCCGCCGGCTGTCCGGCCATCCGGTCCACCAGCTCGTAGTCGGCGTAGCTGGCATAGCCATGCAAGGCGGCCTGTTCCTGGCGCAGCGCCACGATCCGCTCGGCAATGGGCCGGTTGTCGTGCGCCCCGGCTTGGCTGCCGCGCGCCTTGCGGGCCCGCCACACGGTTTCGCGCAGATCCCGGCGCGACGAAAAGGTCAGGAACGGCTCCACCAGGGAAGGTGAAAGCGTAATGACGTGGCGCTGCTCTCCCAAGCCACGTTGCTGGGCGGCCGACTGCGCCGAATTGCGCAAAAACGTCGGCAATCCGCCCAGGTCGGCCTCACCGTGCAGCTCAAGCGCGAAGCTGGCTTCGTCGGCCAACACGTTCTGTGTGAACTGGGTGCACAGCGAGGCCAGCTCCTGCATCACCCCGCCATAGCGCTGACGCTCGGCAGTGCCCAGCTTGGCGCCAGCACGAACGAAATCCAGGTGTACCCGGTCCAACAGGCGCAGTTGCTCAGGCGTCACGTTCAGGTGGTCCCGTTGCTGATGCAAGGTATCAATGCGCTGAAAAAGCCCGGCGTGCATGTAGAGCGCGTTCTCGTGCGCCGCAATGCGGGGTGCCAGTTCAAGTTGGGCAGCCTGTAAGGCCGGTGAGGTTTCGCTGGCGGTCAGGTTGTGAAACAACAGCGAGACGCGCTCCAGCAACCGACCACTCTGATCCAGCGCCGCCAGGGTGTTGTCGAAGCTCGGCGGAGCGCCTCGCTGTGCGATGGCGTCCAACTCGGCCCGGTGTGCGGCCATTGCGACCTCGAAAGCCGGCACAAAATGGGCCGCTTCCACGCTGCTGAAAGGCGGCAGACCATAGGGCGTGTCCCAGTCGGCCAGCAACGGGTTGAGCACGGCCATGCCGCTCGACAAATCGTTCATGCATAACTCCAGATGAGGATAGGGCGCGACAGCCACGTGGGCGACGGGTCGGAGCCGAAACTACAGCTTGCCAAACTGCTGGTCATGCAACAGGTCGAGCGTCATCAGGGCGGACAGGACTTCGGGCTTGAAGCCGATGCGCTCCCGCCCGGTGCCTTCGCCGCCGTTCATGATCAGGCCCTGCATGTAGCGGCTGCACTCCTTGTGGCCCCATATGGTGGTGATGGCGGTGAAGATGCGCTTGTGCTGGCCTTCAAGGACTGCCAGGGCCCTGCCCATGCGCTCGGCGGCGGGCAATTCGTGCAGGGGTGTCGGGCGGGTGGTCCAGTCGATCTCTTCCTCTTCGGTGAGTTTGGGAAACTCGATGCCCTCGTTGCTTGCCATCGTTCGCGCTCCTGCGATTCAGCTCGGACTCTTGTCGGTGAGGCTGCCAGTCCATCATGCCGGCCGTACCCGGTGGGCGGCCAGCGGGGAAACTGGCGGAGAGATAGGGATTTGAACCCTAGATACGGGGTTACCGTATACCGGATTTCGAGTCCGGCGCATTCGACCACTCTGCCATCTCTCCGTGTCGATTTGACAAGGTGGAATTGTACCAGCCGAGCGGCCGGCGCTGGCGGGTCAGTCCAGTCGGTAAAGCACTTTGACGGTGGCACCGCGCAGCCAAGAAAAGTCCTTGCAGGCACCAGCGTCGTCCTTGTAGGGGTCACATACCACCGCATCAGCATTCCACGTCGTGGCGTCGGACTCCTTGGTGGAGGCGTCCCGACCAATCACGACAAAACCATGGCGAAAGTCGCCGATCTGCATCCACTCGATTGGACGCATCAGTTGGATATCACGCAAGTGCACGAAGGCCATGGCGCTTTGCTCGCCACAGTTGCCACAACCATAGTGCTTGGCCCAGGCGGCCCAGGTGTCAACCATGGCCTTCATCGGGTCGGCCCCGCTACTCTGGAGGCCGGGTTGTTGCGACTTGAGGTCGCCAACAATCTTCTGGCGCGATTCCGCCACGCACATGACACGGGCGGGCAGTCCCCAAAAATTGGGCAGGAATTTGTTGGACGTGCCAATGTCCATTTTCGATGCAACGTAGCGGTTGGTGATACGCGCCGCGTTGGTGCGTGTGTCCAGCAGGGATGAGGCCATGGATTGTTCTCCCGATCAGTGTTGCACCCACTCGGTGTGGGGGATGCGAACGTATTTTGGCGCGATCAGGCTGATTCTTGGGCGCCTGCTGGCCAAAAGGTGATCGTTCACGCGACCAAACTGTGAACTACGCCCGCAAATTGAGTTCCTCAGTGCCAAATTCCACGTTTATGGGCTCGAAGCATGAAGCGCAGCACCGGCGTGGCGCCCGCCGTGAGGAGGTCGTTGATGGCCATGGCGCCGGTCTCACTTCAGGGCAGGTGTAAAGCGGGTGACCGTGCTTGCTCAGGCATCGTTCAACGGTTGCAGGGCGGCTTGCGCCGCGTCGGCGGTGCTGCCTGGCATCAGCCAGCCACTGTGCCGCGCACACCATGCCGTCACGCCCTCGGAACGCAATTGCGCCATGCTGGTCGCAGCCTCCTTGGGTGAGGCGAAGCCCTGGCTTTGCAGCAGCAGGTGGCCACTGGCGTCGATCAGCTTGAAGTAGAACTGCCCATCGCTCTCGCGGTATTGTTTGAAGGCGGGGCGGGCGACCTTGGTCAACTTGGCGGCCTTGGTTTCACCTTGCTCGCTGAGCTTGCGCAGGCCCACCGCATGCCGCAATTGCGTCATCAACGGCTGGGAGATCGCGCGTGCCTTGGCGGCTCCGGCCAGCAGGATGGCCTCTACCTTTTCAGGGTGGTTGATATAGCCGAGGTAGGCCTCGCGCATCGGCGCGATCTCGCGGTCGATGCGCTCAAACAAGATCTGTTTGGCATCGCCCCAGGCAATGCCGTCGGCATAGGCCTGGCGCAGCGCGGCGGTTTCCTCGGCGCTGGCAAAGGCCTGGTAGATCTGGAACAGCGCCGAGCCCTCGGTGTCCTTGGGCGCGCCCGGCGCGCGGGAGTCGGTGACGATGCCGGCAATCGATTTGCGCAATTGCTCGCGCGGCGCAAACATCGGGATGTGGTTGTCGTAGCTCTTGCTCATCTTGCGGCCATCGACCCCCGGCAGCAGCGCCACGGCGTCGTCGATCACCGCCTCGGGCAACACGAAGTGCTGGCCGTAGCGATGGTTGAAGCTGTTGCCCATGTCGCGCGCCATCTCGATATGCTGCACCTGGTCGCGCCCGACCGGCACCTTGTGGGCATTGAACATCAGGATGTCGGCACCCATCAGTACCGGGTACATGAACAGGCCCGCCGTCACGTCCGCATCGGGGTCCTGCCCGGCAGCGGTGTTCTTGTCGACCGAGGCTTTGTAGGCGTGAGCGCGGTTGAGCAGGCCCTTGCCGGTGACGCAGGTCAGCAGCCAGGTGAGTTCCGGGATTTCGGGGATGTCGGACTGGCGGTAGAAGGTGACGCGCTCGGGGTTCAGGCCGGCGGCCAGCCAACTGGCGGCAATCTCCAGCGTCGAGCGCTGCACCCGCGCTGGCTCGTCGATCTTGATCAAGGCGTGGTAGTCGGCCAGAAAATAGAAACTCTCGACGTCGGCGCGCAAGCTGGCCTGTACCGAGGGGCGAATCGAGCCCACATAGTTGCCGAGATGCGGCGTGCCGGAGGTGGTGATGCCGGTGAGGAAACGAAGCAAAGACATGGCGGTGTGGCGATCAAAGCGGAAAATACGTTAACTAAGCAGCATCGCCAAGGGCGACAGCAGCAGGTCGAGCAGGCCATAGGTGAGCGTCATCAGCGGGCGCATCCACAAGGCGCTGACCACGCCAAAAATCACCAACGCCATCACGATGAAGAAGCCCCAGGGCTCGATGCGCGAGACCATCTCAGCCTGACGGTGGGGCAACAGGCCGACCAGGATGCGCCCGCCATCAAGCGGCGGCAGCGGGAACAGGTTGAAGGCGAACATCACCACGTTGACCAGCACGCCTCCCTGGCACATCTTGAGAAAGAAGGGTTCGGTCACGCCTGAGCCACTTAAGATCAGAAACAGCGCGCCCCATAGCAGCGCCTGCGCCAGGTTGGCGCCGGGTCCGGCCAGGGCCACCCATACCATGTCCCGCTTGGGATGACGCAGGTTGCCAAAGCGCACCGGCACCGGCTTGGCGTAGCCAAACAGAAAAGCTCCCGACGTGGCGAAGTACAGCATCAGCGGCATCAAAATCGTGCCCACCGGGTCGATGTGCTTGATCGGGTTGAGGGTGATGCGCCCCAGCATGTAGGCGGTGTTGTCACCATAGTGGCGCGCCGCGTAGCCGTGCGCTGCCTCGTGCACGGTGATGGCGAACAACACCGGCAGGGCGTAAATGGCGACAGTTTGAATCAGGTTGGCGATGTCCATGGGGAGGGATTGTCTCAGAGTGTGTCCGGGCCACACCGGGGCAGGGTGGTCGTGGCGTCGGCGCTGCCCCGCGCCCGATGGCCACTACAAGCCCAGCGTCGCCAGGTCGCCGCGCCCCTGACGGATCAGTTCTGGCTGGCCGCCGGTCAGGTCGACCACGGTGGTGGGCTCCAGCGCACAGGCGCCGGCGTCGATCACGGCGGCAAGCTGATGCTCAAAGCGTTCGCGAATCTCGTGTGCGTCGTTCAGGGGTTCGGTATCGCCAGGCGGGATCAGGGTGGTGGCCAGCAAGGGTCCGTTATGCAGCGCCAGCAGGTCTTGCAGCACCTTGTGATCGGGCACACGCAGACCGATGGTTTTGCGTGACGGGTGGCTCAGGCGCCGTGGCACTTCCTTGCTGGCTTCCAGGATGAAGGTGTAAGGCCCGGGTGTGGCGGATTTGATCAGTCGAAATTGCCGGTTGTCCACCCGCGCGTAGTTGGCCAGTTCACTCAGGTCGCGGCACAGCAGCGTCAGGTGGTGCTTGTCGTCCACGCCGCGAATGCGCCGCAGGTTGTCGGCGGCCGCCTTGTCATCCACGTGGCATACCAGTGCGTAACTGGAGTCGGTCGGCACCGCCACGACGCCGCCTTTTTCAAGCAGCGCCACCGCCTGCTTGAGCAGGCGAAGCTGCGGGTTGTCGGGGTGGACTTGCAGGTACTGGGCCATCGGGAATCAGTGCTTCAGTGCTGAATGCGGTCAGCCAGCAGCTCCCACACCGGCGTCAGGTTGCCAGGCAGGTAGGGCAAAGTGCCCAGTTCGGTGTGGCTCTCGTTGGGGCTATGGAAGTCGCTGCCGCGCGAGGCGGCCAGCTCGAATTCACGCGCCATGCTGGCGTAGGTCTGGTACTCGGCAGTGGTGTGGCTGCCGGTCACCACTTCGACGCCCTGGCCACCATGCAGTTTGAACTCGGTAAACAGCGCGAACTCTTCGTTGGCGGTGAAGCCGTAGCGCGCCGGGTGCGCAATCACGGCCACGCCACCGGCCCGGGTGATCCAGGTCACGGCGTCCTTCAGGGTGGCCCAGCGGTGCTCGACAAAGCCGGGCTTGCCCTCGGTCAGGTACTTGCGAAACACTTCGTTGGTATCTTTGCAGGCGCCCACCTCGACCAGAAAGCGCGCGAAGTGGGTGCGCGAGATCAATTCAAGATTGCCAGCGTACTTCAGCGCGCCTTCGTAGGCGCCAGGGATGCCGATTTGGGCCAGGCCAGCCGACATCTCCTTGGCGCGCTGGCCGCGGCCGCCACGGGTTTGAACCAAGCCCTGGCGCAGCGCCGAATCGTCAGGATCGAACCCGAGGCCCACGATGTGCACGGTCCTGCCGATGAAGGTGACCGAGATTTCGGTACCGGTGAGGTACTGCAGCCCCACGGCCCGCGCCGCGACGCCAGCACGCTGCTGGCCACCCACTTCGTCGTGGTCCGTCAGTGCCCATAGTTCGACCCCGTTGCGGTGGGCGCGCTGGGCCAGTTCTTCGGGGGTCAAGGTGCCGTCGGAAACAACGGAGTGGCAGTGCAGGTCGGCGTTCAGGATGGAGGTCACCGGCTGATTTTAGGCGCTATGCGTGCGGGCCGAACGGGGGGATTGACCGCCAGAGACCTGTCGTGCGGAGTCGATTGGCGGCCTGACACGATAGTTTCACATTGGGGCGCTACCGTTCGACGTGAACCAACTCAGGAAAACCCGCATGAACCATACGAAACCCAATTCTTCTGTCTCGCGCGCCGTTGCGCTGGGCTTGCTGAGCCTGAGTGCGGCCACGCTGGTGGCCTGCGGCGGCAGCGATGGCTAGCCGGTTTGCACCTTGCGCAGGGAGTTTGTTTTCCCCACTCACTCCCCCAGCCCCTCTCCCGCCCCGCCGGGCGGAAGCGGGGAGCCTCATTTGGTTTCTCTCCTCCGGCAACGCGTTCACGGCGCGACCGTCGCGACTGCGACCGCTCGGCAAGATGGGTCGCCAACGGTCGTAACCGATTGGGCTCACCGCAGCACACGACCGGCTGGCAGCTACGCGCCAGCGACGAGGCAATGGGGTGAAGTCCCCCCCCTCGAACCGCCGAATCTGCCTCCGGCGCTCGGAACTCGCGCCCTGAGTGCCTGCCGAGCCAACACCGATTTCAACAGTTCCCGGTTTACCCGGTGTCGAATCGCGCGGTCAACTGAGGCTCCCCCTTTCCGCCCTGGCGAGGGTGGAAAGGGGGTTGGGGGGAATGGGGGTGAGTTCAGGCAATTGGGTATTCAGGGGTCTGGCAATTGGGATCGGCTGACTTGGGCAGCCGATCCCAATTGCCCGCTGGCGCGCCACACCAGTTTGAATCACACCCCCGGCTGCTTGCCGTCTTGAACGAGTATGGCTACACCAGGAAGGACTCGCCAGTCATCATCCAGTCGTTTGAAGTATCCAACCTGCAATACCTGCGCACCAGGACGCAGGCGCGTCTGGTGCAGTTGGTGGATGGCGATGACTATGACTTCAAGACCGGCAAAGTCACGTTCGCCGCGCCCTTTGACCGTCCTTACGACTGGACCAAGGCTGGCAAGACTGCGAACTTCGACACCATGCTGACGCCCGCCGGCCTGGCCGAGGTCGCCAAATACGCCGACGGTGTTGGCCCCTGGAAGCCCTATATCGTGCCGGTCAAGGGCGCGTTTGATGCCGTCGGCAAGATGCTCGACGTCAATGGCGATGGCGTGGTGAACTACGCGGATGCCAGTTCGCAGTCTGCTACCACATTGATTGCGGATGCCCACAAAGCCGGGTTGATGGTCCACACCTGGACCTTTCGCAACGAGCCCAAACGCTTGGCCTCTGACTACAAGGGTGATCCGAAGGCCGAATACCTGCAGTTCTACCGCCTCGGTGTTGATGGCCTGTTTTCGGACTTCACCGACACGGCGGTGGCCGCCCGCGCGGCCTACGTCAAAGAGCTTGGCAACTAGCACCGCTGCGTGGTGAGCTTGCCTTGCGGATCGGGGCGCCCGTGTCGAGGGCCAGCATCGGTAACCCGGCCTTATGTGCAACCGGGGACGCCTTCAACCAGGACCTGGCCGCCCTCAGCCCTGGGCGGCCTCGATCAGAAAGCGCACACGGCGCTGGCCCTGCCACTCGTCGGCATCCAGCCGGAATGCCAGCACCACCTTGGCCGACAAGGGTTCGGTGTGGCCAAACCAGATCGCATCGACCGGCTGGCCCTGGTGTTTGAGTTTGAGCGCCAAGTGCTTTTCGCCAACTAGGCGTTGCGAGATCACGTCCATTTCCTCGCTGAAGGTGGGCGCCGGAAAGCCCTGGCCCCAGACCTCCTTGTGCAGCGCGTCGACCAGTTCGACGCGGCGGTACTCGGGCTTGAGCGGGCCATCGGTCTCCAGGCGGCGTGTCAGGGTGGCGGCATCGAGCCACTCCCGCGCTACCTGGCTCAAGGCCGCTTCGAAGGTGTCGAAGTGTTCCTCGGCAATGGAACAACCAGCGGCCATGGCGTGCCCGCCGAAACGTAGCAATACGCCGGGGTGGCGCTTGGCCACCAGGTCCAGTGCATCACGCAGGTGAAAGCCGGCAATCGAACGCCCCGAGCCCTTCAGCTCATGCTCCTTGCCCGGCGCGCCACTGGCGGCAAACACAAAGCTGGGGCGGTGCAATTTGTCCTTGATGCGCGAGGCCACGATGCCGACCACCCCTTCATGAAAGTCGGGGTCGAATACACAAATCGCCGCTGGCGCGTCCTGCCCTTCTTCAAACAGCGACTCGGCAATGTTCAGCGCCTGCTCGCGCATGTCGCCCTCGATCACGCGGCGCTCGCGGTTAATGGCATCCAGCGCCCGGGCCAACTCGTCGGCGCGTGCCGCATCGTCGGTCACCAGGCATTCAATGCCGAGGGTCATGTCGGCCAGGCGACCGGCCGCGTTGATGCGCGGGCCCAACGCAAAGCCGAAATCAAAGGTCGTGGCAACACTCGCATTGCGCCCGGCTGCTACAAAAAGCCTAGCAATACCGATAGGAAGGGAGCCGCTTCGGATGCGCTTTAGCCCTTGCGCGACGAGGCGGCGGTTGTTCGCGTCGAGTTTGACCACATCGGCCACCGTGCCCAAGGCTACCAAGGGCAGCAGGGCATCGAGCTTGGGTTGGCTTGAATTGTCGAAGTGCCCGCGCGCGCGCAGCTCAGCGCGCAAGGCCAACAACACATAAAACATGACGCCCACGCCGGCGATGGACTTGCTGGCGAAGTCGCAGCCGGGTTGATTGGGGTTGACCAGCACATCGGCATCGGGCAGCACGATCTGGCCATTGACGCTGGCAGGCAAGTGGTGGTCGGTCACCAGTACCCGCAGACCCAGCGCACGCGCATGCGCCACACCGTCCATGCTGGCAATGCCGTTGTCCACGGTAATCAACACGTCGGCGCCGCTGTCCTTGACGCGCTGGGCAATCGGTGCCGTCAGGCCATAGCCGTCGACCACCCGATCAGGCACGATGTAGCTGACCTGCGTGGCGCCTAGCAGGCGCAGGCCGCGCAGCGCGACGGCACAGGCCGTGGCGCCATCGCAGTCGTAGTCGGCCACGATGCACAGTCGCTGGTTGGCCGCGATGGCGTCGGCCAGCAGTGCGGCGGCTTGCTGTGTGCCTTTCATGGTGGCGGGGGGCAGCAGTTTGGCCAGGCTGTCGTCCAACTCGTCGTGGCTCTGAATGCCACGCGCGGCAAACAACTGGGCCAGCAGGGGGTGCACGCCACCTTGTTCCAGCGCCCAAGCGGCGCGCGGCAGGGCCTGGCGGGGAATGATGTTCATAACTGTTCCAAGGGTCTCAGGTCGGGCGCGCCACCAAACAGGGTTTTGATGCGCTGGGCCAAGCTGGGAGGTGGGGCCACCCAGGCCACGGCCCGGCGCTGTCCGCACAGGGTCAGGCGACCCGGTGCGCCGTGCTTGACCTGGGCCAACAGATCAGCGCACAGCGTGGCATCCATTGCTTGCCAGGCGCAGCCCCAGGCCGGCCAGTCCTGTGCCACGGCGCTGTCGCGCAACTGCTCGGCGACGGTCAGCGTGGGGTCGGTCTGCATCACGTGTCCGGCGCGGTCCGGCAGGCTGCCGGTGCCATGCAACCACACCGAGTTGATGGTGGGCTGGCCGCGCGCCTCGCGTTGGTCGTTCACCGGGTGGGCATAGAGCAACATCTGCAGCTCGCTGTGTAGCCGCCGCCAGGGCGCACCGCCGCCCTGGCGTGTGATCCACGGTGCGAGGTTCTGGCCCAGCACCCGGTCCAGCGAGGCGCTGGGCAGATCGCGCAGCAATTCGCCTCGCACCAGCCAGTGATCGGGTCGGTCAAAGTGCAGGGTGATGCCGTCTTGTTGCATGAAGGCCGCCAGCGTGTCCAGCAGCGCGCGTGACTCGGCTTCGCTTAGTTCTGGCAAGTACGGTCCACTCATGGTCAGGTGGTCCATGCCGACTTGCCAATGGCACGGGGACAGGTAGCCCCATACGCCGTTGCACGCATCAGCCGCCCCAAGGTGTGCTGGCGCCTGCGCGGCTCGCCACGCGGCCCATGGAATCAGGCCGTCTGCGATGGGCAGCCCCAGGGACCGTGCCTGCGCCCGCTCGTGTGGCGGCGACAAGGTCCACTCGTCGCCCTCGTCAGCCGGCTCAGGCCGCAAGCGAGCAAGCAGTTGGCGCAGGGCGGGCAGGGCGATGTGGTGAAAGGCCTGGCGGCATTCGTCGTCGTGGCCGTAGGCATGGGGAATCAGCAGGTGCATGGGAGAATTGTCGGGGATTGGCGCGCCCTCAAATGCGATTCTCGCATTGGGTCATTGAGGCATTGGTTCATTGGCTTAGGCTTGTGCGTGAGGGTATAGTGCCGACACGTCAAGTCAACCGGTTCGTCGTTCCGGCACGTCGTTCCGGATTTCCAACTGGCCTTTGGCGCCCGATGCGTGCTGGCGATGACCAAAAGAGAGCTGCCAATGAAAATCAGTAAACCCCTGCGATGGGCCGCCTTCACCATGTTTGTTCTGACTGGGCTGGCGTTGGCCTACCTCGCCGATACCGGTGGCGTGCCGCAGGCTTGGTCCCGCTGGAGTAACCCGGTATTGATTGCGCTTGCCGCATGGTTGTCGCCGTTTCACCGCATCAGAACTCCAGAAGGCGGATTCCCTTTTTCCCGGGACGCCAAGTAAGCGTTCAGCCCACTGAGCGCGGGGCCAACGGCCACGGCGATGACAGTCGCGGGCAATTTCCGGCATTGATAGGTCGGTTTCCCATTGCAGGTGTCGGTGATGGTGTCGCGTGTCTGCGCAGGGGATGATCGGAGCAAGATGACACAATGCGCCTTGCTTTCGCCCATCGGACACCATGCAACTTCCTTTCGAGCTCATTCTTGGCTGGCGCTACACGCGTGCTGGCCGCGCCACGCGGCGCAACGGTTTCATCTCGTTCATCTCGGGCGTGTCCATGCTGGGCATCTCATTGGGCGTGGCGGCGCTGATCATCGTGCTCAGCGTGATGAACGGCTTTCAAAAAGAGGTGCGTGACCGCATGCTCAGCGTGGTCGCGCACATTGAAATCGTTACGCCGGGCGGCAATGCCCTGCCCGATCTGGCGCTGACCTTGCAGCAGGCCCGGGCCAACCCGCAGGTGGTGGGCGCCGCGCCGTTTATCGCGGCGCAGGCGCTATTGGCCCGGGGGGAGGACATGAAGGGCGCCATCGTGCGCGGCATCGATCCCGTGGCCGAGCCGCAAGTGAGTGAACTGGCGGATGCTTCCAAGCAGAGCAGCTTGTCACGCCTGGTGGGTGGCGAGTTTGGTGTGGTGTTGGGCGTTGAGTTGGCGCGCAACCTGGGGGTGCGCGAGGGCGACAAGGTAACACTGATGGCGCCCAGTGGGCAGGTGACGCCAGCCGGTGTGGTGCCAAGGCTCAAACAGATGACGGTGGTGGGCACCTTTGATTCGGGCCACTATGAATACGACTCGACCTTGGTGCTGTTGCACATGGACGACGCCGCACGCCTGTTCCGCCTGGAAGGCGCAACCGGCGTGCGCCTGAAGCTAAAGGACCTGCACCGTGCCCGCGCCGTCGGCTCGGAGTTGGTCACCAGTTTGACCGGTGACCTGCTGGTGCACGACTGGACGCGCCAAAACCGCACCTGGTTTGCCGCCGTGCAACTGGAAAAACGCATGATGTTCATCATCCTCACCCTGATCGTGGCGGTGGCGGCCTTCAACCTGGTCAGCACGTTGGTGATGACGGTGACCGACAAGCAGTCCGACATTGCCATCCTGCGCACGCTGGGGGCTAGCCCCGGCAGCATCATGGGCATTTTCGTGGTGCAGGGCGCGATGGTGGGGGTGATTGGCACGCTGGTGGGCCTGGCGCTGGGGCTGGGCGTGGCCTTTAACATCGATGTGATCGTGCCGGCACTGGAGCGTGCGCTGGGCGCGAGTTTTTTGCCGCGCGACATCTACCTGATCAGCCGCATGCCCAGCGAGCCGCAGCAAGCCGACATCCTGCCGATTGCCGTCATCTCGCTGGTGCTGGCCTTCCTGGCCACGCTCTACCCAAGCTGGCGCGCCAGCCGCGTCAACCCGGCGGAGGCCTTGCGCTATGAGTGAAAGTGAAGTTGTTCTGAACGTCCGTGGCTTGACCAAGCGCTTCACTGAAGGCCCGCTGGATGTGACGGTGCTGCAGGGTGTGGACTTGCAAGTGCGCCGGGGTGAAACGCTGGCGATTGTGGGGGCGTCGGGCTCGGGCAAGAGCACGCTGTTGCACCTGATGGGAGGGCTTGATGCGCCCACCAGCGGCTCGGTCGAGTTGTTGGGCCGCGATCTGGCGCACCAAAGCGCCGCCGAGCAGGGCCGCCTGCGCAACCAGTACTTGGGGTTTGTCTACCAGTTTCACCACCTATTGCCTGAGTTCAGCGCCCTTGACAACGTGGCGATGCCCTTGTGGATTCGGCGGCTGCCGCGTGCCGAATGTAATCAGATCGCTGCCAAGATGCTGGCAAGCGTGGGCCTGGCCGAGCGCTTGTTGCACCGGCCGGCAGAGTTGTCCGGCGGCGAGCGCCAGCGCGTGGCGATTGCGCGCGCCCTGGTGACCCAACCGGCTTGTGTGCTGGCGGACGAGCCCACTGGCAACCTGGACCGCGCTAGCGCCGAGGGGGTGTTCGACCTGATGCTGACGTTGGCCCAAACCCATGGCACCGCCTTTGTGATGGTCACCCACGACCCCAGCCTGGCCGCGCGGTGCAGCCGCCAATTGCGCTTGGATCAGGGGCGCTTGAGCGAGGCCGCGGGTTAGGGGTTGGCGGCATTGGTTGGCTTGCGCATCAGCGTCAGCGTCAACCCGGTCGAGACCGGCGTCAATAGCAGACTCGCGCCGTTGAACGCTGGCGAGGCATCTTCACATATGCGGCGCGCACAGTGCCCCGGCAAGCTCCGATGGCGAGTCGAGTTGTTACGTTTGGTTGTAAGAGTGTCGTTCAGGTTGATCGAGTTGCCGAGTACGATTTGCGGCACGTGGCGGAACAAGGTCCGTCGCGTTTTCAACTCATGACGAGGGATTCAAATGGCAGATTTGGCTTGTGGCCCGTCCAACCGCTCACCTACATGGGGCGTTGTTGACTTGTTCAGATGGAGGGTCGTGCCAGAGAGACTGGGCGGTGGTAAAGCCTTCATCCAACAATTCAAGGACGCTTGGGTTCGTCATAACAAGGTAACCATCAGGGCTGCGGCTGCGCAGTACAACCTGATGCCTCTGTTGCTGGCGGGAGTTTGTTGGATCGAAGTAGGCGGGGACCCGTCCTTCATTGATCGGGTGGCGTTCGAAGTTCGAGCGTTCGACTGGAGTGGCCCACCAATCGTTGACAGAATCACTGTCACCACCGCACCCGCCAAGACATCATTTGGCGCCGTCAGCATGCAGCTTCGGACCGCTGCGCAAACCATGGGACTGAACCCTGCGGCCATGTCAATGACGGACTTCCGGGCGTTGGCAAGTTGCCTGGAAAGAGATGTGTTCAACATTGATACCGTGGCACGCCATTTGAGGCAATTGGTGGATCATGACAAGCTGCCATCGCCTTTGTCGATGGGGCAGGTTCGGATCGTTGGTGCACGCTACAACCGGGGAGTTGGGCTGTCTCTGGATCAGATTCAGAAGAACACCAGCTACGGCGATTTCATTGTGAAATTTTGGCCTCGGTTCAGTGGTCTCATCCAATGACCCCAATGCTTAAATGGACGACGGCCTTGCGCCCCATCGCGCACACGGTCTATGGTCTGGCATTGCTGTTGATGGCCATGCTCAGCCGCAACAAGTACCGGTGGATGAGCGAACTGGACGAGAGCATTGCGGTGGGCGCGATTGAGGATGCGGCGAATAACAACGCGGTCGTCGCGGTGCTGCTTCTTATCCTCGCCTTGTCGATTCAGATCGTCCTTCTTGTCAAGTCCCGGAATACCGCGCAGAGAGTCACCGCCGCAGCATTGATGGTTTTTGCGCTCGCCGTGTGGTTGGTAAAAGCTTTCGCCTGACCCGAGGCTACTTTGTCGCCAAGACCACTGAGAAGCAGTAGTGATTGTCATATCTGATGGAGTGAGGGCGCACTCTCCGTCGCGCCAGGTTGGCGTAGGCATGGCGGTGATGGGCCTGCACCTGTTGCTGCTGTCGGCGTGGTGGACGTCTAGGCCCGATATGCGACCGTCCCGCAAAGGCGTGGATGCTGTGACCGTCACCGTATGGTTGAAAGAGCCGCCAACGCTCCCCATCGAACCGGTGAAATTGGAACGCCCACACGGTGTGTCCTCGGCTGTTCGGTCACTTCGGCGCGACCGCGACAACCCAGCACGCGACCCTGCTTCCTCGATGGGGCCACTGGCAATTGACGGGGACGCGGCCATGCCGACAACGGAAATTATTTCGGCACCGCAGCAGAAGCAGTCCGGCTCAGCGCTGAATCTGTCACTCTCACCCGAAGCGCTGAAATTCTTGGCTGCACCAAGCTTGGCGGCCCGATCCCCCTTTCAGGGTCGGCTGCCAGCAACCGTCGAGCGGCAAATTGCCGAAGCGGCCGCACAAACCGGTACCTGGACGGAAGAGCGCATCGACCTCGACCATATCCGCCTGCGTCGAGGCAATACCTGTATTGTGTTGTCGCGCCCCGAGATCGCCAAAATCGACCCACTCAGCGAGTCGATGCGCCGCATGCCTTGGGCCGCGACCGTTTCGCAGTGCTGATGACGCAGTCGCGGCACTCCATTGCGACCAAGACAAGCAGCGTTGGCTTGTGCGGCGACGCATCACGTTACCAGTGTGAACTGGCGGAATTTGGCCTTGATTTGAGAGCCCCGACGTACCTCTGACCGTCGCGCCCGGATTCAGCCTGTCGTCGGGGGCGTGGCCCTTCTGTCGCCGCGCATCAACGTCAGCGCCAAACCGGCCGAGGCCAGCATCAGCAGCAGACTGACGGCATTGAGCACTGGCGAGGCACCTTCGCGCATGCGGCCGTACATCATCACCGTCAGCGGTGCGTCCGATCCCACCAGCATCAAGGTGGTGTTGAAGTTCTCGAAAGACATCAGGAACGAGATCGCCGCGGCGCCCACTAGCGCGGGTTGCAGGTAGGGCAGAGTGATGGTCCACAGCACGGCGGCGCGTGAGGCACCCAGGTTGTAGGCGGCTTCCTCCAGGGCGATGTCGAAGCGCTTGAGCCGCGCTGAGATGGTGAGCGTGGCAATTGACACGATGTAGGAGAACTGGCCCAGCACCACCAGCGGCAGGCCGGGGCGCAGAAAGTCCAGCTCCAGGCCCCACAGGTCGTCGGCAAGGTTCGCCACCCGGCTGGCCAGAGCCAGGATCGAGATACCCAGAATCACGCCGGGAATCACCAAGGGCGCGAGCATCAACAAGGACAGCGCCTGCTTGCCAGCAAAGCGGGTGCGCTCCAGCAAAAAGGCGTTGGCGGTGCCGACCAGCACCGATAGCAGCGTGACCCAGGTGGCCACGACTATGCTAGTCCAGACACTGGCCAGCAAGGGCCCGTCGTCCAGCAGGCCGACACGCGCGCCGGCCGCGTCTGCGCGGCCCAGAAACCAGTCCAGCGTAAAACCACGCCACGGCGGTGCCGGGTAGGGCGCATCATTGAAGGCGAATACGGCCACCACCACCAGCGGCACGAACAGGAAGGTGAAAAACGCGCAGCCATACAAAACCGTGCTGATTCGCAGCCAGGTCGGGCGGGGCAGGGACGGAATCATCGGCGCATCACCTCACCAAAACTCTGGCCACTGAGTTTGAGTCCAGCCCATACCATGGCTGTGCTCAAGCTCAACAGCAGAAAACCAAAAGCCGCGCCTTGTTCCCAGTTGAAACGGGTGATGAACTGGGTGTAGATCTGCTCGGTGAACCACAGCGAGTTCTTGCCGCCAAGCAGCGTGGGCGTGAGGTAGTTGCCAAGCGTCAGCATGAACACCACAATGCAGCCCGCAGCAATGCCCGGTGCGGCGTGGGGGATGACGATGCGCCGCAGGATGCTGGGGCCGTTGCCACCGAGGTCGTAGGCGGCCTCGATCAAGCTGTCGTCCAGGCTCTCCAGCGCGCTGGTCAGCGGCACCACCATGAATAGCAGTGACGAATAGACCAGGCCGACCAGCACGGTGGCGTCGTGGTACAGCAGCTCGGGCGGGGTATCGGCCAAGCCCAGGCGCACCAGCAGCGCGGGCAAGACGCCGGATTCACGCAGCAAGATCATCCAACCCAGGGTGCGCACGGTCTCGCTGATCCAGAACGGCACCAGGCACAGCATGAACAACACCGACTTGGCGCGCCCGCGAGCCAGCTTGGCCAGGGTCCAGGCGATCGGGAAGGCAATCAACAAAGTTAGCAGTGTGGCCAGCAGCGACATCCAGGCGGTGCGCACAAAGGTGTGCCAGTACAGCGGCTCTTCAACGAAGGTGCGGTACTGGTTGAGGCTGAGTTCATAGACCCGTGGCGCCACCCGTGCGCGCAGTGACAGCACCGCCAGTTCCAAGTGCGGCAGCACGATCAGGCCCAGTAGCCAAACCAGCGCCGGCGCCAGCAACAACAGCCACAACAAGCGCGCCTGATGTCGTGCGCTGTGGTTCACTGTATTGGCGTCGTTTGACGGTGTATCAGTCGGCATGGGGTGCCGCCGCAAAACACACCGCCTGTTTGGGATCGAAGCCAAAGTGCACGCGTTGGCCCACTTGCAGGTCGGAGAAATGGCCAGTCTGCGGCAAGGCGATGCGAAACTCGGTGCGGCTGCGTTCCTCTTGCAGCAGCAGCGCCGAGTTGGCGCCGTCGAACAGCAGGCTTTGCACCTGGCCGACATAGCGCGGCTGGTCGGCGCTCAGGGC
The DNA here is from genome assembly GCA_030685025.1 of Rhodoferax sp. GTDB lineage: Bacteria > Pseudomonadota > Gammaproteobacteria > Burkholderiales > Burkholderiaceae_C > Rhodoferax_D. Next base: position 111,102 of record JAUXWC010000061.1, read on the forward strand.
TTCGGCCTCGCGCGCCAGGGTGGCCGCCTCTGGGCGAACGAAAGCTTGCAGGGCGTCACCCACTGCGATCGCTCCAACCGCGCGGGCATGCAGCACCAGGCCCCGTTCGTTGCTGAGTGACACTTCCTCGCCCTGCACGGCGGTCGCGCGCCCATCGATCCGATTGCTGGCCCCCACAAAACCCGCCACAAAGGGCGTTCGGGGCTGGTAATAGAGCTGCTGCGGTGTGCCCACCTGCTCGAAGCGGCCTGCGTTCATCACCGCCACTTGATCGGACAGGACCAGCGCCTCTGACTGGTCGTGGGTGATGTAGACAAAGGTGGTGCCAAAGGCCGCCTGCAATTGCTTGAGCTCGATTTTCATGTGCTCCCGCAGTTTCAGGTCCAGCGCACCCAGCGGTTCATCGAGCAACAGCAAGGTGGGCTCCAGCACCAGGCTGCGGGCGATCGCCACACGCTGTTTCTGCCCGCCGGACAATTGGTCCACGCGTTTGGTTTGCGCGCCGCTCAGGCTGACCCGTTCCAGCATCTCACCAACGCGCCGCGCGATCTCGGTCTTGGGCACGCCACGGCGCGTGAGGCCGTAAGCCACGTTTTCGCCGACCGACATCATCGGGAACAGCGCCAGGTGCTGGAACACCATGTTGACCGGGCGCCGATTCGGCGGCACGCCCTGCATGCTCTGGCCGCCAATGTGAATGCCACCCGAATCGGGGGCGACAAAGCCAGCGATCATGCGCAACAGCGTGGTCTTGCCGCAGCCCGACGGTCCCAGAATCGAAAAGAAGCTGCCGCGCGCCACCGAAAACGACAAGTCGGCCACCGCGAGGTGCTTGCCAAAACCTTTGGTGACCCGCGCCGCGTGCAGGTCCGCTTGCATCTGACTCGGGGTCAATGCGCTTACTTCGCCGCCTTGATACGGTCGAGTACCTTGCCTTCAATCTCTTCAATGCCAGCGGGCACGGCCGGGTACCACTTGACGTTTTTGAGCGCGGCCTCGGGAAAGCTGGTGGCGAACTGCGCCTTGAGCTTGGCATCCATCAGCAGATCCGCGCCCTTGGAGGCGGTGAAGTTGCCAGCAGAGCCGGCCACCTTGGCGGCAATTTCTGGGCGCAGGTTGAAGTTGATCCAGGCGTAGGCCGCGGCGTCGTTCTTGCCCTTGGCGGGAATGGCAAAGGTGTCGATCCAGCCCAGCGCGCCGGATTTGGGCGCGATGAACTGGATCTCGGCCTGCTCGCCGTTGAGCTTCCAGCCGCCGGTGTCCCACATCATGGCGCCGACGATCTCGCCGGCGCGCATGCCATTGAGCAATTGGTCCTTGTTGTCCCAGAAAAACTTGAGGTTGCCCTTGCAGGCGGTGAGGGTCTTGCCCACTTCGTCCATCAGTGCGCTGTAGGCCTTGGCGTTGCCGTACAGGGCAAATGGATCCTTGCCGGCGGCGAAGGCAAACGCCAGCAGGGTGGGGCGCTTCAGGCGCACGGCGGTCTTGCCCTTGACATCGGCGCGGCACAGGTCGGGGTAGTCGCCCATCTTGGTGAGCTTGGTGTTGACCACCAAGCCATCGGTGCCCCAGATGTGCGGCAGGCCGTAAACCTTGCCGGCCAGCGTGGTGTTGCGCTGAGTGGCTTCCAGCATGGAGGGGATGAACAGTTCGCTCTTGAGCTTGCTCAGGTCCATTGGTTTGTAGATGCCAAACTCTTGTTGCGGGCCGGTGATGCGATCTTGCGAGGGCTGGGCCAGGTCGAAGCCGGCACCACCGGTGGCGCGTAACTTGGAGATCATCTCCTCGTTGTTGGACAAGGTTAGCTCCACCTTATAGCCGCTTTCCTTTTCGAACTGGGCGACCACATCCTTGGGGGCATAGTCGGCCCAGGTCAACAGGCGCAGGGTCTTTTCTTGTGCGCAGGCCGTGCCGGCGGCACTGAGGGTCATTACCGCGACGGCGACGAGCGTGAGTTGGGTTTTCATGTGAGGTCCCTTGGTTTGTTGTGAACGGGGCGCGGTGCACACCACGCGGATCAAGTCCGCAGCGTGACGCGGATGTGTGACATTCTTATGGCACTTGCAGGCGGCGGGTAGGGTAGTTTCCCTGTATCGTGGTTTGGATTGACGCCCTTGGTCTGGTCGATGCGCTGGCCTCGTGCGTTTCCGGTGCGGGACTCATGTCGCCAAATCTGCGTTTGTGTAATACTGAAGTACTACTTCCCATTTGCATGAGGTGAGCGGCTTGCCGATTTCGACCCGAATTCCCCGCCATCTGGCCGCGGTACTGAGCGAGCGAGCGCGCCAGTACCCGGTCGTCACGGTCACCGGGCCGCGCCAGGCCGGCAAGACCACGCTGTGCCGCGATGCTTTCCCCAACTTGCCCTATGCCAATCTGGAACAACCAGACGTGCGTGAGTTCGCGTTGGCCGACCCTGGCGGTTTTCTGGCGCGGTATCCGCGCGGCGCCGTCATCGACGAGGTGCAGCGGGTGCCCAGTTTGTTGAGCTGGATTCAAGTACGTGTGGATGCCATGCCCGGCAATGGCCAATTCATCCTGACCGGAAGTCACCAGTTCGACCTGATGGCCTCGATTACCCAGTCGCTCGCCGGGCGCACGGCCTTGCTCAAGCTGTTGCCACTGTCTGTCAACGAGTTGCGCCAAGCTGGGCTGGATGGCACGACCGATCACTTGCTGTTTGCGGGTGGCTATCCTCGCATCCACGCCCAGGGCTTGCCACCTGCCGTCGTGCTGGGCGACTATTTCGAGACCTATGTGGAACGCGACCTGCGCCAACTCATTGAGGTGCGCCAATTGCGCGAGTTTCGGCGTTTTGTGCAGTTGTGCGCGGGGCGGGTGGGTTGTTTGCTCAATCTGGCCAGCTTGGCCAATGATGTTGGTGTCTCGGGCCACACGGCGCGCGCGTGGCTGAGCCTGCTCGAAGCCAGCTACGTGGTCTATCTGTTGCCGCCATGGTTTGAAAACATCGGCAAACGGCTGATCAAGTCACCCAAGCTCTACTTTTACGACGTTGGTCTGGCGGCCTGGCTCACTGGTGTGCGGGACTCGGCGCAGCTTGTGGCGCATCCGCCGCGGGGATTCCTTTTTGAGAATCTGGTGGTGATGGAGTTTGTCAAGCAGTTCGAGCACCACGGCCAGCGCGTGCCGCTGTGCTTTTACCGAGACAGCCAAGGTGTGGAGGTGGACCTGGTGGTGCAGGATACCGGAGTCCCCGGCGGGCTGGGGCTGGTGGAGATCAAGTCTTCGCAGACCTACCACAGCGGGTTTGCCGGTGGGTTGAAGCAAGCCGGCGCGCTGCTGGGGTCGCGTGTGCAACGCAAGATGGTGGTCTATGGCGGCGACCAAAACTACGTGCGGGAAGGCATCGAGGTGGTGGGATTGCAGAGTGGCGACTTTCGATCATGAGTTTTTGGGCAAATAGCCACTTCATGTGAGCCGTGCCGCCATCTGGCTTGAAAAGCATAGGTCAGCCCTCAGCTTGAAGCGACCATGAACATCATATTGAGCCTGAAGCGACCGCTCTTCTATGTCCTGCTGCCAATCCTTCTGTTTCTGGTGTTTGTCGGGTTTCCGCCGCCGTTTGCGCCCCCCATGCGTACCAAGCCAGCGCAAGAGCAGTCCGAGCGTGCCGACAAGCACATCAAGAAGAGCCTGAGTTAGTGGCGTCACTTCAGAACGATTGACTGGCATCATCCGTTCATGAGTTCATGGATCGACACCCACTGCCATCTGGATGCGCCCGAGTTCGAGCCCGACCGGACGCGGGTGCGCGCACGCGCCGCCGCATTGGGGGTTGGCCATTGTGTGCTGCCAGCGGTGGAAGTGGCCAACTTTGAGAAGGTTCGGGCCTTGGCACACGCCGGTGTCGACAGCTACGCGCTGGGCATTCACCCGCTGTATGTGAACCGCGCGCACGACGCCGATCTGGCCGCGCTGGATGCCGCCCTGTTGCGTCAGCGCGATGACCCGCGCCTGGTGGCGGTCGGTGAGATCGGTCTGGACTACTTCGTGCCCGAGTTGTGCCGGAGCCCCTTGCGTGAGCGCCAGGAGTTTTTCTATGTGGAGCAACTCAAGCTGGCGCGCCGGCATGGCTTGCCGGTGATCCTGCATGTGCGCCGCTCGGTTGATCAACTGCTCAAGGGGCTGCGTGCCGTGGCCGCTTCGGCACCGGCTGGTGAGACTGCCGGGCGGTCATGGCAGGGCATCGCCCACGCCTTCAATGGCAGCGAGCAGCAGGCCAATGTGTTCATCCAACTCGGCCTCAAACTGGGCTTTGGGGGTGCCGTCACGTATGAGCGGGCGCGCCAACTGCGCCGGCTTGCCGCTGGCTTGCCGCTGGACGCGATCGTGCTGGAGACGGACGCACCAGACATTCCACCGCATTGGTTGTACAAGACGGCGGAACAACGTGCAGCGGGGGAAACTCAGGGCCGCAATGAGCCGGGCGAGTTGCCGCGTATTGGGGCTGAAGTGGCGGCGCTGCGGGGGTTGCCGACAGCCGATTTGGCGGCGGCGACGACGCGCAACGCAGTGGCCGCATTGCCGCGATTGGGGGTGTTGCGATCGACTTGAGCCGTCAACTCAGAACTGCACCTGCACCCCGAACAGCGGTATTTGTTTCTTGCTGGCCCGGCTGAGTGACCAGGCGGTGTAGGCCAGCAAGCCGGCCGACAGCATGTGGGGGTTGCCGCCACTGAGCTCAAAAGCGTCGATGTCGTTGCCCTGGTAGCCCTTGCGTCCGCGCACCTTGGTGTAGTAGCTGACGACATGGATCACATTGCTGACCAGCGCGGTGCCCACCAGACTCCGCGAGAAAGGAGAGCGGTGCAAGCCCTTGCGCTGGATCACCAATTCACCGATCACATTGGCGCTGACCAGCCCCGCGATACTGAACACCTGACCTTGCTCGCTCGATAGGCCACGCGGATGGTTAAACGTGGTCACGCCATCGAAGATGCCTTCGCGCGGGATCTTGATCCGGATGTCGGTTGCGTCAAACGCTTTGGCTGTCAGCGCGTGACCAACTTCATGTGCCAGGATGCTGCCGTAGATGCCGCCCACATATTCAAGCCCATTGCGGACGTCGCGCTCCAGCGCATCCGCGTTGGTGTTTAGCACCGCCAGTAGCGTAGCCAAGGCGAGTGATCGCATGCTCAATTGGAAAGATCTCCTGGTGCTGCCAGCCGGTCAACGCCGCCCCGCGAAGGTCGATGTTGGAACGCAGCTTGCGGCACACTATAACGTGTGGCGGCGCCGGTCTGAGGGCCCGCGAGCGACTGCCCTGATTGCCCTCGTCGTTCGGTCAACGCCAGCATTGCATGATTTGGTGTTGACCCGGCACCGGCAAGCAGCGGCGCAGACAGCAACAAGCGCGCGCCGAGTTTGATGATAATGCTCCATCTTGAAAAAACGCGGCAACCCCCTTCCCGAAGTCAACTTCTCCGACGAAGGCCCGATCCGCCATCTGCATCTGGGCACCGAGTGGATTCAGGGTTCGATGCTGATGGACGCACCGACGGCGCTCTACCACGAGTACATCCAGCGCATGATGGCCTGGCTGCTGTTTGTCGAGGCACAGTCGGTGCCCAAGCGCCAGGCCATGCAG